>CAZZWS010000049.1:0-11479 GCA_964657795.1 Beijerinckiaceae bacterium
AAGGACATCCTTCGAATCATTTCGTCTCCTTGGTTGATGAGGACGCGCTGCAAGTCGTCCATCGCGTCGTGCATTGCGTCGTTCGTTCAGGGGCGAAACGGCCTTCGAACGAACGGGCTGGCGAAGAACCCGGGCCCCCGGCCTGCGCCGGGGTGACCGATACGTAGGCGACCGCGAGTCGTCCGTGTTCGCAGTCTCCACGACCGACTCATCGAGCCCATCGCAGTCAATCGATCCGCAGCGGCGCGATGCCGAGCCGCGTCGCGAGTGCGGCCAGTGTCTTCACCACGCCGTCGGCCACCGGCACGCCGTGGCGCAGATACTCGACGCGCTTCAACGCGCTCTGCTCGCCCGGCAGCCAGATGCGGTCGACGCCGGGCATCCGTTCGCTGCTGCGCAGGTCGTGCGCCAGCGTGTCGACGCGGGTCTTGAACGCCGCCACGTCGCCGAACGCCGCGAGGTCGATCGCGCAGATCGCCTGGCCGGTGTTGGTGGTGGTCTTCTGGTCGGCGTTGAAGTCGATCGTGTCCTTGCCGAGCGCCGCGCCGTTGAGCGTGCCGGCGAGCAGGCCGACCATCAACGCGAGGCCGTAGCCCTTGTAGCCGCCGATCGGCAGCAGGAAGCCTTCGGACGCGCGCTGCGGGTCGAGCAGCGCGTTGCCCTGGCGATCGATCATCCAGCCTTCGGGCATCCGCTCGCCCTTCTGCGCCAGCGCCTTGACCTTGCCGTAAGCCGCGACGGTGGTCGCCATGTCGAGCACGATCGGCAGGTGATCGTTGCCGCCGCCCGACGGCACCGCGACCGCGATCGGGTTGGTCGACAGCAGCATGTCGAGCCCGCCCCACGGCGGCAGGTGGTTGGCGTTGCCGACCGCGAAGTACAGCCCGATCATGTCGTGCTCGAGCGGCATGCGCGCGTACAGCGACGCGGGACCGGCGTGATTGCTGAAGCGCGTGCCGACCCAGCCGATGCCCGCGGTCTTCGCCTTCTCGATCGCGAGCTGTGCGGCCCGGTCCATCACGAGATGCCCCATCGCGTTGTCGCCGTCGACGACCGCCGTCGCCGCGCGTTCCTGCACGACACGGATGTCCGGCTTCAGGTTGATGCCACCGGCCTCGATGCGCGCGATGTACGGCGCGAGCCGGATCACGCCGTGGCCGTCCGAGCCCTGCAGGTCGGCGCGGTTCATCAGCTCCGCGGCGCGCTCGGCGGACGCGCGATCGAGGCCCGCGCGTTCGAGCGCGTCGGCCGTGAAGGCGCGCAGGCGTTCGGCGGGAATGCGGACGGTCACGACGCGTCGTCCCGGCGCGTTTCTTCGTCACGTCCGGCGCCATCGCCCGTCAGGAAGTCGAAGTCGCATCCGCCGCCTGCCTGCAGCACGGTCCGGCGATACAACGCCTTGTAGCCGCGTGGCGGCATCGGCAACGGCTGATGGGTCGCGAGGCGACGTTCGATCTCGGCCGCGTCGACCAGCAGGTCGATGCGCTTCTCGGCGATCGACAGCCGGATGCGGTCGCCGTTGCGCACGGCCGCGAGCGGACCGCCGATCGCCGACTCGGGCGCGACGTGCAGCACGATCGAGCCGAACGCGGTGCCCGACATGCGGCCGTCGGAGATGCGCACCATGTCCTTGACGCCGGCCTGCGCGAGCTTCTTCGGGATCGGCAGGTAGCCGGCCTCGGGCATGCCGGCCGCCTGCGGACCGATGTTCTGCAGCACGAGGAAGTCGTCGGCCTCGACGTCGAGGTCCGGGTCGTCGATGCGCTTCGCGAGGTCCTCGAGTCCGTCGAACACCACCGCGCGACCTTCGGATTCGAACAGCGCAGGCGTCGCCGCCGCGCGCTTGAAGATGGCGCCGTCGGGCGCGAGCGAGCCGGACAGCGCGACAAGGCCGCCTACCCTCGAGACCGGGTCGTCGAACGGTCGGATGACCTTGCGATCGACCCAGTCGAACGCGGGGTCGATGGATGCGTCGAGACGCTCGGCCAGCGTGCGGCCGGTCACGTCGATGGTGTCGAGATGCAGCAGCGGCTTCAACTCTCGCAGCAGTGCGCCGACGCCGCCGGCCGCGTGGAAGTCCTCCATGTAGCCGTCGCCGACCGGCTTCAGGTCGACCAGCACCGGCGTCTCGTCGGACAACTGGTTGAGGCGCTCGTTGGACACGCGGATGCCGAGCCGTCCCGCGACCGCGGTGAGATGCACGATCGCGTTGGTCGAGCCGCCGATCGCCATCAGCACGCGGAACGCATTCTCGACCGAATGCGGCGTGATGACCTGCGACGGCCGGATCGGATTGGCGATCAGCGCCACGGCCGCGCGCCCGCTCTCCTCGGCGGCGCGCAGGCGGTCGGCGTGCACCGCGGGGATGGCCGCCGTGCCCGGCAGCGACATGCCGAGCGTCTCGGCGATGCAGGCCATCGTGCTGGCCGTGCCCATCACCGCGCACGTGCCGGCCGTGACCGACAGCCGACCCTCGACGAGATCGATCTCCTGACGATCGATGGCGCCCGCGCGGTACTTGCCCCAGAAGCCGCGACAGTCGGTGCACGCGCCGAGCCGCTGGCCGCGATGCCGGCCCGTCATCATTGGACCGGTGACGAGCTGGATCGCCGGCAGGTCGGCCGACGCCGCGCCCATCAGCTGCGCGGGCACGGTCTTGTCGCAGCCGCCGATCAGCACCACGGCATCCATCGGCTGCGCGGTGATCATCTCCTCGGTGTCCATGGCCATCAGGTTGCGATAGACCATGCTCGTCGGGTTGAGGAAGACCTCGCCGAGCGACACGGTCGGGAACGCGCGCGGCAACGCGCCGGCCGCGAGCACGCCGCGCGACACGGCCTCGACCAGCTCGGGCATCGTGCGATGGCAGTTGTTGAAGTCCGACGGCGTCATCGCGATGCCGACGATGGGCTTGTTCAGCAGCGTCGCCGACAGGCCCATCGAGCGCGCGAACGAGCGTCGCAGGTAACGCGCGAAGTCGAGGTCGCCGTAGTTGGTCAGGCCGTTGTCGAGGCCGACCGGCCGGGTTTCGTTGTCGCTCATCGTGTCCGTCGTGGTGTCGTCAGTTCATGCCGGGCTTGCGGAAGCGCACACCGAGCAATGGTTCGTAGACCTTGATCATCGCGCCCTTGTCGGACGCCCCGTGTCCCTGCAGCAGCGCGGTCTGGTAGGTCGCCGTCGCCGCGGCGAGGACGGGCATCGGGATGCACAGGTTCGCGCCGAGCTCCGCGCCGCTGACGAGGTCCTTGTACGCGTCCTGCAACGGATAGCCCTGCGCGAAGTCGCCGTCGAGCATGCGCGGCACGAAGAACTCGGATGCGTAGCTGCGCCCCGTGCCGCTGTTGACGATCTCGCCGACCTTGACGGGATCGAGCCCCATCTTCACGGCCATCGGCAGCAGCTCGGCGAGCGCGGCCACGTTGATGTCGAACAGCAGCTGGTTGATCAGCTTCACGAGCTGGCCGTTGCCGACCACGCCCATGTGCAGGATCCGGTCGCCCATCAACGCGAGCAGCGGCCGCACGCGTTCGAGCGTGTCTGCGTCGCCGCCGCACATGATGGTCAGCGTGCCGTCGACCGCGCGCTTCTGCATGCCGGAGATCGGCGCGTCGAGGAACGCGACCTCGCGCGCCGCCAGCGCCTGCGCGACGCGCAGCGTGGTCGCGTAGCCGATGGTGCTGGTGTCGACGACGATCTGGCCGGCGCGCAGATGCGGCAACAGGCCGTGGTCGCCGAGGAGCACGTCCTCGACGGCCTCGCCGTTGGACAGGCAGAGGAAGATCACGTCGGCCGCGGCGAGGTCCTCCAACGATGTCGTGCCGGTCGCGCCGGCCTGCACGAGTCGTGCATGGGCTTCGGGTCGACGCGCGTGGACCACGAGCGGCTCGCCGCTCTTCAGCAGGTTCATCGCCATCGGCTCGCCCATCTGGCCGAGGCCGGAGAAGCCGATCTTCATGCGACGCTTCCCGACGGACGTGCATTGCCGGCGTCTTCATCGACGGTTTCGTCGCGCGCGGAGTCGATCTCGTCGTCGGCATCGATCGGCGCATGCTTCACGGCCTGCAGCCAGCCGAGGCCCGCATCGGTCGACGTCGCCGGGACGTATTCGCAGCCGATCCAGCCGCTGTAGCCGAGGGCATCGACGAGGTCGAAGAGCGGCGCGTAGGCGAGCGTGCCAGTGTCCGGTTCGTGACGGCCCGGCGTACCGGCGATCTGGATGTGGCGGATCGCGTCGATGCGCGCTTCCAGGATGCGCGCGACTTCGCTCGCGCCTTCGGTCATCGCGGCGTGATAGCAGTCCATCTGCACAAACAGGTTGGGCTCGCCGACGGCGTCACGGAGGGCGTGCGCGTCGGCCTGCGTCGACAGGAAGTAGCCGGGGACGTCCTTGCCGTTGATGGCCTCGATCAGCACGATGCGATTCGACGATGCGAGCGCGCGGGCCGCAGAGCGTAGGTTGGCGACGAACGTCGTGCGGCACGCGGCGCGATCGGCGCCGGCCGGCACGATGCCGGCCATCACGTGGACCATCGGTACGTCGAGCGCGTCGGCATAGCGTGCGGTCCGGTCGACGGCCTCGCGGAAGTCGGCCTCGCGCCCCGGCAACGCCGCGATCCCGCGCTCGCCCGCAGCCCAGTCCCCGGCCGGCGCGTTGAACAGGATGATCGGCAGGCCAGCCGAGCGCGACCACGCGGCGATGTCCTCGGGCGGCTGCTCGAACGGCGAACGGAACTCGCAGGCGACGAAGCCCGCGCGCGCAGCGGCCTCGAAGCGGTTGGCGAACGGATGCTCGGTGAAGAGCTGGGTCAGGTGGGCGGAGAAACGGGGCATGGGATCACATGATGCGCGGAGGCGAGGTCGATCGCGGCCGCTTGGTTTTCAGGCGGACCGGTTGTGCAGCGACTCGCCGCGAGCCCAGCGGGCGAGATTGTCCAGGAACGCCTGCTCGACGCGACGCTCGTTGCCTTCGGACTGCCCGGCGGTGTGCGGCGTGATCATCACGTTCGGCAGGTCCCACAGCGGCGAGTCGGTCGGCAACGGTTCGTGCTCGAACACGTCGAGGTAGGCGCCGCCGAGCGCGCCCGAGCGCAACGCGTCGATCAGCGCGGCCTCGTCGACGACCTCGCCGCGCGCGACGTTGACGACGCGGGCGCCCGTGGGCAATCGTCGCAGCGCCGGACCGTCGACCAGCCCGCGCGTGCGGTCGGTGAGCGGGCAGACGAGGACGAGCCAGTCCGCGCGTCCGAGGACGTCGGCGATGTTCTCGAACGCGACGGTCGCGTCCGCGCCATCCGCCGCTTCGTTGCTGCTGCGGACCGCGATCACGTGGACGCCGATCGTCTTCAACAGCCCGGCCAGTCCTCGTCCGATCGGTCCCCAGCCGACGATGACCGCCGTCTGCCCCGCGAGATCGCGCGGCTGGCCCGTCGCGACCAGCGGCTTCCAGGTGTGCGCACGCTGGGCCGCCATCAACTGCGGGAAGCAGCGCGTCATCCCGAGGATGCCGGCGAGCGCGGTCTGCACGACGATCGTCGCGTTGGCGCCCGACGACGTCGTGACCTGCACGCCGCGCGACCGCAGCGTCGCGTAGATCGGTCGATCGGCCCCGGCCGAATGCGCGTGGACCCAGCGCAGGCTGGGCGCGGCGAGCAGCGCGTCGTAGAAGGCCTGCGTCGCCGGCAGCACGGCATGCTTGGTCGACAGGCCGGTGATGTCGCGCGACACGAACGCGAGGTCGGCGTCCTCACCGGGGGGGACGAAGACGGACGGCCGCGAGTCGAGCGCGCCGGCGATGCGGGACGCGAGCAGCGATCGGGCCTCGGCCGACGCGAGGATGCGGACCGGGTCCTGCGGCGCGTCGCTCACTCGGCCTCGCGCATCGCGACGCGGGACGCCAGGCCGCGTGCGAGGTCGGGCTGCAAGTCGGTCTCGAAGTCGTACAGCGTCGCCGGGTTCTCGACCAGGATGCGCCGGCGCAGCGCGGCGTCGGGCAACCAGCGGGCGAGCAGGTCGACCAGCGCGGTGTCGTCCGGCATCTGTCGAGGCTCGAAGTAATTTATGTGCGGCCAGTCGCTGCCCCACACGATGCGCGACGGGTTGGCATCGAGCAGCGCGGCCACGAACGGATCGACGTCGTTATACGGCGGACCGTCGACGGTGTTGCGGTCGGCGCCCGAGATCTTGGTCCAGGCGTCGCCGTCGGCGAGCATCGCGCACAACGTGCGAAAGCCGGGATCGTCGACGCCGCGCTCCGTCGACATGCGACCCATGTGATCGACGACCAGCGGCACACCGAGCGCGACGAGGCGCGGCCCGAGCTCCGGCAGGTCGGGCGCATGGATCCAGATCTGCGCGTGCCAACCGAGGCCCGCGATGCGCGGCGCCAGGGCTTCGAGGACGTCGAGGCCGATGCCGTTGCGATAGACCGCGTGACCGTCGCGCTTGAAGAGGTTGGCGCGGATGCCCCGCACGCCGGCCGCGTGCCAGCGTTCGATGTCGGCGTCGGTCGTGTCGAGCGCCGGCACCACCACGCCGCGCAAGCGATCGGGCGCGGCCTGCAGCGCCGCGAGCACCGCACCGTTGTCCTTGCCGCTGGCGCTGCCGGTCACCAGTACGCCACGCGCGAAGCCGAGTGCGTCGATGTGCGCGAGGAACGCGGTGGCGGGATATTCGGCCGGCGTGTAGCTGCGATCGTCGGCCAGCGGATAGGCGTCGAACGGCCCGAACACGTGCGCGTGGCTGTCGCAGGCGCGGGCGGGAAGGGCGAACGAAGGCGGCGCGACGACATCGAGCGCCGGCAAGCAGGGACGGGTCATCGCCAGGGTGCGCCGATGGTTACTCGGGCTGCAGCACGCCGGCCTTCGCGAGCTTTTGCGCCTCGGCCTGCTGGCTCTTCAGCGTCGCGCCCCACTGCTCCGGCGACGACGGATGTGCCGGACTGCCGATCGAGTTCAGCGTCTTCGTCACGTTGGGATCCGTGAGCGCCTTGCGCAAGGCGGCGTTGAGCGTGTCGACGACGTACTTCGGCGTGCCCGCGGGCGCGAGCAGGCCGGCCTCGGTGCTGGCGTCGAAGTCCTTGACGCCCGCCTCGCGCATCGTCGGCACGTCGGGCAGCGTCGGTTCGCGATCCTTCGCGAGCACGGCGATGGCCCGCAGCGAGCCGCCGTGGATGAAGTTGGCCGAGCTCGTGAGCTGGTCCAGCACCGCGTCGAGTTGCGTGCCCATCAGGTCGGTGAGCGCCGGTCCCGAGCCGCGATACGGCACCGGCGTCAGCTTGATCTTCGCGTCCTGTTCGAGCTGCAGGATCGCGACGTGATTGGTCGTGCCGTTGCCCGAGTGGCCGATGTTGATCGTGCCCGGCTTCGCACGTGCCTCGGCCATGAACGACTTGATGTCGGCGAAGCGGCTCTTCGTGTTGACGACGATCAGCAGCGGCGTGGTGCTGGCCGACCCGATCGGTGCGAAGTTGTCGAGCTGGTAATTGGTCTTCGTGATCAGCGGCGACACGACGATGGCGTTCGGCGTGCTGATGACGATCGTGTAGCCGTCGGGCTTCGCACGCGCGACAAACGACGCGCCGACGACGCCGCCGGCGCCGGTCCGGTTGTCGACCACTACCGATTGCCCGAGCGCTGCCTGCAGCGCGGGCGCCAGCGTGCGCGCGACGATGTCGAGGTTGCCGCCGGGCGCGAATGGCACGACAAGCGTGATCGTCTTGTCAGGAAATTTGTCGGCGCGAGCCGGCGTCGTGAACGCCATCGCGGCGAGCGCGATCGCGGTAGCGGCCAGCCAGGGTCTGCGGTGCATCGTGTGCCTCTTCTTCATCGTGGGCCGGTCAGTCGCGAAAGCTCGGGTCCATGCGGTCGAGCTTGCGCAGCAGCGCGGGCCATTCCATCAAGCCGTACGGCCGACGCGTGGACGGCTGGTAGTTGTTCCAGGTCTCTTCGAGCACTTCCGCGGGCACCGCGCGCAGCGGCGTGTTGCACGACATCGCGCCGATCTGCGCGCGGCACGCGAGTTCCAGCCGATGCATCCAGTTGAAGGCCTCGCCGACGCTGCGACCGACGACCAGCGCGCCGTGGTTGCGGAAGATGACCGCCTCGCCGTGGCCCAGGTCTTCGAGCAGCGACGCCTGCTCCTCGGTGTTCAGCACCACGCCCTGGTAGTCGTGATAGCCGATCTTGAGGAAGCGCATCGCGGTCTGCGTCAGCGGCAGCAGGCCGCATTCGAGCGACGCGACGGCCATCGACGCCCAGCTGTGCGTGTGGATCACGCAGGCCACCTCGGGACGCGCGGCATGGACCGCGCTGTGGATCACATAGCCGGCCTTGTTGATGCCGTAATTCAGGTCGCCGAAGTCGGGCTGCGCGAGGATGTTGCCGTCGAGGTCGACCTTGAT
The DNA here is from genome assembly GCA_964657795.1 of Beijerinckiaceae bacterium. GTDB lineage: Bacteria > Pseudomonadota > Gammaproteobacteria > Burkholderiales > Burkholderiaceae_D > CAHJXF01. Next base: position 8,399 of record CAZZWS010000049.1, read on the forward strand.
CAGAGACGATGCCGTGATCTCCTCGTACATCATCCCGTATGGGTTGATCAGGAACGCGCCGTGCTCGCCGGGTACGTGCGACGAGATGTGGTTGGCCATCATGTCGGACATGCCGTAGTGATCGACCAGGCGATAGCACGCGGCGAGGTCGACGCGCGCGTTCCATTCGGCTTCGGAACAATGGCCTTTCATCGACGGGATGTCGAGGACGCCGGGGCGGCTCGTGACGGGTTTCATTTCGTCGGTCGACGCGAGCGCGTCGGCGTGCATCGAGGTCGTTTCGAAGTCCATGCTTTTCCCTTCAGGCGTCGACATAGCGCAGGCCGAGCTGTTCTAGCTTGCCTCGCATGGCGTAGATGTCGAGGCCCAGTTCGCCGGCGGCGAGTCGGGCCCGGTTGTTCGCGTGCGGCGCTGGCGTCGGCGACTTCGGCCGCGCGTTCGCGCGGCACGACGACCACGCCGTCGTCGTCCGCGATCACGACGTCGTACGGGTCCACCGCGACGCCGCTGCAGACCACCGGCACGTTGACCGAGCCGAGCGTGGCCTTGATCGTGCCGCGTGCCGAGACGGCCTTCGCGAAGACCGGGAAGCCCATCGCTTCGAGTTCCCGGACGTCGCGGCAACCGCCGTCGATGACGAGGCCGACCGCGCCGCGCGCGCGGAACGATGTCGCGAGCAGCTCGCCGAAGAAGCCGTCGGTGCTCGCGCTCGTGCAGGCCACTACCACCACGTCGCCGGCGACGATCTGTTCGGCGGCGACATGCAGCATCCAGTTGTCGCCGGGCTGCGCGAGCACCGTCACGGCGGGGCCGCAGAGACGGGCGCCGCGCCAGACCGGTCGCAGCACCGGCGACGCGAGGCCGAGACGGCCCATCGCCTCGTGGATCGTCGCGACGCCGTAGGCAGACAGCGCGGCGACCGCGGCCGCATCGGGTCGCGGCAGTCCGCGCATCACGACGCCGAGGGTCTGGCTCATACCGTGATCTCCGTGCGCTGCTCCAGGATCCGGTCGAGTCGCGGGAAGACGCGTCGCGCGTTGCCTTCGAAGATCTTGCGACGGCTCTCATCGCTCAGGCCCGGGTGCGCGTCTATGTAGCGCTTCGTGTCATCGAACGGATGGCCGGTCTCGACGTCGATGCCGCGTACCGCGCCGACCACTTCGGCGCCAAAGAGGATGTTGTCGTCGGGGATCACGTCCAGCAGCAGGTCGATGCCGGGCTGGTGATAGACGCAAGTGTCGAACCAGACGTTGCCGAGCACGTGCTCCGTCAGCGGCGGCAGCTTCATGTCTTGCGCGAGGCCGCGGAAGCGTCCCCAGTGATAGGGCACCGCGCCGCCGCCGTGCGGGATCACGAAGCGCAGTGTCGGGAAGTCCTCGAACAGCCGCGAGTCGACGAACTGCATGAACGCCGTGGTGTCGGCGTTGAGGTAGTGCGCGCCGGTCGTGTGGAAGCACGGGTTGCAGCTCGTGCTGACGTGGACCATCGCCGGTACGTCGAGCTCCACCAGGCGTTCGTAGAGCGGATACCACCAGCGGTCGGTCAACGGCGGGTCGCGCCAGTGGCCGCCCGACGGATCGGGATTGAGGTTGCACGACACGAAGCCGTATTCCTCGATGCAGCGGGTGAGCTCGGCGATGCAGTCGTCCGGCCGCACGCCCGGCGATTGCGGCAGCATGCAGGCGCCGACGAAGTTGTCGGGATGCAGGGCCACGACGCGATGCAGGGTCTCGTTGCAGAGCGCGGCCCAGGCCGCACTGGTCTCGGCATTGCCGACGTGATGCGCCATGAAGCTCGCACGCGGCGAAAAGATGGTGAGGTCGGTGCCGCGCTCGCGCTGCAGGCGGAGTTGGGCGCCTTCCACGCTGGCGCGCAACTCGTCGTCGGTGATGCGGAGTTCGCTCGCACGCGGCGCGTCGTCGCCCGACGCTAGGCTCGCGATCTGCCGCTTCCGCCACGCTTCGAGCGCCGATGGTGCGGTGGTGTAGTGACCGTGGCAATCGATCACCCGGGACTGTTTGCGGTCGGTCGACACGCGGTCTCCATCGTTGCGATGCGTTCTGTGCGGACGCATCGGCCTCCGGTCGCCCCGCCGTGCATCGTGCGACCACAGCTTACGCAGCGGACGGATGGCTCACAATCACGTTCCACCTGGTGGAACACGCCGCATCCGTCCGAATCGTTCAAGAAGACGAAGTCCCGTTCTCCCGTGAAGCGCCCGCCACCACCGCCCGCCGACGAACACGTTGTGTCGGTCCTCCGCGCGATCGGCCTGCTCGACGCTTTCAGGCCCGACGACGAGCGGCTGACGGTGAGCGAACTCGCGCGCCGCGCGACCGTGCCGAAGACGACCGCACTGAGGCTCGCGCGCACGCTCGCGTCGGTCGGCTATCTGGTGCAGGTCGACGACGGCGCCTGGCGGCTCGGACCGGCGACCGCACGACTGGCCGCGCGTTACCAGACGGCGTTCGCGCTGCACAACGTGATCGAACCGGCGCTCCATCGGCTGTCGCGCGCGACGCGCGAGAGCACGTCGTTCTTTGCTTACGAAGGTCAGCAGCGCGTACGCCTGCTGCGCGTCCACGGCGACCATCCGCTGGCGATGGCGACGCCTGTCGGCGAGGCGCTGCCGCTCGATCGCGGGTCCCCGGGCAAGGTGATCCTGGCCGCGATCGGTCAGCGCGGTGCGCTCTACGACGAGATTCGCCGCATCGGCTATCACGTGTCGCTCGGCGAGGCACAGCGTGGCGTGGCGAGCGTCGCGGCCCCGGTCTTCGGTCGCAAACGTGCGGTGCTTGGGTCGATCTGCGTGTCGATGTCGGTCGAGCGCGCGCGCGCGAAAGACGACGCGCTGCTGCGTCACGCGCCGGAGGTCGTGCGGGCGGCTCGCAAGCTGTCGGGCCTGCTGGACGCGGATCCTGCGGACGGCATCCGCGCGCACGCGCTGCTGGCGTCGAGCTGGCATCCATGATTCGTGGACATCGCCGCTGGAGCCCGACGCCTCCGGAGCCTGCAGTGTCGCCGTGTCAGCCGCGCTCAATCCGCGCCCAGCGCGACCCGATTCGGTTGCCGCTTCTCGAT
>CAZZWS010000049.1:11489-14150 GCA_964657795.1 Beijerinckiaceae bacterium
ATCGCCGACTTCAGCAACGCCGCGCTGCGGAAGATGCCGTGGGCGAACTTCCCGTACGGCATCGTCGCGAAAAAAGCGGCCACGATGCCGAGATGGATGCACAGCAACGAGGCCATGGCCCCCGTGTCGCGCAGGAGCAGCAACGCCAGTCCGCTGATGCCCGCCAGCAGCAGCAACGCGATGAAGCCGCGGTCCATCGGACGCTGCTGCTTGTCGGCTGTCGCCGGGTCGCGACGCAGGTTGAGCCAAAGCAGGCCGGCCGGGCCGACCAGCAGGCCGATGCCGCCAAGCGTTCCCAGCACCACCGGCAGGCTGTTCCATGCGTATGGCGCCTCCCGGCCGAGCAGGTAGTGGTAGATCGTCGCCGTGCTAGTCGACGCCACGCACAGCAGGAAGCCGTAGAACGTCGCGTGATGGAAGTGGCGGCGCGCGAGCGTGAAGCGGTCGCTGGACTCGTTGCAGCCTTCGCCGTGACCACCGCCGAGATAGGTCAGCCCGAGCACGTCGCGGGTCGCCTCGCCGACTGCCGGCGCCGTGGCCGAGCCGGGCGACACGTCGCGCCAGAAGCGCCTCACGCCGAGCGCGAGTGCGAGCGCCGCGTACGTGAAGACAACGCCGAACAGGCCGGCCATCAGGTTGTGCGGGAAGACCGCGTAGAAGTTGCCGGTGAGCGGTCCTGGCGTCAGCGTACCGTCGACTGACATGGCCAACAGCAGGAACAGCGCAAGGCCTGCGGCGAGCGCGAGCGCGAGAGTGAGCCCGTTGTTGCGATAGAGCGCACCGAGGCGCGTCGGCCACGCGTAGTCGATGTAGGTCGCGAGCCGGACCTCGGCCATCGCCTTCGGCACGTTGACCGCGAACTCGTGCGGCGGCGCGTACTGGCACGCGTGATAGCAGGCGCCGCAGTTGTGGCACAGGTTGGCGAGGTAGTGGACGTCGGCCTTGCCGAAGGCAAGTCGTCGCGTCATCGCGGGGAAGACCGCGCAGAAGCCCTCGCAGTAGCGGCAGGCGTTGCAGATTTGCAGTTGGCGCGCGACCTCCACCTCGGACGGCACCATCGTCGCGATGGCGGGGATGCCCTGCTGCGGTCCTCCGCCCTGATGGAAAGCCCGGCCCTCCGACGGCATGATGCTGGTCCGGGCTTCGTCGATGAGTCGTTCAAGCAGCTGCACGATGGGTTCCTTGAGAATGGGCCGCAGCAGCGGCCGCGCGCGTGCCGGCGATGCGTCCGAAGGCCGTGCCGATCGACATGCCGACGCCGGCCGTGTAGCCCTTGCCGAGCACGTTGCCCGCCATCATCTCCCCGGCGACGAAGAGGTTGTCGCTGGGCCGGTCGCCGAAGCGCACGGCGGCGGTGTGGTCGGTCTTCAGGCCGAGGTACGTGAACGTGATGCCGGGTCGCAAGGCGTAGCCGAAGAACGGCGGCGTGACGAGCGGTCGCGCCCAGTGCGTCTTGGCGGGCGCGAGGCCGTCGGTATGGCAGTCGTCGAGGATGGTGTGGTCGAAGGTGCCCACGCGACAGGCCGCGTTGAACGTCGCGATGGTCTCGACCGCGCGTTCCACCGGCAACTCCAGCTTTCGCGCGAGCTCGTCGATCGAGTCGGCGCGCGTGCCAGGGAACACCGGCGGCATGAAGCGTCCGACCGACTGCGCGTCGATGATCGAGTAGCCGATCTGGCCGGGCTGCTCCGCGACGAGGCGGCCCCAGATCGCATAGCGCTTCGGCCAGAAGTCCTCACCCTCGTCGTAGAAGCGTTCGCCGTCGCGGTTGAGCATGACGCCGAGCGACACGCAGTCGACCCGCGTGCAGATGCCGCCGTCGTAGAGCGGCGCGCGTGCATCGATGGCGACGCAGTGCGACTGCGACGGGTCGCCGATGAGGTCCGCGCCGGCGTCCATCATGGCTTTCAGCACCACGCCCTGGTTGAAACGCGTGCCGCGGATGAGAAACTGCTTCGCGGGCCATTCGCCGCGCGCGTTCTGGCCCCACGCCTCGTTCAGCCATGCGAGGTTGGACTCGAAGCCGCCCGCGGCCAGCACGCAGGTGCGCGCGGCGTAGCGCCGATCCCCGCTGCGCGCTGCGACGAAGTGCGGTCCGTCGAGCTCGAGCGCGTCGATCGGCGTGTCGTACTCGACGACCACGCCGAGCGCTTCGGCGCTGCGATAGTACGCGTTGACGAGCGCCTTTCCGCCGCCCATGAAGAACGCGTTGGTCCGCGCGACGTGCAGCGTGCCGGACAGCGGCGCCTGGAAGCGCACGCCGTGCTTCTGCATCCAGGGTCGGCATGTCCCCGACTCGCGGATCACGAGACGGGCGAGCGCTTCGTTGGTGCGGCCGCCGGTAACCTTCAGCAAATCCTGCCAGTATTCTTCTTCGGTGTATCCGTCCACCAGCACGTCCTGCGGCGCGTCGTGCATGCAGCGCAGGTTGCGCGTGTGCTGCGAATTGCCGCCGCGCCATGCGCGGGGCGACGCTTCCAGCAGGCGGACGGATGCGCCGGCCTCGCGCGCCATCAGCGCGGCACACAGTGCAGCGTTGCCACCACCGATCACCAGGACGTCGTCCAACCCATGCCTCCAGACCCATCGACTCGCAATGCGAAGCTTATAGGCAGAGTCGAGCCGAGGCATGCCCACATCTTGCCGTTTCTTGGCTTGCCG
>CAZZWS010000049.1:14165-21358 GCA_964657795.1 Beijerinckiaceae bacterium
TCGGGTGACGATGCGGCATGCACGATGATCGATCGACCAGCGGTCGCGAGGCTTCGGTGAACCGCAGGCGCCGCGCCTGCGTGGCTGTCATCCTTTCCGTGGTGCTCTGCGGCTGCACCGTCACGCCGGCGATCGATGCGCACGACGTCTCCTCGCTCGCACCGAGCGGTGCGTTGCGCGTGGCGGTATATCGCGGCAGCCCGTCGTCGGTTCTGATCGATCCGGTGACTGGCGACATGCGCGGCGTCGGGCACGACCTCGGTGAAAGCCTGGCCGCAAGGCTCGGCGTACCGTTCGCGCCGATCGTCTTCGCCAGCAACGCAGAGGCACTCGCGGCGATCAGGAAGGGCGCTGCGGACGTGACGTTCACCAACGCGTCGCCGGCCCGGGCGCGCGACATGGACTTCTCGCCAGCGTTCATGGACGTCGCAAAGAGCTTCCTGGTGCCCGCGACCTCGACGCTCCGACGCATCGATGACCTGCAGCGGCCCGGTCTGCTGATCGGCGTGAGCGCCGGCAGCACTACGGCGTCGGAACTCGCGCCCGACTATCCGGGCGCGGTGCTCGTGACGACGCCCACTCTCGCGGCCGCCTTGATGATGCTGGCCGACGACCGGCTCGATGCGTTCGCCACGAACAAGGGCATCCTGTTCCAGATGTCGGACGCACTGCCCGGCTCGCATGTGCTCGACGGACAGTGGGGCATCGAGCACTTCGCAGCGGCCATCCCGAAGGGACGTGCCGGCAGCGGCGCCGTGGCCGCGTTCATCGAGGATGCGGTACGCGACGGCACCGTGCAGCGCGCGATCGACCGCGCGAAACTCCGGGGCGCCGTGCGAAGCGCTCTGCCGACGCGGTGAAGGAGGCGTCGCGTCAGCGCTTCACGAACTTCAGCACGAAGTTGTCGGCCTCGCCGATCGCCTCGTACTTCGCGCGGTCCACGTCCTTCAGCGCGTAGGTCGGCGGCAGCGTCCAGACGCCCTTCGGCCAGTCGGCCGTGTCGCGCGGGTTGGCGTCGATCTCGGACGTCCCGACGAGCTTGAAGCCGGCCTGCTCGATCAGCGCGATCGCGTAGTCCTGACGCACGTAGCCGTTGGCCGCCTTGGGATCCTGCGGCGACTTCGTGTTGGCGCGATGGTCCTCGACGCCGAGGATGCCGCCCGGCTTCAACGCGCGATGGATCGCGGCGAGCATCGCGGGAACACTGTCTTCGGCCATCCAGTTGTGGAGGTTGCGGAAGGTCATCACGACGTCGGCGCTGCCGGCCGGCGCGAGCTCCGGATGATGCGCACCGAACGCGGTCAGCCTGACGTTGCCGTAGATGCCGACATCGCTGTCGAGCATCTGCTGGAAGCGCGGCGAGAGCGCGTAGCCGCGTTCGTCCTCGCTGCCGTCGGGCGTGCCCATCGCGGCGTAGTACGTGCCGCGGTCGTGCAGCAGCGGCGCGAGGATCTGCGTCCAGTAGCCGCCGCCCGGCCAGATCTCGACCACCGTCGCCTCGGGCGTGACGCCGAAGAACGACAGCTCCTCGACCGGATGACGCGCGCCGTCGCGGGCCACGAAGCGGGCCTCGCGGGTGGGTGCCGATGCCGCTTTTTGAAGCGCGGCCTGGCGGAGTGCGGCGTCGTCGGCGAACGCGGGGACCGCGAGGCCCGCGAGTGCGACGGCGGCTATGATCGTTCGGACATGCATGGGGGACCTCGGGGATGGATGGGAGATGACGAACCGTCGCGGATCATGATCGACATTCGCTGCGCCGTCTTTCCCGACGACCGCGACGCGGTGCGCGCGATCTTTCGCGAATACGCTGAAAGCCTGGGCGTCGACCTCGCGTTCCAGCGCTTCGACGAAGAGGTCGCCGGTCTTCCCGGCGCCTACGATCCGCCGCGCGGCCGGCTGCTGCTCGCGACGCGCGACGCGCTGATCGTCGGCTGCGTCGCGTTGCGACCGCTGGCCGACGAGCGCTGCGAGATGAAGCGCCTCTACGTGCGTCCGATCGCGCGCGGCAACGGCCTCGGTCGCCGACTCGCGGAGCGCATCCGCGACGAGGCGCGCGGCGCGGGCTATCGATGCATCGTCCTCGACACCTTGCCGCAGATGACGTCGGCGCAGACCCTCTATCGCGCGCTCGGCTTCGTGCCGATCGAGCCGTACGTCTTCAATCCGGTCGTGGGCACGCATTACCTCGGGCTCGATCTGATGCCGTGATCGCCATGGCGGTCACGATCGGGCGCGACGCGCCACGACCCGATGCAACAGCGCCGCGTCGGGCGCGCTCGCGAGCGTGTTGGCGAGCGTGCTGAAGGCCGCCTGCGGCAACGCGGCGGCGAGCTGATCCTGCACCAGGACCATGGCGTCGATGAACGCATCGGCACGACCGTCGGGGAGGTCAGCCCGCGTCATGATCCAGTTGACCGAACCCACCGTGGGCAGTGGCCGGGTGATGCCCGGATAGGTGTCCGGCGCGACGTCCATGGCCTTGAGCAACGGATAGCGCTCGATGATCGCCGGAATCTGTTGCACGGACGGACCGATGAAGCGGGCGCCGCCGGGCGCTTCGGCCAGTCGCGTGAATCCCGGCCATCCTTCGCCTGCGCCCCACAGCCCGGCCGCATCGCCGCGCAGCACGATGCGCGGCGACTCGGCGGCTTCGTCGACGTAGACCGCCTGGAGGTCACGGTCGATGTCGAGACCGATGCCCGCGCACACCTGCCGTCCCAGCGTCACGAGTCCACTGCTGCGCACGCCGAACACGACGCGCCGACCCTCGAGGTCTTCGAGCCGCTGAATATTCGCTGCCGCAGACGATGCGGTCGGTACGGCCAGCATGCCGGGGCTCGGGTACATCGCGAACAGGATGCGCAGGCCGCTGGCCGGCCCCTGCTCGAAGATTTCGCTCGCGGCCGTGCCCTGGATCAGCGCGATGTCGATGGCGCCCGCATCGCCTCGTTCGGCATCGCTTCTTTCACCAAGCAGCAGCGCGACGTTCTCGGTCGTGCCGCGCGTGGTCCGCGTACGGATCACCGGCTGACCCATCCGTTGCCGCAGCACGCGCGCCAGCGTGTCGCCATACAGCGAGAAGCCGCCGCCCGCCGTCGACGTGCCCAGGATCAAGGGGTCGGTGGCATCGGTGCGCGGGTCGATCGCACGGCCACGCGCCAGCAGCGGTGCGATCAGCAGTCCTCCGGCGCTCATCAGCAAGCGGCGTCGGCGTGACGTCGAGGCGGACCGGGGTCGGTCGTGTTCACGGGTGCCAGCCATCGCGATGTCGTCGGGAAGTAAAGCGACGACGATACGCGCTTCGTTCATGCGATCGACAGGACGGATACCATCGCGACCCGACGTTCGTCTCATCCCCGGCTCGACGATGCCCCAAGCCATCCTTCAATTCGGTCCGCCTTATCCGCACCTCGAGGCCGCGCTGTCCGCGGCTGCCGCACTCCACGATCTGGTGATCACACGGCTGCGCGATCAGCCCGATGCCGATGCGTTCCTGTCGTCGCACGGCCCTTCGTTCACGATCGCCGTGACGACCGCCGTCGCCGGTCTGTCGGCGCAGACGATCCACGCGTTGCCATCGCTCCGCGCCGTGGCGAGCTTCGGCGTCGGCTTCGACCGCATCGATCTCGACGCGGCGGCCGCGGCCGGCATCGTTGTCAGCAACACGCCCGCCGTACTCGACGACTGCGTGGCGGATCTCGCGTTCGGACTGGTGATCGACGTCGCCCGCAAGCTCTCCGCCGCCGACCGCTTCGTGCGGCGCGGCGACTGGGCGCGGGGCACGTTCCCGCTCGGCGCGAAGGTCAGCGGACGCAGGCTCGGCATCGTCGGCCTCGGCAACATCGGTCGGGCCATCGCGAAGCGCGCCGTCGGCTTCGACATGACGATCCGCTACATGCAGCGGCGCGCGGCGGCCGACGTGCCATACGGCTACGAGCCCGACCTCATCGCGCTCGCCCGCTGGGCCGACTTCCTCGTCGTCGCGGTGGCCGGCGGCGACGGCACGCGCGGACTGATCTCGCGCGAGGTCCTCGATGCGCTCGGACCTCGGGGCTGCGTGATCAACGTGTCGCGCGGGTCGGTGATCGACGAGGTCGCACTGATCGATGCGCTCGAAGCCGGCCGCATCGCGGGTGCGGGTCTCGACGTCTTCGAGCACGAGCCGCATGTACCGGCCGCGCTGCTCGCGCGCGACGACGTGGTGTTGCTGCCGCATGTCGGCAGCGCGACCGACGAGACGCGGACCGCGATGGCCGCGCTCGTCGTCGACAACGTCGTGCGCTTCATCGAGACCGGCACGCTCGCGACACCGATCGCGACGCCGCAGTGACCCACCCCGGGACGGACCATGTCGAACGAAGACGGTAAAGACTCTTTACAACGCTTACCGTCGCAGACCATGCACGGCGGTCGCCTGCGCGCGCCGACCCGCGCGTTCCTGCGCGCCCTCGGCGAGGACGACGACGACATCGCGCGACCGCATGTCGGCGTGATCCACACCGGCGGCGAGATGAGCCCGTGCAACCGCAACCTGCAGGAGCAGGCGCAGCACGCGAAGACCGGCATCTATGCCGGCGGCGGCACGCCGCACGAGTGCCCGGTCGTGTCGGTGTCCGACGGCCTGTCGGTGGCGCATTCCGGCATGCGCTTCTCTCTGGTCTCGCGGGACCTCATCGCCGACAGCGTCGAAGCGACGGTGCGCGGCCATCGCTGGGACGGCATCTTCGGCATCGGCGGCTGCGACAAGAACATGCCGGGCCTGATGATGGGCATGGTCCGCTGCAACGTTCCGTCGCTCTTCCTGTACGGCGGCTCGGCGTTGCCGGGTCAGATCGGAAGCGGCAGCGGAAGACGCGACGTCAACATCGTCGATGCCTACGAGATGATCGGCCAGGTCATCGCCGGCAACGCCACGGACGAACAGCTCGAAGACCTCGGCCGCGTCTGCCTGCCGACCGCCGGTGCGTGTGCCGGTCAGTTCACGGCCAACACGATGGGGATGGTGTCCGAGACCATCGGCCTCGCGCTGCTGGGTTCGTCGATGGTGCCGGCCGTGTTCTCCGAACGCGCGCCGCTCGCACGACGCGCCGGTCGTGTGCTGATGCAGGCCGTGTCGAACGACGGGCCGAAGCCGCGCGACATCGTGACGAAGCAGTCGCTCGAGAACGCGTGCGCGATCGTCGCGGCCACCGGCGGCTCGACCAACGCGCCGCTGCACATTCCGGCCCTCGCGCACGAGGCCGGGATCCGGTTCGACATGGACGATGTCGCGGCCGTCCTTTCCCGCACGCCGCTCATCGCCGACCTCAAGCCGGGCGGTCGCTTCCTCGCCCGCGACGTCTTCTACGTCGGTGGCGCGCCGCTGATCCTGAAGGCGCTGCTCGACGCGGGGCACCTGCACGGCGACTGCCTGACGATCACCGGCCGCACGATCGCCGACGAGCTCGCCGACGTCGGCCGACCCGACGGCGAGGTGGTGCGTTCGGTCGACGCGGCGTTGTCCGCGACCGGTGGTGTCGTGGTCCTGAAAGGCAACCTCGCACCCGACGGCGCGTTGCTGAAGGTGGCGGGTGTGAAGAAGCTGCGGCATCGCGGGCCGGTGCGCGTCTTCGAATCGGAAGAGGCTTGCCAGGAGGCGGTCAACGCGATGGCCTACCGACCCGGCGACGTGATCGTCATCCGCAACGAAGGCCCGCGCGGCGGACCGGGCATGCGCGAGATGCTCGGCATCACCGCGCTGCTGTACGGTCAGGGCTTCGGCGAGCAGGTCGCGCTGATCACCGACGGCCGGTTCTCGGGCGCGACGCGCGGCATGTGCATCGGATACGTATCGCCCGAAGCCGCGGTCGACGGGCCGATCGCGTTGCTGAAGGACGGCGACATCGTCGCGATCGATGCGCGGCCCGAGGCGTTGTCGCTGGTCGCGGAGATCGACGAGGCCGAATGGGATCGCCGGCGCGTCGAACACGGGGCGAGGAAGCAGCCGCCGCGTCGGCTCGGCGGCCTGCTCGAGAAATACCGCGCGACGGTGGGGTCGGCGCATCTCGGTGCGCTGACGCACAGCGGCGTGCCGGAGGACGAGTTGTGAACGACGTGCCAGTGGTCTCCGCGGGCGGGCGGTCATTGAACCGCAAGGTCGCCGTCATCACCGGCGGCGCGTCGGGCATCGGCGCCGCGTGCACGCGCCGCTTCGTGGCCGAGGGATGGGCCGTCGTGGTCAACTATTTCGTCGACAGCGAACGGGCGCAGGCCGAGGCGCTCATCGCGGGTGCGGGAGGAGATGTCGCCGGCATCGTCGTGCAGGGCGACGTCAGCCGCGACGAGGACTGCCGACGCATCGCGGCCGCGGCCGTCGAGACCTTCGGCCGCATCGACGTGTTGATCAGCAGCGCCGGCACGACGCGCCTCGTGCCGCACGCGAAGCTCGACGACCTGACGATGGACGACTTCCTGCGGACGACGTCGGTCAATACCGCCGGCCCGTTCCAGATCGCGCGGGCGTGCGCGCCGGCGCTGACGGAAGGCGACGGTGGCGCGATCGTGATCGTGTCGTCGTACGGCGCGATCTTCGGCACCGGCTCGTCGATGGCCTACGCGGCTTCGAAGGGCGCGACCAACACGCTGACGATGTCGCTGGCACGGGTGCTCGCGCCGAAGGTGCGGGTCAACGCGGTCTGTCCGGCGTTGAGCAGCGACGGCTTCGTCGAGCGGCTCGACCCGGTTCTGTTCAAGGCGCGGGCCGCGCATCAGATCGAGCGTGCGCCGCTGAAGCGGATCGGCGCGCCGGCCGATGTCGCGGCGGACGTGTGGTGGCTCGCGACGGGCGCGTCGATGATCACGGGCAGCGTGATTTCGCTGGACTGCGGCTTGCATCTGAATGGGGATGGTTGAAGGTGGAGGAGCGCATGCCGTTCATTTCGCCGGGTCCGCGAAGGCGGGAACCCAGCGTCGTGCGGGGCTTGACGTTCTCGACCCGTGTCGAAACAACACCACCGGGTTCCCGCCTTCGCGGGAACGACGTGGAAGAGCGTGCCCGGTCTTCAAATTTGTCATCCCGGCGAACGCCAGGACTCAAGTTCGTCTCAACGCGGGAAAGCAGATTGGGCCCCGGCCAGCGCCGGGGTGACAGTGAGTAGAACGTTGCGGCAAGGAATGGCCGCGACCCACGACGCACTCGCGTACATTCACCCCAT
>CAZZWS010000050.1:0-13008 GCA_964657795.1 Beijerinckiaceae bacterium
AAGGGTGTAAAGCATGTGCCCGGTTTGTTCTGTAAAGGATGTGCCGAATCAACAGTCGATTGGTCGGCGCCATGACGAACGCCGCTGGGTTCCCGCCTTCGCGGGAACGACGGAATCGAGGGGCGTCACATGATCCTGATCCGACCCATCCAGCAGTCCGAGATCGACTCCGCGCGCCAGCTCCTGCTCGCCAACGGCTGGACCGGCGCTCGCTTCGAAGCCGATCGCTTTCCGGCCCTGATCGCCGGTGCGGTACAGACCCTGGTCGCGATCGAGGGCACCCGCGTCGTCGGCTTCGCGCGAGCGCTCGGGGATGGCGTGGGCAACGGCTACATCGCGACCGTCGTCGTCGACGCGGCGTACCGCAAGCGGGGCGTCGGTCGTGCTCTGGTGCTGCGATTGATGGGCGACGAGCCCGACATGACGTGGGTCCTGCGTGCCGCGCGACCCGACGTCCAGGGCTTCTACGAGAAGCTGGGCTTCGTCCGGTCGACGGTCGCGATGGAACGGGTTCGCAGCGAACGCTGACCGCGACCCCGCGTCCGCGTCACGCGTGCTGCTGCTCCACGACGTCCTGCAGCGCGCTCTGCACCATCTCCTCGAACGTCGGGTGATAGAACGGCGCGGCCAGCATCTCCGCTGCCGTCAGCCCGCGATCGATCGCCAGCGCCAGCAGATGCGCGAGATGTTCGCCTGCGACCGAGATGGCCGCGGCGCCGAGCAGCGTGCCATCGCTCTTGTCGGCATACAGGCGGACCAGATTGTCCTGCGGGTCTTGGTCGACCCGGCAGATCGCCGACCGGCCGTTGTGGTCTCCGGCGGCCGTGCCGATGATCGTGCGATCGTGGTCCAGTTCGTCGAAGGCCATCCCCACCTTGATCACGTCGGGATCGGTGAACACGATGTCGAACGGCGTGCGCCGCTTCGGCGTCTTCGCGCGGTGCGAGCCGGCCAGCGCCGCGACCGCGCCGCGCGCCGCGATCACCCCTTCGTCGATCGCTTCGTGCAGCAGCGGCCGTTCGGGCGACGCGTCGCCGGCGACGAAGATCGGGCGGTCGCCGAGGCGCAACGTGGCTTCGTCGATCGGCGGCTCGTCGTCGCCTTCCGCGTCCCAGGCGACGCCGGCCGCGGCGACGTGGAGCTGCGCGAGGTTGGGTTTGCGACCGAGCGCCGCGAGGACGTGCTCGACCGCATGATCGTGCTCACCGATCCGCAGGCGGAAGCCGTCGCCGTCGCGACGAACCCGGGCCTCGACATCGAGATGCATCTCCATCTCGGCCGAGAAGGTCTTGATCGCGCACGCCGCGATGCGCGGGTCGACGATGCCCGCCGGCCGCTTCTCGTTGTCGACCGCGACCACGCGAACGCCGAGTCGCGCCATCGCGAGGCCGAGCTCGATGCCGACGTTGCCGATGCCGATCAGGCCGAGCGACGCGGGTAGTCGGTCGAGCTCGAACAACGTGTCGGTCGTCAGCACGGCTTCCGCCATCTCCTTCGGCACCATCGGGCTCGATCCGGTCGCGATCACGAACGCGCCGGCCTCGATGCGGACGCCGTCGACCTCGATCGCGTCGGGCGAGACGAAGCGGGCGGTACCGATGATCAGGCGCTTGCCGAGTTTCTCGTGCGTCTTGGTCACCTCTGCGCGCAGCAGGTGAGCGCGGATCGCCCCGACCTCCTGCCACAGCGTGTCGCGGACACGCGCGCCATCGGCCCTGTTCCAGTCGGTCAGCTTCCGGGCGGTCGACCAGCGTCGACCCGCGTGCAGCAGCGCCTTCGACGGCATGCAGCCCACGCGGATGCACGTGGTGCCGAGCGGCCCGTGGTCGACGACGAGGACCGACTTGCCGAGCCGATCGAGTTCGTCGACGGCGGACAGACCGGCCGTACCGGCGCCGATGACGACGACATCCGCCGTTCGTGCCTGGCGATGCGGCGCGTTCAAGACTTTTTCTCCGTGGGGAACATGAACCGATTCGTGGTGGTGCCGGCGCAGCGGCGCGGCTATGATCGACGACCGTCGCGCACGGTTGACCGCCGTGACCGTCGCCCCCAGGACATGCTGAATTGCGTGCTGAACGGCAAGCCAACGACGCATCGACCAAGCGCCATGAAGAATAGCCGACGCGTGCGCCCTTGATGGAACACCACATCGTCCGCGCCAACGGCACGCGTCTGCACGTCGCGATGGTCGGCGAGGGACCACCGCTGTTGCTGCTGCACGGCTGGCCCGAATTCTGGATGACGTGGCAGCCCGTGATGGACCGTCTGCGGGATCGCTATCGCCTGATCGCCCCCGACCTGCGGGGCTTCGGCGACAGCGACAAGCCGGACCGCCTGTTCGGCGCGGCGGACCACGCGGCCGACCTGATCGCGCTGCTCGACGCGCTCGGCCTCGATCGGGTCGGCGTCGTCGGACACGACGTCGGTGGCGCAGTCATGCAGGCGCTCGCGCGCGCCGCTCCCGCCCGGGTGGCCGGCCTGTTCTTCTTCGACTTCGTGTACCCCGGCATCGGCTCGCGGATGGGCGCCGCCGATCGACTGGCCGAGATCTGGTATCAGTCGTTCCATCTGCTCGACGTGGCGGTGGCCCTGGTCGGGCAGAGTCGGCAATCGTGCTGCGCCTACATCGGCCACATCCTGAAGCACTGGTCGCATCGGCCCGACGCCTTCCCGGACATCGACGTCTTCGTCGGCAACTTCATGAAGCCCGGCAACCTCGCGGGTGGGTTCAACTACTATCGCGCCGCGCAGCCGGGACGCCTCGCGATGATCGCCGGCACCGCCGAGCCGCTCCCGGCCATCGCCACGCCGACCTGCGTGCGCTGGGCCGAACACGATCCGCTCTTTCCGTACGCATGGACCGATCGCCTCGGCGAGACCTTCACCGATCTCGACCTGGCGATGTTTCCGGGTGTCGGCCACTTTCCGCATCGCGAGGATCCGGACCGTGCGGCCAGCGAGATCGCGGGATTCTTCGGTCGTATCGGCCGCCTCGGCGGCTTCGGCAACTGATCGGCGCCGCGGGACGAGCGCCACACACAAAGGACGCGATTCATGGATATCGTCATCGTCACCGGCGCATCGAAGGGCCTCGGCGCGGCGTTCGTCGAGCAGTTGCTGTCGCCGGATCGCCGCGTCGTCGGCATCGCGCGCAGCGCCAACGACGCCCTCGCGGACGCGGCGCGCGCCAAGGGCGCGTGGCTCGACTGGTACCTGCAGGACCTGGCCGACGTCGAGGCCAGCGACGCCCTCGCGACGTCGATCTGCAGGTCATTGCCCCGCGACGCGACGCGCTACGCGCTGATCAACAACGCCGCGCTGATGGGTCCGGTCGGCGCGGTCGCGCGGCTGCCGGTCGCGGAGACGGTCGCCGCGCTCAACGTCAACCTCACGTCGCTGATGCTGTTCACCGCGCGCTTCCTCGAGGCCACCGACGACCTCGGCGTCGACGGCGCGGTCGACCGCCGCGTGCTCAACATCTCGTCGGGCTCGGGTCGCAGGCCGATGGACGGCAACGGCGTGTATTCCGCGACGAAAGCAGGGCTCGACATGTTCACGCGCTGCATGAAGGCCGAGCAGCAGGAAAGGCCCGAGGGCCGGCGCGCGCGGGTCGTGTCGCTCGCGCCCGGCGTGATCGACACGGAGATGCAGGTCTACGCGCGCAGCCGCGATCCGATGGCGTTCCCGCAAGCGCGCTACTTCGCGAAGATGAAGGAGGACGGCGTGCTGGTGTCGCCCGCGGAGGCCGCGCGCAAGATCCTCGGGTATCTCGACCGCGACGATTTCGGCGACACGGAGATCGACGACATCCGCAGCGCTTGAGCCGAGCGATCACGCGGCGCGGGCGAGGCGGGAAGCGTCGCGCATTGCACGCTCTCGCCGCTTGTGACACAATCGTCGCGCTGTGACACATTCATTTCGAAGGCCGACCATGCGGGAATTCAGCGTGCGTGAGATGCGAGCGGGCTACGGTGCCATCGCGTCGGCTCTCGAAACCGATGGCGAAGTGGTTCTGACGCATCATGGCAAGCCTTTTGCGAAGGTCGTTCCGTTGAGTGCGGCGTCCGACGGGCCCGAGGCGGAGGCGGAACGCTTGCGTCGACGCGAGGCCTGGGCCGACCAGCGCAGAAGGGCGTTGGCCAAGATGCCGGTCCTGCCGCCGTTCGACTGGGACGCCTTTCGCGCCGATCGCTGATCGGGGCGACGAAGCGCACGGATGGAATACGTCGACACCTCGGCGCTGCTGAAGGCCTATGTACCCGAGGCGGACAGTGACGCGTTCGTCGCGTGGGCGCAGGAGCTTGCGACCTGCTGCATCAGTCCTCTGTCCGCGGTCGAGCTGCATTGCGCCATCCATCGCCGGCAACGGATGGGTCTGATCGATGCGAGGCAACGGACCGGGGCCATCAAGGCCTTCGATCGCGAGGTCGAAGAACATGCCTATCGCGTGCTCGAATGGCCCGCACAGGGTTTCGCCGAAGGTCGCGATGCGCTGGAACGCTGCCGCCCGATCGCCCTGAGGGCGCTCGATGCGCTGCATCTGGCCGTGGCGCTGCACTACCGCTGCACGGGCTTCGCCACCGCCGATCGCGTCCAGGCGCAAGCCGCCCGCCGCCTCGGTTTCAAGGTCACCACTTTCTTCACGCCCGCATGAACCAGCCAGCCACCGACGCCCCCGACGAACACCAGATCATCGCGGAGCGACGCGCCAAGCTCGCCGAGATCCGCGCGGCGGGCGTCGCGTTTCCCAACGACTTCGTGCCGACCCACAAGGCGCTCGCGCTGCACGAGGCCAACGACGGGCGGGAAGCGACGGACTTCGATGCGGAAACCGCGGTCGTCTCCATCGCCGGCCGCATGATGCTCAAGCGCGTGATGGGCAAGGCCAGCTTCGCGACCGTCAAGGACGGCAGCGGCCTGATCCAGTTGTATGTCTCGACCGACGCGGTGGGCGCCGGGGCCTACGCCGCGTTCAAGCGCTACGACCTCGGCGACATCGTCGCGGCCAGCGGCACGTTGTTCAAGACGCGCACCGGCGAGTTGTCGATCAAGGTCACCGCGATCCGACTCCTGACCAAGTCGCTGCGACCGCTGCCCGACAAGTTCCACGGTCTCGCCGATCAGGAGGTCAAGTACCGGCAGCGCTACGTCGACCTGATCGCGAGCGACGACACCCGCGGCACGTTCGTCGCACGCAGCAGGACACTGTCGGCGATCCGTTCGTTCATGACGCGCGAGGACTTCCTCGAGGTCGAGACGCCGATGCTGCATCCGATTCCGGGCGGCGCCGCGGCCAAGCCGTTCACGACGCATCACAACGCGCTCGACATGCAGATGTTCCTGCGCATCGCGCCGGAGCTGTATCTGAAGCGGCTGGTGGTCGGCGGTTTCGAACGCGTCTTCGAGATCAATCGCAACTTCCGCAACGAAGGCGTGAGTCCGCGGCACAACCCCGAGTTCACGATGCTCGAGTTCTACGCCGCGTACACCGACTACCGCTGGCTGATGACGTTCACCGAGTCGCTGATCCGCGACGCGGCAGTCGCCGCGACCGGCAGCGCGGCGCTGACGTATCAGGGCAGGTCGCTCGATCTAAGCAAGCCGTTCGCGCGGCTGACCATCGTCGAGGCCATCCGCCGGCACTTCCCCGACTATCGCGAAGAAGACCTCGCGGACCTCGACTATCTGAAGGCCGAGCTGAAGAAGAAGGGCGTCGACGCGAGCCAGCCGCCGTTCACGCACGCGGGGGTCGGCGCGCTGCAGCTCGCACTGTTCGAGGAGACGTCGGAGTCGCTGCTGTGGGAGCCGACCTACATCGTCGACTATCCGATCGAGGTCTCGCCGCTGGCGCGCGAGTCCGACACGCGGCCCGGCGTGACCGAGCGCTTCGAGTTGTTCATCACCGGACGCGAGATCGCCAACGGCTTCTCCGAGCTCAACGACGCCGAGGACCAGGCCGCGCGCTTCCGCGCCCAGGTCGCCGCGAAGGAAGCCGGCGACGAGGAAGCGATGTACTACGACGCCGACTACATCCGCGCGCTCGAATACGGCATGCCGCCCACCGGCGGTTGCGGCATCGGCATCGATCGCCTCGTGATGCTGCTGACCGACGCGCCCAACATCCGCGACGTGATCCTGTTTCCGCACATGCGGAAAGAGGATTGACCGCGTCCCCACGCCGCGGACCGGAGCGACGCATCCGCGCCTCACGGGGTGCGCTGCTCGATCCGGTTCGCGACCAGCGTCAGCGCGGCGCCTGCCGCCGCCGCGATCCACAGGCCGCCGAGCGCCCAGTGCCGGAAGGCGAATCCGCCGACCATCGCGCCGCCCGCCAGTCCGAGCCACAACAGTCCCTGCCATACCCACGCGGTCCTGCTGCCGCCGGTGAACGCGGAGACGATCTGCTGCCCCATCTTCACCAGCGCGCCGGTCACGTAGGTCACGCCGATGCTGACCTCGCCGTCGCGCTCGAACGCGGCGTTCTCGGCGCCCATCGCGAGGACCATCAACGCGATCGCGGTGCGGTCCGCGCCGAACGCGTGGCACGCGGCCGCGATGGCGAGCGTCATCGCGATCGAGCCCTGGACCCGGGCGATCGGCCGCTTCCTCGCGCGGCGCCGGATCACGGTGCCTGCCATCACGCCGATCACGAACAACGCCAGCAGCGATGCCGCGATCAGCGCGGCCCCGGTATCGCGGGTGAATTCGACCGCCATGCGCGTCGAGTTGCCGCTCATGAACGACACGAAGTAGCCACCCAGATGCAGGAAGCCGAGCGCGTCGACGAAGCCGGCCTGCGCCGCCATCGCCGCCGCGAGCAGGCGCAGGCGACGGTCGTAGCGGGTCATCGTCGGGTCCGCTCGCCCACCACGACAGCGGGCGGTCGATGCGTCGAAGGGCGGGGATGGGGCAGGTCGGGCATGTCGGGCATGTCGGGCATTGTGCGACCCGGCCGCGATCGAAGCCGCGTCCGCGACGTTTCCTTTCGATGACGGTCGACGCCGACGTCCTGATCGTCGGAAGCGGCATCGCGGGCGCCTGTGCCGCGCATGCGGCGGTGCGCGCGGGTCGGCACGTGACCCTCGTCGACGAGGGCATTCATCGCGCGAGCGACCTGCCGATCGCGCTGGTCAATCCGCTGCGGGGTCGTGCCGGCCGGCTCGTGCCGCGGGGCGTCGACGGCATGACCGCGACGTTCGACCTGATCGACCGCCTGCGCAGCGAAGGTCATGTGATCGGCGCGGGCAGGGGGCTCCATCGGCCGCTCGTCGACGTGCAGGGCGACGCGCTGACCGAGCCGTACTGGCGTGCTCGCGTCGCCGGTCGACTGGACTTCGCGTTCCTCGAAGCGTCACCGGTCGGCCTCGGCCTCGTCGATCGTCCGCCGTCGTTGTACCTGCCGCGAGCGGGCTGGGTCGCGGCCCCGGACCTGCTCGCCGCGTTGCGCGCGAGCGGTGTCGCGAACCCCGACGCGCAGCGCGGCGTCGTGCCGATCGCGGCCCGTGTCGAAACGGTGGCGCGCGATGCGGTGCGTCTTGCGGACGGCACGCTGTTGCGCGCCCGCGTCGTGCTCTGGTGTGGCGGCGCCTGGGGTGCGCACGGGCTGGAACATCCGCGAGCGAAGAGCGGGAAAGAAGCGATGAGCGGGGACGAGGCGATGCCCGCCGCACGACCGGAGCCGGCGATCTACAAGCCCGGCAGCCTCGCGATGACGACCGGTCGATGCACGGATGCGCCGATGACGTTCGGCCTCTACGCGGCGCCGTGGGGTGCGACGGGTTCGCGCACGTTGATCGGTCCCACTCGTGAGAACGCCACGGCGACGTTCCCGTATCCCCGTGCCGACGTCAGCGCGGTCGAAGAAGCCATCGCCCGGTTGCAGGATCGCGTGCGGCGCCTGTTCGGCGCCCACATCGCGCTCGAGCCGGTCTGGCGCGGCGTCCGTCTCGCGCGGCTGTCGGCTGGAGCGCGCCGAGCGCTCGGCGACGTCGCCACGCTCACCGCCCTCGGTTCACGCGGTTACCTGATGGCGCCGTTGCTCGCGAGCGAGTGGGCCGCGTCGTTATGATGCAGATCGATCGTTCCCCGCTGCCATCCACGCCTCTTCGCGATCGTGGCCCAACCCGAAAGATGACGTGACCTCGCACCTCGTTCGCAAGCCCGCGTTCTGGATCGTCGTGCTCGTGGCCTCGGCCATCTGCGTGTTCTCGGTACTCCACTGGTTCGGCGACGCGTTCTCGGTCCTCGATCTCGACGTGCGCATGTCGCGCACGACCGCCATCGACGACGCGCGTCGCCTCGCGCGGGACCGTCGGCTCATCGACGTCGCGCCCGTCGAAGCCGCCGCCCGCTTCGACGGCGACAGCAGCGCGCAGACCTTCATCGAACTCGAAGGCGGCGGCAAGCCCGCCTTGAAGCCCTTGCTGGGCAGCGGCGAGTTCACGCTCTACAAATGGCGCGTGCGTCTCTTCACGCCCGGCGTCGAGCGCGAGGTGCAGATCGCGTTCACGCCGGATGGCCGGCCTGCCGGCTTCTTCGTCCGCGTCCCCGAAGCCGCGGCCGGCGCATCGCTGTCTGCCGACGACGCCCGCGCGCTCGCGATCGCTGCGGCGACGAAGGACTGGAACGTCGACTTCACGCACTATCGCGCGCTCACCGCGTCGGCCACCACGCGACCCGGCAAGCGCATCGATCACGAGTTCGTCTACGAACGTACCGGTGCGGACACGCCGGCGATCGGCGACGGCCGCCTGCGTCTGACGATGGTCGTGTCCGGCGACCGACTGACGCGGCTGAGTCGCACGATCTACGTGCCCGAAGCCTTCGCCCGCCGTTATGCGACGTTGCGTTCGGTCAACAACAACATCGCCGCCGGCGCCAGCGTCGCCGCCGGCCTGTTGTACGGCCTCGGCGGTTGCCTGATCGGCCTGATCTGGCTGATGCGTCGCCACGCGTTGCAGTGGGCGCCGTCGGCGAAGTGGGCCGCCGTCGTCGCGCTGCTCGTCACCGGCGCCGGCCTCTCGAACGTCTCGGGCAGCTGGTTCGCGTACGACACCGCGACGTCGGCGTCGACGCATCTCTACACGCGGATCGGCGGCGCTCTCGTCGGCGGCGTCGCGACGTGGTTGCTGCTGACGGTGGTCTTCGCGACGGCCGAAGGCATGGGACGCCTCGCGTTCGGCAACCATCCGCAGTTGTGGCGGACGTGGTGCGCGCCATCGGCCAACTCGCGGCAGATCTGGGGTCGCACGCTCGCGGGTTATGCGTGGATCGGCTTCGACCTCGCGTTCATCGCGCTGTTCTATTTCATGGTCGATCGGTATCTCGGGTGGTGGTCGCCGTCGGATTCCTTGATCGATCCCAACATCCTCGGCACGCCGCAGCCGTGGCTCTCGCCGGTGTCGATGGCGCTGCAGGCCGGCATGATGGAGGAGTCGCTGTTCCGCGCGATCCCGATCGCCGGCGCGGCGCTGCTGGGTCGGCACTTCGGCCGCCAGAAGACCTTCATCGTCGTGGCCCTGGTGCTGCAGGCCATCATCTTCGGCTGCGCCCACGCCAACTATCCCGGCGAGCCGGCCTATGCGCGACCGGTCGAGCTGTTCCTGCCGGCGCTCGTGTGGGGCATCGTCTACCTGCGCTACGGTCTGGTGCCCGGCATGCTGTTCCACTTCGGCTTCGACCTCGTGCTGATGTCGATCCCGCTGTTCGTCACCGAAGCGCCCGGCATCTTCTTCGATCGCGCGATGGTGGTCGGCATCCTCTCGCTGCCGCTCGTGGTCCTGATCGTGCAGCGGGTGCGCGCGGGTCGGCTGATCGACCTGCCGGCATCCGAACGCAATGCGGAGGCGCCGCACACGCTGGTCGCCACGGCGGCGACGGAGGACGCGGTCCTCGAGGTCGTCGATCGCGTCGACGGGTTGGTCTCACGGCCGGCGGGGTCGACCGACGCGGCTCCGCCACCGGTGGATGTGTCGACCTCGACGGCGTCATTGCCCTTCACGCGACACGAACGCTGGATCCTGCTCGTCTTCGCGATCGTCGGCGTGTTCGGCCTCGGCGTCCGCGTCGCGCAGCCGTACGACGCGCCCGCACTGCCGATCGATCGCACCGAAGCGCTGGCCGTCGCCGAACACGCGCTCGCCGAACGTGGCATCGCGCTCGACGGACGCTGGGTCCGATCGGCGCGGGCCGTCGGCCTGAGCGACGCGGCCGGCGCGGACTTCGTGTGGCGCGAAGGAGGCGCCGGGCTCTTCGCGAAGCTGATGGGCAGCGCCATCTCGCCGCCGCATTGGGAAGTGCGCTTCGCCCGCTTCGACGGCGACGTCGCCGAACGCGATGCGTGGCGCGTGTCGCTGGTCGATGGGCGCCCCGCGCCCGAAGGCATCCGCGTCATCGAGCACGACGTTCCCGAGGCACGCGCCGGGCGACGGCTGACGGAAGCCGAGGCACGACCGCTCGCCGAAGCGGCCATCGCGACGTGGCTCAAGCGTGCGGCCGCCTCGCTGGAGCCGCGCTCGGCGCAGGCGGACGAACGTCCGTCGCGCGTCGACTGGGCGTTCGTCTACGCCGACCCGACCGTCGTGCTGCCGAAGGGCGGCGAAGCCCGCATCGCCGTCGAGGTCGACGGCGACGAGGTCGCGAGCGTCGGCCGCTTTCTCTTCATCCCCGATGCCTGGAAGCGCGAAGAACGCAGCCGCAACGAGCTGCTCGTCATCCCGCGCGGGTTGCTCGCGATCATCGGCGCGGGACTCGGCATCGCGGTTCTGGTGTCGCTGGTCCGCCGCATCGCTCGCGGCGAGGGATCGAAGCGCGCGGCGTGGGTCGCGGCGCTGCTGATGATCGTCACGTTGTCGGTCAGCACGTGGTTGCGGCTCGACGCGACCGAGTTCGGCTTCACGGTCGCGGAGCCGTTCCGCAACCAGTTGCTGCAGGTCGCGTTGTCGTGGGCCGGCACCACGGCGGCGGGCGCGCTGTTCGGCGCGCTGGTCGCCGCCGTGGGTATCCGCATCGCCAGTGGTGCGGAACGCTGCATGCCCACGACGACCACCTCGTCGGCGTCGCCGCGCTGGTCGCGTTGGGCGGCACCGCTGGCGATCGCGTTGCTGGTCGCCGGGGTCGGTGGCTACGCGGCGCTCACCGGCGCGTCGTCGAGTCCGCGCATTCCGGCGGTCGGTGCGGCCGACAGCAGCGCGCCGTGGCTGCTCGCGTTCATGAGCGAACTCGGCTTCACGACGGCCGCGGCCGCCGCGTTGCTGGGCGCGGCCGTGCTCGCGTCGCGGAAGCGCTGGATGGAAGTCGTCGTGGCGCTGCTGTTCGTCGTGTCGGCGATGCTGACGCGCGCGATGGCCATCGACGCGGACGCGATCGCCATCGTCGTCGCGGGCATCGGCGGCCTGATCGCGTGGCTGATCTATCACTACCTGATCCGCGATCGGCTGTGGCTGATCCCGCCGATCCTGCTGTGCCTGGCGTTGATCGGGCAGGTGCTCGCGCTGGCGTATGAGCCCTGGCCGGGATCGCGCGTCGCGAACGTGCTGGGCGCGGTGGCGACGGTGGTCGGTTATGCGAGCTGGCGGTGGCTGGTGAAGACGGATCGGGTGTCGCGCTTGCGCACGATCGGCGCGACGCCGCCCTGACTGCCGAAGTCAGATCGGAAACACCAGACAGGTCGTGGTCGCGAACGCCAGCAGCTTGCCGTGGCTGTCCGTCAGGCGTCCCTCCGCCACCGCGGTCTGCTTGCCCACCGAGATCGTCCGGCCTTCCGCGCGCACCGGGCCGGTCTTCTCGGTCATCGCGCGGATGTAGTTGACCTTGAGCTCCAGCGTCGTGTAGCCCTTGCCGGCCGGCAGCATCGTATGCACCGCGCAGCCGACGCACGAGTCGAGCAGCGTGGCCGCGTAGCCGCCGTGGACCGTGCCCAGCGGGTTGTAATGGTCGACGCGCGGTGTGCCCTGGAACACGAAGCGTCCCGGCTCGAACTCGATCGCGAGGAAGTCCATCAGCCGGCCGATGGGCGGCGTCGGCAGCTCGCCGCGACGGATCGCCTCGAACACCTCCATGCCGGACATCGTCTTCATCTGTTCGTAGCCGATGACGCCGGCTCCGCCCATCGAGGCGCGCATGCGTTCGGCATCCGCGTGCCACTGGTCGGCGGTGGTCGGGGTGGGACTCTGTGTTTCGGACATCGTGGGCCTCGTGGGTTGCGTATCTGTTCGAAGGGACGGCGATCGACGACGCATGACACGATGCATTGCCGATTAGGTGTATCTACACTATATTTCACTGTCCGCTCAACGGGTCGTCGATTCCGCCTGATGCCTGCCATCGCTTCCGCACTCCAGACTTCCGCTGCCAGCCGCGTGCGAGGTCGCTCGGCGAACGGAGACGCTTCGATGCCGCGTCATGCCGAATGCACCTGCGCCCGCGTCCGGCGCCTCGCGCGGCGCATGACTCGGCTCTACGATCGCGCGCTGGCGCCGTGCGGTCTGCGCGTCTCGCAGTATTCGTTGCTCACGCAATTGATCGCGCGCGACGATCTCGCCATCGGTCCTCTCGCCGACGCCCTCGACATGGATCGCACCACGCTGACCCGCAACCTCAAGCCGCTGATCGACGCCAGGCTGCTCGCGCTCGCACCCGCCGCGCACGACGCCCGCGTGCGCGTGGTGCGCATCACGCGGACCGGCCGCGCGCGTCATGCGAAAGCAGCGCGACTCTGGCGCGAGGCGCAGGACGAGGTCGACGGGACGCTCGGCAAGGCGCACGTCGCGTCGCTGCATCGCCTGTTCGACGGGTTGATCGAGACGTTCAACGATCGCAATCAGGCGAGAGAAGGTTGACGATGCAACACCCGTACGCGGATGTCCGCGCCATCGCCTCATCGAATCGACCGGACGTGCCGCGCACGATATCTCCATGACCACCGTCACGCCGCCCCGTGCGTCATCGTCCGCGCCATCGACCGCGCCGTCGAGCACCTGTCGCTCTACCAGCTGACCATCGAAC
>CAZZWS010000050.1:13018-20731 GCA_964657795.1 Beijerinckiaceae bacterium
CGCCATCGTCCGCGCCATCGTCCGGATCGCATTGGCCGCTGCTTCTCGCCTCCGGCGCGATCCTGATGGTCACGATGGGTGCACGACAGTCCACCGGTCTCTTCGTCTCGCCGATCAACACCAGCACCGGCCTCGGCATCGTCTCGATCAGCCTCGCGCTGGCGATCGGACAATTCATGTGGGGCGCGGTGCAGCCGGTGTTCGGCGCGGTGGCCGACAAGTTCGGTGCGTCACGCGTCGTCATGGCCGGCGCCGTGCTGCTCGCCGCGGGCCTCGCGCTGACGCCGTTCGTGAAGTCGCAGATCGGCCTGATCCTCGTGATGGGCATCCTCACCGCGTCGGGCGCCGGTGCCGGCAGCTTCTCGATCCTGATCGGCGCGACCGCGCAACGGCTGCCGGCCGACAAGCGTTCGTTCGCGGCCGGCTTCATCAACGCGGGCGGGTCGTTCGGGCAGTTCGTCTTCGCGCCGCTGATGCAGGCCATCATCGGCGCCGCCGGCTGGATCGCCGCGATCTGCACGATGGCCGTCGTCAGCCTCGTGACGATCCCGCTGACATGGCCGTTGCGACGCGAGCGCGACCTGTTGCCGAAGGACGCGAAGCCGCATCCGACGGCGGCGGATGTCGTCGATGACCGGGGCCTCAAGCATCAGTTGCGCGTGGCGCTGCGCAACCCGAGCTACCTTTATCTGCACGCCGGCTTCTTCACCTGCGGCTTCCACATCGCGTTCCTCGTCACGCATCTGCCGGGCGAGGTCGCGCTGTGCAGCCTGTCGCCGCAGGTCGCGGCCAATTCGCTCGCGGTGATCGGCCTCTTCAACATCGCGGGCAGCCTGACGATCGGCTGGCTCGGCCAGCGCTTTCGAATGAAATATCTGCTGGCCCTGATGTACGCGAGTCGCGCCATCCTCATCCTGCTGTATCTCGCGGCGCCCAAGTCGGCGCTGACGTTCTACATCTTCGCGGCGACCCTCGGCTTCACGTGGCTCGCGACGGTGCCGCCCACTGCCGGCCTCGTCGGCAAGCTGTTCGGCACGCGCTACCTCGGCACGCTGTTCGGGCTGACGTTGCTGACGCATCAGATCGGCGGGTTTCTCGGCGCCTATCTCGGCGGGCTCGTCATCGCGCGCAACCAGAACTATCAGTGGATGTGGTACGCCGACATCGTGCTGGCCGTCGCGGCGGCGCTGATCAACCTGCCGATCCGCGAGGCGAGGCCGGTGCGGACGATGAGCGCGAAGCCGGCCTGATTCGATCGGCAAGGCATCGGGCCGACGCGTCGGGGTCCCTATAATCGCGGCATGATCCGCACCCCGCAGACCGGTCGTCCTCCACGTCGCTGGCTGCGGATTCCATCGTGGACGCGGTTCGCCGCATGAACGACGTCGCGAGCGACGAGGCGTCGAGCGCCGGCCCCGGTCCGGCATTGAAGGCGGCCGCCGACGCCGCGCTCACCGACGACGCCCACGCGCACGCCATCGACGGCCTGGTCGATCACCTCGACCCCGCCGACGCGCAGATCGTCCGCAAGGCGTGGGAGTTCGCGTCCACGCTGTACGGCTCGGGCAAGCTGGCCAGCGGCGAAGGCATCGTCGCCCACGCGCTCGGCACCGCGCGCATCCTCGACGCGGTCCGCGCCGATCCGGCGGCCCGCGCGGCCGGTCTGCTGTTCGCGGCGGCCGAGCGACTGGCCAAGCCCGAAGAGCAGCTCAAGGACAACTTCGGCGACGAGATCGCGACGATCATCATCGGCGTGCGCCAGCTCACCAGGCTGGGCAGCGCGACCCGGCCCGCCTATCACCAGTCGATGCCGACGGCGCCGGGCGTCAACGTCGCGACGATCGCGGCGCCCGACGCGAAGACCCGCGAGCGTCAGGCCGAGACGCTGCGCAAGATGCTGCTGGCGTTCTCGACCGACATCCGCGTGGTGCTCGTGCGCCTCGCGTCGCGGCTGCAGACGCTGCGCTGGTACGCCGAGGTCAAGACGCCGCTCGAGGCGTGGCCCGACCCCGGCATGGCGCGCGAGTCGCTCGAACTCTTCGCGCCGCTCGCCAATCGTCTGGGCGTGTGGCAGATCAAGTGGGAGCTCGAAGACCTCGCGTTCCGCTTCCTCGACCCGGACGCGTACAAGCGCGCCGCGCGCATGCTCGACGAGAAGCGCGTCGAGCGCGAATCGTTCATCCTCCGCAAGACCCGCGACCTGCACGCGGCGCTGGCCGCCGTCGGTATCGACGCGGCGGTCACCGGTCGGCCGAAGCATCTCTACAGCATCGTCGGCAAGATGCAGGCGAAGAAGCTGTCGTTCGAGAACCTCTACGACGTCCGCGCGCTGCGCGTGATCGTGGCCGACGAGCCCGCGTGCTACGCCGCGCTCGGCGTGGTCCACGGCCGCTGGCAGTCGCTGCCGACCGAGTTCGACGACTACATCGCGAAGCCGAAGGAGAACGGCTACCGCTCGATCCACACGGTGTTGATGGACGAGGAGGGCCGGCCGTTCGAGGTCCAGATCCGCACGCGCGAGATGCATCGCTTCGCCGAGTACGGCGTGGCCGCGCACTGGCGCTACAAGGAAGGCGCCGTGCGCTCGTCGGCGCGATTCGACCAGCGCATCGCGTGGCTCAGGCAACTGTTCGCGTGGCGCTCCGAGATCGCCGGCGACCTCGTCCGCGAAGGCCTCGACCCGACGGTCCGACCCAGCGACGCCGAGCCGCTCGACGATCGCGTCTACGTGCTGACGCCCGAGGCCCGCGTGATCGAGCTGCCGCTCGGCGCCACGCCGATCGACTTCGCGTATCACGTGCATTCCGAGCTCGGCCATCGCTGCCGAGGCGCGCGGGTCGACGGCGCGCTGGTGCCGCTCAACACGCGGCTCGCGACCGGCCAGACGATCGAGATCATCACGGCCAAGCCGTCGCCGACGACGCCGCTCGGAGCGCTCGGCCCGTCGCGCGACTGGCTCAACCCGCACCTCGGTTTCCTGCAGAGCCCGCGCAGCCGCGCGAAGGTGCGGCAGTGGTTCAACGCGCGCGAACTCGAAGCGACGCTGGCCGTGGGTCGGGCGTTGATCGAGAAGACGCTGCAGCAGACGGCACGCACGACGAACCGCGCGATGCCCGGCTTCGACGAGATCGCGGCCAAGCTCGGGTTCAGCAAGGCCGACGAGTTGTTCGCTGCAGCCGCCAAGGACGAGATCCATCTGCGTCATGTTGCCAATGCGGTCGCCGATGCGGTCGGCGCCGACGCCGTCAAGCTCGAACGGGAAGACTACGAGCCGTTCCGCACGCGCGCGGTGAGCTCGTCGAGCATCGTCGACGGCAAGAAGAGCGGCGTGCTGGTCGTCGGCGTGGACGCGCTGATGACGCAGCTCGCCAAGTGCTGCAAGCCGGCGCCGCCCGACATGATCTCCGGCTACGTGACCCGAGGCCGCGGCGTGGCGATCCACCGCAGCGACTGCAGCAACCTGGCCACGATGCGCGCGCGCGACCCGGAGCGGATGATCGACGTGCAGTGGGGCGAAGCGGTGCTGAAGGACACGGTGTATCCGGTGGACGTGCAGGTGACGGCGCAGGACCGCCAGGGCCTGCTGCGCGACATCTCGGAAGTGTTCTCGCGCGAGAAGATCAACGTGGTGGGCGTGCAGACGGAGAGCCGGAAGGGAATGGCGCGGATGGGATTCACGGCGGAGGTGGGGGATGCGCGCTTGTTGGCAAAGGCGTTGCTGGCGATCGGCGAGGTGGAGGGGGTGATCGAGGCGCGGAGGAGATGATTGGTGGGTGTGCGGTATCGACGTGGGCGGCGTCGGGTGATTCTTGCGGATCGTGGGGACGCGAAGGTAGGATCGATCGTCCGCGGCGGTTTAGGCTGCCTAAGCGCTTATTCGCCGTGGTGAAATTCATGACAAACAAAGACTTGATCGCAGTGCGCGCCTGCTTAGAACGCGTCCGGGCGTTGTCGAGTTGATGTCTAAATCTAGTTGTGCGTTGGAGCGGACGTGATCGAAGATCGAGCTTCGTGGGTTCTTCGGTGGAACAGCAAAGCATTAGCCAGTCGTTGAACGACGTGCGTCCTCGCGGCCGTCCCCATCGAATAGCGACAAGACACGCCGTGCGTTCCGGCCAGCACATGTTGATCGCCACGCCGTCGCGCCTTCGCGTCATTGCGTCCGTCGGCGGCTCCGCCGCGCAAAAATCACGAGCGTGGTCGGGCAACCGTCATTGCATCAAGACCACCGGCGGAGTAAATCTTCGTCGTTCCGCACAACCCGACGTTCGAGCCGATGTCCGCCATGCTGGCGGCCACGGCTCAACTGTTCGTTGTGCCTTGATGCAATCGTGACCTGAGAGCGTGCTCCGTGGGTTCTTCAGTGGAACAGCAAACCGTAGATTGGTCGGCGAGCGCCGTGCGTCCTCGCAGCCGTCACTTTTGCTCAACACGGCGGCGCCACGCAAGATCTGGCCGGCCCGTTGATCCTGCGTTAATGTTCGGTCGTCTAGAAGGGGCGTGCGTCGGCGGCTGCGCCGCGCCACCTTCACGAGCGAGCGGTTGCACCAGTCGTCACCTCAACACCACCACAGGCGCGGCGGCGCGTGAAAGCGCACAACCCGACGTTCGAGCCGATGTCCGCCATGCTGGCGGCCACGGCTCAACTGTTCGTTAGGCATAAGTAACCTGGAGACATGGGCAGTTCGATGGTGATGTACTGCCCGACGAAGCGCGCAAGGTGCAACTCAGTTTAGAGATGGCGATCCTATGACGAGCAAATCACTATCACGTGAGCAGCTTTGCCCACAAAAGCACAACAGCATGGCAGAAGCTATCCGCTGCGCGGAGCGCAACTTAGGCGTTGCAGCAGGCGCGAAGCTCCAGCCGTACTGGGGCTCTACGCGCGAAAACCATGGTCTCATTGTCGGATGGCAACTGAGCGGCCGTCAGCGCTGGCGACTCGACTACGATGAAACGAAGGGGCCCCACATAAACGAGGAGAACTTCAATTTGCCGCCGCATCTTTCCAAGACTGTGCATATGATTCCTAGGCCCGCGATTTCTGGCGAGCTGATGGTGTTTCTTCAGCACAAGAAATGGACCGCGGCGGGCAACGTCGACAAGTAGTCGTGCAAACGCCTAACCCTTTCGCTGAGCGGAGCGTGCCCGTTCTTCATCGGAAGAGCGCAATAGAGAGGTGCCTAACCCGACGTTCCAGTGGACGGCTTCGCCGCCGCTGAACTAATTCGTTAGGCGTTGCTGATGGCGACATCTTCACTCAGCCAGCCGGTCATCGAAGAGATGACTTCCGTGCTCGGGCCGTTGGGCTACCGCAGAGTCGGCACTGTGTTCAAACGAGAGGCCCATGATGTTGTTCACCTCGTCGAATTACAGGGTTCTCGTCACAGCACTGCTAATGAATATACCTACACCGTGAACGTCGCGGTGTTCATTCCCGCACTAGTCTACGAAGATAGTCGGGCCACCACCAAGCCCACGGTTGCAGCGGCACACTGGCGGCAGCGGCTCGGATACCTTGGACCTGAACGTGAGGACACTTGGTGGAGCGCGACGAATGCAAAAGAGTCGGCGGCGAACGGCCAAGACATTCGCCTGAAGCTCACGCGGTATGCGTTGCCGTTGCTCGACGAACTGAGCTCCGCTGCAGCGGTGGCGTCCCTTTGGTCGGAAGGCCGGAGCCCGGGACTCACCGAGCATCAGCGCAAGGAATATCTCGCGAGACTGAATGCGAAGGAGCCTAACCCGTCGTTCCAGCGGACGGCTTCGCCGCCGCTGAACTAAGTCGTTGTGCATCAAAGCGGTCGTGACCGGAGATCGAGCTTCGTGGGTTCTTTAGTGGAACAGCAAAGCGTCGGCCAGTCGTTGAGCGACGTGCGTCCTCGCAGCCGTCTCTATCGCGCTTCGGTCTTGGGGCAAGGCCGTCCGGGCCGCGGCGTTGATCGTGCCTCGATGCTCGATCGGGAAGGGAAGTCTTTGGTCGGCGGCTTCGCCGCGCAACAATCGCTATCGCGGTTGGGCACCCGTCATTGCATCAAGAACACCGTCGGAAGAGTTCGCGGTCTTTCGGCACAACCCGACGTTCCAGCGGACGGCTTCGCCGCCGCTGAACTGATTCGTTCGGCATCAAATTGAAGATCTTCGCTTGCCTCGTCGTATCCACGGTCGTAAGCGTTCTGACGAATACCTGTGCCGCTGCTGTGCCGGAGACATGCCAGCGGCTCTTCGCTGCCGGTCTACCGGGGTGGTCGCCAGCGCCTATGTCTGCGGAAGCCGTTGATTGGTCTAAGTCAGAACACCTTAACCCTTGGGTTGCCGCCGGTGATTATGATGGAAACGGTATGACAGACTGGGCCGTGCTTGGCATTCACGACGGTCAAAGAAAAGTAGCCCTTTGTATCAACCCCGGTCGTCGGCAGAAGCTGCTTGTAATTGATAGTCCCTACTGTTCGGATGTCATTTTTAGAACCAAGGCCAAGTCGGTGCTGTTTGACTTCGAGACTGAGCGCGATCGAACGATCAGACATGACGGCATAACGGCGCTTTGCCTCGGGAAGGCAGGGGCAACCTATGTCCTAGAGTCGGGAAGGCTCGTTAAAATCGTTGACTCGGACTAAGTGCGTATGCCGAACCCATCGTTCCAACGGACGGCCTTCGGCCGCCGCTGAACTCAATCGTTAGGCCGCAGATGAATGCATTGGTGAGGAAGCCGAACGAGCACGTCTCCGTTGAGCTTACGTATGCGCAAATCATCGATGGTCTCCGGGCGCTGCCAGTCGCTCTTCGAGCGATTGTCGGTGACTCGCTCATCGTTGCGACTTATGGCTACGGCTCACGCCTTCATCCCGAGCTTTGGTATGTCCCAATGCGCGTCGGTATGTCATGGTTGCCACGATTCATCGATGAATCGCTTGACCAACGCATTTTTGTCCCGGGTTCGTCGGACCTCATATTCAACCTCGGCAATGGTGCCGTCGAAGTTGAGTTTTGCCATGACGCGCATCTTCATTTAAGTGGGACCGACGAACGTTTATTAGACTATGTGCGTCACCATGAGATCTATACGTTCGTGCAGTGGTCCGATGGCGAGACGCCTAACCCGACGTTCCAGCGGACGGCTTCGCCGCCGCTGAACTGAGTCGTTGTGCATCAGACCGTCCGTGACCGGAGATCGAGCTTCGTGAGTTCTTTAGTGGAACAGCAAAGTGGCGGTCAGCGGTTGAGCGAGGTGCGTCCTCGCGGCGGTCTCTATCAAGCACCAGTGTTGACGCAAGGCAGTCTGGCCGGCGCGTGGATCGTGCCCCGATGTTCGTGCGGATCAAGCGCTCGTTCATCGGCGGCTTCGCCGCGCAACAATCTCGTTCGCGGTTGGGCATCCGTCGTGGCATCAAGACCACCGTCGGAAGACTTCGTGGTCTTTCGGCACAACCCGACGTTCCAGCGGACCGCTGCGCGGCCGCTGAACTGATCGTTAGGCTTCGCTCAGTATCTGATTATGAAGATTCGAAATCGCTCGGCTCGCTTGATCACGGCTGCGGCCGTGTCTCTGCCCGTATCGGTCATTTGTTGGGTTTGCTTTGCTTTTCTACTGCCAGGGATGGTCATCGGGTGGGCCTATGGTCCGTCGGAAGATTTGCCGATTGGGACGGGCCTTTTGCTTGGGTTTGTAATGATCGCTACCGGTCCGTTTGTCGTCTTTCTAGCGGTACATAT
>CAZZWS010000051.1:0-20610 GCA_964657795.1 Beijerinckiaceae bacterium
CAAGCCGCCCCGCCGTCGCGAGCGCCACGCGGCGCGACCCGGCGATCCGGGATCACGGCCGCATCGACCACGCTATTTCTTGACGGGCCGCTTCCAGTCGTCGCGCGAGACCTGCGTCTTGGGATTGATCACCAGGGTCCCCGGCGGCACGTCCTTCCACACCGTCGTGCCGGCGCCGATGTCCGCACCCTTGCCGATCGTGACCGGCGCGACCAGTTGCACGTCGCTGCCGATGTGGACCGCGTCCTCGATTACCGTCCGGTGCTTGTTGGCGCCGTCGTAGTTGCAGGTGATCGTGCCGGCGCCGACGTTGACCGCCGCGCCGATCGTCGCGTCGCCGAGGTAGCTGAGGTGGTTGGCCTTGCTGCCTGGGCCGAGCTGGCTGTTCTTCACCTCGACGAAGTTGCCGATGTGCACGCCATCGGCCAGCGTCGTGCCGGGCCGCAGACGGGCGTACGGTCCGATCACCGTGTCGCCGCCGACCTCGACCCGCCCGGCGACATCCACGCCGCCGTCGATGTGGCAGAACGCTTCGATGCGCGCGCCGGCGGCGATGTGCGCGTTGCGGACGACGGCGTACGGTCCGATCGCCGCGCCGTCGTCGATGCGCACGTCGCCTTCGAAGACGCAGCCGACGTCGATAGCCACATCGCGGCCGCACGACAGCGACCCGCGGATGTCGATGCGCGCGGGGTCGGCGAGCATGACGCCGGCCCCCATCAGCGCATCTGCCTGACTGCGCTGGAACTCGCGTTCGAGCGCGGCGAGCTGGCCCTTGTCGTTGACGCCGGCGGTCTCCCACACGAAGGTCGGCCGGACGCCGACGACCTCGACACCGTCGTCGTTGGCGAGCCGCACGACGTCCGTCAGGTAGTACTCGCGCTGCGCGTTGTCGTTGGACAGGCGGCCGAGCCAGCGCTTCAGGCCGGCGGTCGGCGCGAGCAGGATGCCCGTGTTGATCTCGCGGATCGCGCGTTGTTCGGGTGTCGCGTCCTTCTCCTCGACGATGGCCTCGATGCGCCTGCCGTCGGCGCTGCGGACGATACGCCCGTAGCCGGTCGGGTCGTCGAGCGTGACGGTGAGGATCACGAGGCGGTCGGCAGAACCTTCACCGGCAGCCGCGCTCAGAGACTGGAGCGTCGCGAGGCGCGTCAGCGGGACGTCGCCGTACAGGATCAGCGTCTGGTCGGATGCGTTGTCGGACGCGGCGTCGAACAACGGAACCGCCTGCTGCACGGCGTGACCGGTGCCGAGCTGGGGCTCCTGGACCGCCCAGCGCAATGCGGCGTCGGGCAGTGCGGCGCGAACCTGATCGCCTTGATGACCGATGACCACGACGATCCGCGTGTCGGGCAGTCGCCTCGCGGTGGCGACGACGCGCGCCAGCATCGGCTGGCCCGCGATCGGATGAAGTACCTTGGGCAGGCGGGACTGCATGCGCTTGCCCATGCCGGCCGCGAGCACGACGACGTTCATGGAAAGGGTGTCCTGCGGGGGCGCGTCGAGGCGCTTCTGAGAGATCGGCCCGGACGAAGCGAAGCGACGTTCGTCGTACGCTGCGTCCGGGGACGTCGGGTCGCGCGATGCGCGAAGACACCGTTACGACGGACAGATGTAAGGGACGGATGCAAGGGACGGATGAACAACGAACCCACCCCCGAGGAACGAATGGAGACGAGCACGCGGATGGAAAAAAATTCTAGCACGCAGGGTGATTCCCGCCAGCGGCGACAGTCTCCGAGCCGTCGCATCGCGACCTGGGCCGCGACGCTCGTCTGCGTGCTCGCGATCGGCGGTTGCGGCCTCGTCAAGGTCGGCTATCGCAATGGCGACACGGTCGGCCTGTTCATGATCGATCGCTACCTCGATCTGTCGTCGGACCAGGAAGCCTTCGTCAAGCCCCGGTTGCATCAGTTGCTGGTCTGGCATCGGACCACGCAGTTGCCCGACTACGTGACATTCGGACGCGAACTGCAGCGACGCGCGACACAGTCGATCGCACTCGCCGACATCGAGGCGCTCAACGACGAGGGGCGTCGTCGCGCGATGACGACGATCGATCGCGCGATACCCGACATGGCGGACCTCGCGCTGCGCCTGACGCCCGACAACCTCAAGACGCTGCGGAAGAGGTTCGTCGAAGACACCGAAAAGTGGCGCGGCGAGTACGTGAAGGGCGACGTCGACCGTCAGCAGAAGGCGCGTTACGAACGCACGCTGGAACGCGTCGAGGAGTGGTACGGCCGGCTGAACAGCGAACAGCGCGATCGCATCCGCCAGTTGTCGGACGCCCGCCCGATGAACAACGAGTGGACGCTCGCGGAGCGTCAGCGTCGCCAGCAGGATCTCGTCACGCTGCTGACGAAGGTCGAGCACGACAAGCCGCCGCGCGACACGGTCGTCGCGATGATGAAAACCTATGCCGAAGGTTTCGAGCGGAACCCCGACCCGGATCGCCGCGCGTTCCTCGACGCGAACCGCAAGGCGACCGAAGAGATGGACGTGCAGATCCAGAACATGACGACACCGGCGCAGCGGGCGAAGGCGGCCGCCCGGCTGCAGGAGTGGATCGACGATTTCCGGAGCTTGTCGGGCGAGACGGGCTAGAACCTGCCGACTCGTCGTAACGGCTGTTCGTCCGTGCACTTTGCCCCTGTGCACATCGCGTTCGATCCTGCCGGGAACGAACTGGACATTCCGCGCCATCGGCTTTCCACAAGCCGATCACCGCGAGGTACGCCGCCATGCCGGAGTCCAAGCAGCTGGTCGACGGTCAAGGTCGAGTGCGAGAGCTCAGCGGCCGATCTGAAAAGATGGCGACCCGCGATCGACGGATTGCCGTCGTCGTTGCGCAGAAGGTCGGCGTGCGTGGCCCCCGAGAAGCACCGGTCGAGGAGCGCATCACGATCGGGCTTTCGCCCGCCGTCGTCGAACGCTTCCGCGCGACCGGTGACGGATGTCGGACCGCGTCGATGAAGCCCTGCAGGACGGGTTGACGAAGTACGAGCCTGCGC
Organism: Beijerinckiaceae bacterium; assembly: GCA_964657795.1. Classification (GTDB taxonomy): domain Bacteria; phylum Pseudomonadota; class Gammaproteobacteria; order Burkholderiales; family Burkholderiaceae_D; genus CAHJXF01. Next base: position 3,015 of record CAZZWS010000051.1, read on the forward strand.
GAGGCAGGGAAGTCCTCGAACGGTGGCAGGCTCGACGAGGCGCCGGAGCCGATGCAGCGTCAACCGAGCGATGCCAGCACCACTCCCTAACGCTCGTTAGGCAGATACCGCCGCTCCCCTGCCAGCACGACCCCCGCCGGATGCGAAGGCAACGTCTTCACCCGCGCATAGATCGGCCCGAAGTCCGGCGACGTCGCGTCGAACAATTCGTCGAACGATTCGATCACGAAATAGGTCGCCTGGAACGTGTCGATCTTGTATTCGCTGCGCATCAGGCGTTCGAGGTCGAACGCGACGCGCGCGGGCTCGGGCGCGTACAGCGAATGTTCGGGCTCCGAACCCGACGACACGATGCCGGCGCCGTAGATGCGCAGCCCGGCAGGCGTCGCGATCAGTCCGAACTCGACCGTGTACCAGTAGAGCCGCGCGAGGTATTCGAGGCCGCCCTGCTGCGTCGCCTTCAACCCGCCCTGCCCGAACGCCTGCATGTAGTCGGCGAACATCGGATCGAACAGCAGCGGCACGTGCCCGAAGAAGTCGTGGAAGATGTCGGGCTCGACGATGTAGTCGAACTCGTCTTCCTCGCGCAACCACACCGTGACCGGGAAGCGACGCGCCGCCAGCAGTGCGAAGAACGCGTTCTCCGGGATCAGACCCGGCACCGCGACCAGCGTCCAGTCGGTGGCGGCTTTCAGCGGAACGGAGATCTCCGCGAGGTTCGGGATCGCCTCGGCCGCCTGCATCGCCGCGAGGGCGTCCATGAATTCATCGCAGGCAAGGCCCGGCAGCCGCGCGATGCGATCGGCGTAGAGCCGCCGGTAGCGGTCGTGCTGCGCCGGCGTGTACGTGGACCACTTCTGATAACAGACGTAGTCGGAACCCGCAGTGGTGTAGTCGCCGCGCGGCGGACGCTCGGACGCGCCGTACGTGACGGGCACCGCGGCACCGGACTCCGCTGCGGCGTCAGTTTCGGCGCGCGACACCGTCGTGGCGGACGTCGCCGCATGCGCGGCCAACGTGGCGCCGGCGGCGTCGTTCATCGCGCCAGCGCCGCGATCTCTTCGCGCGTCTCCGCCGCGGCCGGGCTCTTGTCGTCTGCACCCTTCAGCACGCCGCGGCGCATCTGGTCCAGCTCGATGCTCTCGAACAGCGCCTTGAAGTTGCCTTCGCCGAAACCCATGTCGCCCTTGCGCTGGATGAACTCGAAGAAGATCGGGCCGAGCTGGTTCTCGGTGAAGATCTGCAGCAGCAACGCGTCGGGCTTGCCGTCGACGAGGATCTTGCGCCTGTGCATCTCTGGCACCGACTCGCCGTGGCCGGGGATGCGCTTGTCGACCAGCTCGTAGTAGGTGTCGATGGTGTCGAGCAGGCGCACGCCGTTGCCGCGCATCCTGTCGACCGTGTCGTAGAGGTCCGACGAGCCGAGCGCGATGTGCTGGATGCCTTCGCCGTGATAGGCGTCGAGATATTCCTGGATCTGGCCGGCGGTGTCGTTGCCTTCCTCGTTGATGGGGATGCGGATCTTGCCGCACGGCGACGTCAGCGCGCGCGACTTGACGCCGGTGACCTGGCCCTCGATGTCGAAGTAGCGGATCTCGCGGAAGCTGAAGAAGCGCGCGTAGAAGTCGGTCCACTCGTCCATGCGCCCGCGATGGACGTTGTTGGTCAGGTGATCGATGTAGGTCAGGCCGTTGCCGACCGGGTTCAACGTCGCACCCGGCAGGGCCTCGAAGTCGACGTCGAAGAAACCGATGTTTCCGATGTCGCCTTCCTTCGCGCCGTTCTTGCCCCGCCAGCGATCGACGAAATAGATCAACGAGTCGCCGATGCCCTTCATGCCGGGAATATTGAGCTCGCCGGGACCGGTCTTGCCTTCGAAGCCCCACGCGCCGAGGTCGAGCGCGCGCTTGTAGGCCAGCGCGGCGTCCTGCACGCGAAACGCGATGGCGCAGATGGATGGGCCGTGCAGCCGCGCGAAGCGTTGCGCGAACGAGTCCGGCTCGGCGTTGATCAGGAAGTTGATCTCGCCCTGGCGATACAGCGTCACGTCCTTGTGGCGATGTCTCGCGATCGCCGCGAAACCCATGCGCTCGAACAGCTGGCCCATCGCGACGGGGTCCGGCGCCGCGTACTCGATGAACTCGAATCCGTCGGTGCCCATCGGGTTGTCCCAGGTCTTCACGTCCATCGTCGTCTCCTTTGCAGAACGAGCAGTTTAAGACCGTCGCAGGAGAAAATGATTGCGATGATTGCTCGGCTGAACCCTGTATTCGCAAGATAATTGCGCCTTCGTTCGCATCTTCGACACGTCATGCCAAACGTACAGATCGACCGCATCGACCATCACATCCTGGACCTGCTGCAGACCGACGGTCGGCTCTCCAACCAGGAGCTCGCGAGCCGCGTCGGCCTGTCGCCATCGCCATGCCTGCGTCGCGTCAAGCGTCTCGAGGAGCTCGGGCTGATCCGCCATTACGTCGCGATCCTCGACGCCGCCAAGCTCGGCCTCGGCCTGACCGCCTACGCGACGGTGCGGATGGACAAGCACAGCGACGCGCCGAAGCGCGCCGCGATGCGCAGCTTCCGCGACGTCGTGCAGGACTGGAAGGAAGTCGTCGCCTGCTACGCGATGACCGGCGAGATGGACTACCTGCTGCGCGTCCAGACCGTCGACCTCGATCACTATTCGCGCTTCGTCATGGACAAGCTGCTGCGTCATCCGTCGGTGCTCGACGTGCGCTCCAGCTTCATGCTCGAACGGATCAAGGACACGACGGCGATTCCGTTGCCGATGGCGGCGGCCTGAAGCGACCTCGCCGACGACGACGGCGGCGAGCGAGTCCGCATTTCGCTCCCGATGTTGCCGATCGGCCCGTAACCGATGCAGTTCGTCGCCCGGGCACGCATTTCGTCGGGCCATGCTGGCCGTCGCGCGGAGGCGTTCGTACAATTCGTCGCTCGTCGAGGTGAAGATCTCGCCGTCGTCATGACGGCTGCCCGGGAGTCGATGGTTGCGACCGCTGGTCGCGCCCGATGACGCCGCGGTCCGGTCGTTCGTCCTCGCAGGGTCGGCGTCGCAGCCCTCCCGAACCCGCATCGATCGGTCCCCTATGCCGCGCTTCGTCCGCTCACCCCGCTTCTGGGTCATCGCCGTCCTGCTCGTCGCCGTGGGCGTCGCCGCCGGCATGGCCGTGCGCGGTGGCGCGCCCAAGCCCGCCACGACGGACAAGGACAAGGCGGTCGCCACGCTCGAATTCGGCGCCGGAGACCTGACGTCGCTGTCGACTCGGCCGATCGCCCGATCGCTCGCCGTGTCCGGCAGCCTCGTCGCGGTCAACCAGGCCGTGGTCAAGGCCAAGGTCGCCGTCGAGGTCCGCGCCATCCTGGTCCGCGAAGGCGACCGCGTATCCGCCGGTCAGGTGATCGCGAAGCTCGATACCGTCGATCTCGTGTCCAAGGTTGACCAGATGACCGGCGCCCGCGACGCGGCGCGCGCGCAGTACGACATCGCCGAGAAGAACCGCACGACCAACGGATCGCTGCTGGAGAAACACTTCATCTCGCAGAACGCATTCGACAACGTGTCGAGCCTGTCGTCGGCCAACCGCGCCACACTCGAAGCCGCGGAAGCGCAGTTGCGGATGGCCCAGAAGGCGTTGCGCGACGCGACGGTGATCGCGCCGATCGACGGCATCGTGTCGCGCAAGAGCGCCCAGGTCGGCGAGAAGACATCGATCGACGCGCCGCTGTTCACGATCGTCGACCTCGACTCCATCGAGATGCAGGCGATCGTCCCGGCAGGCGAAGTGGCCGACCTGACGCGCGCGATGACGGCCACGCTGACGGTCGACGGCATGGAAGGCCGCTCGTTCGACGCGAAGATCAATCGCATCAATCCGGCGACCGAGCCGGGCACGCGCTCGATCGTCGTCTTCCTCACGGTGCCCAATCCGGATCATCTGCTCAAGAGCGGCATGTTCGCCAACGGCAGCATCCGCATGGCCGCCGGCGCGCCGCGTCCGACGCTGCCGCTGGTCGCGGTCCAGAGCGAAGCCGGCATGCCGGTCGTGTGGACGATCGAGGACGGCAAACTGACGCGGCGGACCGTGGTGCTCGGCGCGCGCGACGACACCACCGGCATCGTCGAGATCAAGTCCGGCGTGCCGCCCGACACCCCGGTGCTGGCCAGTCGCTTCGACAACGTCAAGGAAGGCGGCCCGGCGATCGCGAAGCTGACGGCGACGACGGCGCAGGCGGCGAAGTCATGAAGACGCCCGAGTCGGCCGTATCACGCGATTGAGACGCGAAGCTCGAGTCGCTCGATCATGAGCGTGTCGAAGAAAAGATTATTCGTGATCCGACGTTGACGATCCCGACAGCGGCGTCGATGGCATACACGGACCCAGTCCAGCACTACCGAGGAATCGCATCATGTGGATGACCAAAGTCTCGATCCGCAATCCCGTGTTCGCGGCGATGGTGATGGTCGCGCTCGTCGTGCTCGGCATCGTGTCGTACAACCGCCTGGGCGTCGAGCAATTGCCCGACATCTCGAACCCGGTGTTCACGGTCACCGACGACTATTCCGGCGCGTCGCCCGAGGCCATCGAGAACGACATCACGAAGCCGATCGAGAACGCGGTCAACACGATCTCGGGCATCAAGAAGATCCGCTCCAACTCGTGGGAAGGCCGCTCGCAGACCTATGTCGAGTTCCGGCTCGACGCCAACGTGCCGAAGGCCACGCAGGACCTGCGCGACCGGATCGCGCAGGTCCGCGCGAGCTTCCCGAAGGACGCCAAGGACCCGGTCATCAACCGGCAGGACCAGGAGAACGAACAGCCGGTCGTGACGCTGTCGGTGCGCTCGCTGCCGGGCCCGGCCGGGCGCAGCACGCGCGACCTGACGACGTTGACCGACCAGGTCATCGTCAAGGAGTTGCAGAAGGCGCCGGGCGTCGGCCGCGTGGAGTACGCGGGCGGCGCCGCGCGTCAGATCCAGATCCAGGTCGACCCGCGCAAGATGGCCGCATACGGCGTCGGCATCGACCAGGTGATGGACGCGATCCGCCAGGCCAACCAGGACGTCGCGGCAGGCCTCATCAGCAACGCGCGCAACGAGACGCTGGTGCGTGTCGAAGGCAAGCTCAAGAACGTCTCCGACTTCTCGCGCATCGTCGTCGCGCGGCGCGGCGGCAGCGTGGGCATCAGCTCGCTCGGCAACTCGGGCATCGGCGACTCGCCGGTCTATCTCGGCCAGGTCGCGACGGTCGTCGACGGCGAGCAGGAAGCGCAGTCGGTCGCGCGCAACGACGGGCGACCCGCGCTGTCGGTGCAGGTCTACAAGATCCAGGACGCCAACATCGTCGAGACCGGCGAGGCCGTGAAGAAGGCCGTCGCCGACCTCGCCAAGCGCCTGCCGCCCGGCGTCGAGCTGCGCGAGCTGAACGCCAATTCCGAATGGGTCAAGCGCTCGCTCGACGGCGTCAAGCACACGCTGATCGAAGGCGGACTGCTGACGGTGCTGATCGTGTTCCTGTTCCTGCGCAGCTGGCGCTCGACCATCATCACCGGCCTCACGTTGCCGATCGCCGTGATGTCGACCTTCATCGTGCTCAACATGTTCGGCTTCACGCTGAACTTCATGACGATGATGGCGTTGTCGTTGTGCATCGGCCTCCTGATCGACGACGCGATCGTGGTCCGCGAGAACATCGTGCGCCATCTGCACATGGGCAAGAGCCATCGACAGGCGGCCGAGGACGGCACCAACGAGATCGGTCTCGCGGTGATGGCGACGACGTTCGCGATCGTCGCGGTGTTCGTGCCGGTCGCGTTCATGAGCGGCATCGTCGGCAAGTTCTTCTTCGCGTTCGGCATCACCGTGACCGCGGCCGTGCTGGTGTCGCTGTTCGTGTCGTTCACGCTCGACCCGATGCTGTCGTCGATCTGGCACGACCCGGCCGAGAAGTCGCGGCTGTTGCGCTTCTGGCCGCTGCGCGTCGTGCTCGACGGCTTCGAACACTTCGTGCAGTGGATGCATCGGGTCTACGGGCGGTTGTTGGGGTGGACCTTCTCGGGACGCGTGTACAGGCCGTGGTTCCCGAGTCTCTTCGCGTTGATCAGGCCGCTGCTGCTGGCGTTGTACTACCCGGTTTCCTGGCTGCTCTTCGGAGAGCAGAACATCCCGTTGCGCAGGGCGTCGCTGCGCGACGCGTTCACGCCGCGATCGATGTTCCGTCGCGCGGCCATCACCGGTCGCGGCATCGTGCTGTGGGCTGCCTTCGGGTCGTTCATCGCGGCCATCGCGCTGCTCGGCTCGGGCAGGATCGGCAGCGAATTCATTCCCGACGTCGACCAGAGCTGGATCAGTCTCAAGCTGACGACGCCGCCCGGCGTCAGCCTCGACTACGCCGACCAGAAGTCGCATCAGGTCGAAGCGGCCATCGCCGACCTGCCGGAGATCATCACGACCGACGTCAGCGTGTTCGGCGAAGACCGTTCGTCGGTGCGCATCCAGCTCAAGCTGAAACCCCGCGCCGAACGCACGCGCTCGCAGAAGGACATCGAGCAGATCATCCGCGACCGCGTCGCGCGCATCCCCGGCGTCACGCTGTCGATCGGCTTCAACCAGGCCGTGTTCATCGCCATCCTCGGGCCCGATGTCGCCAAGCTCAACGAGATCACCACCGATACGGCCGCGGAGATCGCGAAGATCCCGGGCATCGTCGACCTCGAGACCAGCCTGAAGCCGGGCACGCCCGCGCTGTCGATCCGGCCCAACGGCGACGTCGCCAGCGATCTCGGCCTGACCGTGCAGCGCATCGGCAACGCGCTGCGGCCGCTCGTGGCCGGCGAGAGCACCGGCTCCTGGCTCGCATCGGACGGACAGAACTACGACGTCAACGTGCAGTTGCCGAAGTCGGGCCGCACGGTCGCGTCCGACATCGGCGACCTGCTGCTGACGACCGGCAAGACGATGACGGACTCGCAGGGCATGACGATCCCGCAACTGGTCCCGCTGCGTCAGGTGGCGACGATCACGCAGTCCGAGAGTCCGCAGGTCATCAAGCGCCAGGACCTGCAGCGGCGCCAGGCGGTCTACGCGAACGTCCAGGGACGACCGGCCGGCGACATCGGCAAGGAAGTCCAGAAGATCGTCGAGCGCCGCTCGGCCACCTTGCCGGCCGGCTATCGCTTCGACGTCGGCGGTCAGCAGCAGGACCAGGACGAGTCGGCGGCGGCCGCGGGCGGTGCGCTGCTACTCGCGATCGTGTTCATCTACCTGATCCTCGCGTCGCAGTTCGCGAGCCTGTTGCAGCCGATCGCGATCATGACCGCGCTGCCGTTCTCGCTGATCGGCGTGCTGCTCGCGCTGCTGCTGACGCGCACCACGCTCAACATGTTTTCGATCATCGGCTTCATCATGCTGATGGGCCTCGTCACGAAGAACGCCATCCTGCTGGTCGACTTCGCGAACCAGCGGCAGCGCGAGGGCCTGTCGCGCGTAGCCGCGTTGCTCGAGGCGGGACAGGTGCGGTTGCGACCGATCCTGATGACCACGGCCGCGATGGTGTTCGGCATGATGCCGCTCGCGATCGGCCTCGGCGAAGGCAGCGAGCAACAGGCGCCGATGGGCCGCGCGATCATCGGCGGCGTGCTGACCTCGACGCTGCTGACGCTGGTCGTCGTGCCGGTGATCTATTCGTATCTCGATCGCTGGGAGCAGCTCGCCAAGACGTGGTTCGCCCGGGGAGTGGCGCGACGCGCGGCGCGAGACGCGCGTGAAGAGGAGCGGCGGCGGACGCGCGCCGGCGGTCGCGGTCCGCGCGTCGCCGAAGCGATAGAGGGCGCCACCACGAGCGGGCATGGCGCCCTGGCGACCGACAATCCGCAGATGCGCGACGAGTCCTGAAGCGGAGGCCACGCTCGAAGCGTCGGGCAGGCTCGACGACGAACCTGGTGAGAGTGACGCGGCGAAGTCGATGCGGCGATGCGGAGCGCCGGCAGGCGAACACGGCATAGCGGCCCGCTGACCGTGGTGACTCGGCCGCGATGTCGGTGGACATCGACGTCGTGTACGACCGCGTGCCAGCGGGCTCACCGCCGGCTGAGGCAGCCCGCTGATCGGCACAGCCACGCCGCGACGTGCATCGCTCAAGGCTTCGCGGCCAGTTGCACGTCGCGGACGACACGACCGCCTTCGAGCATCACCACGCGCGCCGCCGACGCGATGGTCTCCGGCCGATGGGCGATCGTGATCCGCGTCAGCGCCAGTCCCCGGATGGCCGCGGTGACCTTGCGTTCGTTGTCGAGGTCGAGATGGCTGGTCGCCTCGTCGAGCGCCAGCAGCTTCGGCCGCTTGTACAGCGCGCGCGCCAGCAGCACGCGCTGCTTCTGACCACCCGACAACGACGACCCCATCTCGCCGACCAGGGTCTGGTAACCCATCGGCATCGCGACGATGTCGTCGTGGACCGCGGCCAGACGCGCCGCGGCTTCGATCGCTGCAGCGTCGAACTGCGGATCGAAACACGCGATGTTGTCGGCGAGCGAGCCGGACAACAGCACGTCGTCCTGCGTCACGGTGCCGATCAACGATCGATACGCAGCCGACCCGAGCTGTGCGATCGACACCGTCGCGCCGCGCGGCCCGATGCGGATCTCGCCCTCGGTCGGTCGGTGCAGGCCGAGGATCAGCTTCAGCAGAGTCGTCTTGCCGCAACCCGACGCGCCCACGATCGCGACGGATTCGCCCGCTTCGATGTCGACGCTGCAGTGGCGCAGGACCCAGGCCTCGCCGTCCGCATAACGGAACGACACGTCGCGGATCTCGAGGCGCGCGACGATGTCCTTCGTGTCGGTCTCGATGGCGGCCTCCGCTTCGGGCGGCTCGAGCGCGATGTCGGCGAGCCGTTCGGCGTGGAGTCCGAGCATCTTCAGTTCCACGACGAGGTCGATGAGCCGGGACGACCGTTCACCGAACTGCAGCTTGTAGGCCATGAACGCGAGCAGCATGCCCAACGACATCGCACGATCGAGCACCGCGAGGCCGCCGACGTACAACAGCAGCATGCTTTCGGCACCCGAGATCAGCGTGTTGGCCGACGCGAACCACAGGCTCATGCGATGCGTGGCCGTGTCGCGGTTCTGCAGGTCGATCATCAGGTTCTGCCAGCGTGCGATGCGCTCGGTCACGCGGCCGTAGAGCTTCAACGGCAATGCCGCCCGGATCGATTCGAGGAAGAAGCTGTGCTCGCGTGCGCCCAGCACGATGCGCTCTTCGGACGCCGCGCGAAACGGTCGATAGGCGATGGCGCGGATCGCTGCGTAGAACAGCAGACCCGCCAGCGCGACCAGCGTCAGGCGACCGCTGTAGACGATCATCAGCGCCAGCGTCGCCACGGCCATGACGCCGTCCATCGCGGCGCTGACGGCGCCGTTGGTCAGCGTGCCGCGGATCGACGTCAGCGATTCGAAGCGCGACGTGATGTCGCCGAGGTGACGCTTCTCGAAGAACGGCATCGGCAGTCGCAGCAGATGCGTGAACATGTTGGCCGACCACTGCAGCGCGAGGTCCTGATTCATCCGTAATCCGATCAGGCCGCGCGCCATCCGCAGAGCGAAGTCGATGACGAGCAGGACCGCACCCCCCAGCACCGCGAGCACCAGCAGATCGCGGTCGCCGGTCACCAGCGCGCCATCGACCACGAACTGCGTGACGAGCGGATTGATCAGCGCGACCGCTTCGAGAGCCGCGGCGAGCACCAGGATGTTGGTCAGGCCGCGCTTCAGTCCGACGATGCGGCCGGTCAGGTCGCGCAGGCGCAATCGTCGACGCTCGTCGACCGAGACGAAGGCGCTGGTCGGCACCAGTTCGAGCGCGATGCCGGTGAAGCGCTGCGACACGTCGTCCATCAGGACTCGGCGACGACCGACTGCCGGATCGACGATGGAGACATCGCGCCGACCCACGTGTTCCAGGACGACGAAGTGACTGAGATTCCAGTGCAGCACGCACGGCAACTGCAACTGCGACAGCTCGTGCGGCTCGCAGCGCAACGCGCGCGGCGCGAACTTGAGGACCGACGCATGACGCATCAGATGCGCGAGCGTCGCACCCTTCAGCGAGACCGAGAAGCGATGACGGAGGTCGCGCAGGTCGACGCGCAGTCCGTGATGACCGGCGATCGTAGCCAGGCAGGCGAGGCCGCACTCGGCGGCTTCGGACTGCAGATGCATGCGGGCGATCCGGTTCATGAGGTAGCTCGATCGGCTCGTCGACGAGCCACGCCCGTGCCCACGGATTTCGACGCAAGGACGACCGAATGGACGACCGAGGAGACAACCGAGTGGCCAGCCGAGTGGCGAACCCAGTGGCCACCCGAGTCGACGACGACTCGCAGACCGGCCGGCGACCCGTGCGCGTGTTCCGGTGCCTTCACAGCTCGTTGATCGGCGCAGGCACGCGGGCAGTCGAGGGCGAAAGTCGGGGCGGCCTCATCGCCGCCCCGATTCAGCGGCCGTTTCGTCTCACGGTGGTGCCGCATGCCGCCGCGACGGATCGTGACGCCGCCCCGGTGTGCCGCGCCACGCGGTGCCGGCGATGCCGGATGCGTGCCGACTGCGCTCGGTGACGGGCCCCGCGTGACCATCGGTGTCGATCGAGACCGGGTGATGACCGAGGTCGGTCAGGGTTCGATCGGGAACACCGGTTTGAAGATCGGAGCGGGCCTGCCGGGATGCGCAGGCTGCGGCGACGACGATTCGCCGCCGTGAACGAATTGCGATTGCGAAGGATTGAGCTGTTGCATGGTCGACTCCTGGTTGATTGCGTTGTGCGTGCCTTGCGTTGTCCGGACCCGATCGGTCAGAACAGCGCCGGCGGCAAAGCGACTGGACAGACTGGTTGATCGGTCGGATTCAGCAGGTTGCTGGAACCATTGTTGGAGAAACCGCCGCAAACGCGGACGAGCTCGCCGTTGGAAAGTCGCTTCATGAGAACTCCTGGGAGATGATGGGATTTCGCTGAACAGCCGTGCATGGACATCGACACGGAATCGTGTCGAACTCATGGGCCGCACCCTCAGATTGCTCGTGCGCAGCGCCTGCGACAAACCTCGTTCGGATGAAGCCGTTGGAGGACGCCTGGTACAGGCGTCGCAACCGTCTATCGACCGGTCAAGCCATAGATCGGCTCGAGCAACCACTCGTAGAGCCTGCGGCGATCCTGGATCACGTCGGCCACGAAGACCATGCCGGGCTTGAGCGCCTGGCGACGCCCGTACGTCTCGATGGTCTGTGCGTCGAGCCGCACGACGATGCGATAGACCGGTTCGGACCCGAACGCCGCGCTCGCGCCGAGCGTGGCGATCACCTGCGACGGGAGCTCCTGCGGCGCGTACGGACTCTGCTCGATCGACTCGACGACGCCGGAGCCCATGCCGAACTTCTGATACGGATAGGCCGCGTAGCGCAGGTGGACGCGTTGGCCGGCCTCGACGAAGCCGACCTGCTGCGTCGACGCGAACAGTTGCGCTTCCAGCAGCTCGCCGTCCGGGATCAGCGTCGCGAGCAGGCCACCCGCCACCACCAGCTGCGCGGGATGCGCGGCGATGCCGGTGACGACCGCCGCGTACGGAGCGGTCACGACCGTCGTGCGGCGCGCCTCGTTCTCGGTGCGCTCCTGTTCGAGCGCCGCGAGACTGCGCGTGATGTCGAGCGCTTCGCCGTCCGCCAGCATCCGGCTATCGTCGAGCTGACTGACGAGACCGATGCGTTCGCGCTGCAGGTTCGCGGCGACCCGCTTGAAATTCTCGCGCTGCCCGCGAATGATCAACGCGTCGTCCAGACGCGCCTGCGCCTGGCTCGGCGCGATGAAGCCGGTGCGCGCCAACTCCTCGTAGCGCTCGACGTTCTTCTGTGCGAGGGCCTCGCGGGCCGCGTTGATGTCGGACTCGCGCGCGAGCTGGACGAGTTCGACGTCGATCGACGCGAGCCTCTCGGTCGCCGCGCGACTGCGCGATCGGTGTCGCTCGGCGCTCAGTCGCAGGTCGCGGTCGAGCGTCGTCCGGCGGGCATCGAGTTGCGTGCCGATCAGCGCCTGGGTCGAACCGGACGACGATCTGCGTTCGGCCGACAACACGAACAGGACGTCACCGGCGGCCACGTGCCGTCCTTCGACGACGTGCGTCTCGACGACAGCCCCGGCCGCCGGCGCCGTCAGTCGCAGCACGCCGCCGGCTGGTTCCAGCGAGCCCGGCACGGTCGCCCGCTTCGTGTACGAGCCGAACGACGTGAACGCGACGATCAGCGCGATGACCGCACAACCGAGGAGCGCCGCGATGACGGCGCCGATCGGTCGTGCGAGCCGGATGGCGCCCAGCCAGTGCGTGGACTGGGCATCCAGTGCCTCACGACGAAAGAGCGTTGCGACGCTCATCGTGCGAGCGACGCGCAGGCGGACGTCTCGACTGCGCTGCGTGCGGAGTCGATGGCGACGCGCGGGCGATCGGGGCACGACATGGCGAGTCTCTTCCACGAAGGGTGCGATGGCTCGCGCACGAAGACCGATGTTCCGAGGACCGCGGTCGTGATGCGATCGATTCGCCGAAGCATCGCGTGCCGCGCGCACCAGCGTCAAAACGCGACGTCACGCCATCACAGGAAGAGTGGAGTGTCGAGCGTCGAGGACGTCGTCGCCATCGTACGGACGGTGGAAGTCGAACCACGGATGCGGAACCTGTCCGCATCCGTCAGACTTTGCTCGAGAGGCCGATCAGGTCGACCTGGGAACCTGGCGTTACCGAAGTCATGTCACCGACGTCGGCGCCCGAAGCTCAGACCGACCCGACCTTCTTGTAGATCGACTGCTTCGGCGCCGCGAACACCGCGCGCACCATCGGCTCGAATTCGACGAGGGCGAAGGTCTCGGCCTTCGGATCGAACGCGGGTGCGTCGTACTCCGCGCAGAACTCGGCGGCCGCGTCGAACCACGGATGGTCGCGGTGCTGCTCGCGCAGATCGCGATCGAGGCCGATGTAGTGGAAGAAGTAGTAACCCTGGAAGATGCCGTGCTGCTCGACGATCCAATGATTCTGTTCCGAAACGAAGGGCTTCAACACGGCTGCCGCGATGTCCGGGTGGTTGAAGCTGCCGAGCGTGTCGCCGATGTCGTGCAGCAGCGCGCACACCACGTACTCGTCGTCACGGCCGGCCTTGGCCGCGCGGGTTGCGGTCTGCAGCGAATGCTTCAGGCGGTCGATCGGGAAGCCACCGTAGTCGCCGTCGAGCAGCCGCAGATGCGCCAGCACGCGGTCGGGCAACTTCTTCGAGAACTGCACGAAGTCCGTGCCGATGACGCGCCAGTCTTCGGCGGTGCCTTCCTGCATCCGCGTGAACCCCGCGAGCGGCGGGTGAGCCGTCGTCTCCGGCGAAGCGACAGGGTGGGAAGTTTCGGCAGTCTCGTGGACCGGGGCGTGTGCGATCGTCATGGTGTCTCCGGATCAGTCCCGCCGCTGCATCGGCGCCGGGTTCGAGTGGGATTCAGGAACGCGATGTTGGCACATCCGCGGCACGTGGGGGCGCGATCGACACCGCCGGTGACGACGACGCGACGCCTTCATCGGCGCTGCGCCGACTCACCGCGTGGCGCTCCTCGGCGTCTGCAGATCCACGACGCGATAGCCGCGACGGCGCATCTCCGCGAGCAGGCCGGCGTGACCGAAGAGGTGCAGCGCGCCGACCGCGAAGAACGTGTTGCCGGGCAACGCGAGATCGCTCTCCGCCCGGTCGGCCATCATGCGGTCGCGCTGATCGATCAACGTCTCGACGAAATAACGGCCGAACGGTTTGCCGGCCGCTTCGCGATGCAGATCGGCGACGAGCGCTTCGCCGGCCTGCGCATCGCCGTTCAGCCACAGGTCGAACAACGCCTGGCCGTCGTGGCTGTCCGATGCGTCTGCGGTCCCGTGATCGTCGAGGTCCTGCAACGCCTCTTCGAGCTGCGCCGCCTGCAGAGCGTCGGGCAGCCCGGCCAGCAGCCGCAGCTGCGCTTCGATGCCCTCGATCTCGACGATCGGCATGTGGCTGGCGCGCGCGAAGCCGCTCAGGTACAGCTCGCTGCCGAGCGCGGGGTCGAGACCGATGTCGCCGAAGTCGCGCAGCGTCACCATGTTCGCGAGAAGCCACGGCTTGAATCGTGCGATGTCACCGGCGGCGATGCCGTTGTGTTCGCCGAACGCGAGCACGCGCGTCAACAACGGAGCCGGTACATGGCCTCGAAGATCGTCGCCGTCGGGGTAGCGGCCGAGTTGCAGCGCGAGCCTGCGTGTCGTCGCGTCGTCGGTCGGATCGGCTTCGAGCGCGAGCCGGCGCGACTGTCGCAACGCCTTGACCAACGCCGGGTTGAACGGCTCGCTGCCGATGCGGCCGAGATGGATCGTGCCGTAGAGGAAGAGACGCTTCGTGGCGTCCGTCGTGCTCGACGACCGGGACACTTCGTAGAGGAAGCCACGTCGACCGACCGTGTCGATCCGATCGACAACGCGTTGCTGTTCCGCGGCGCTGAAGACGTCAGCCCCAGCGGTGACGGCGCCGGACGTTGCCGCCGCGATGGTGTCGCCGGGAGCGGCCGCGGCAAGCGACACGCAGAAGAACGTGACGACCGCGACCAGACAACGATGCAGCCGCGTCCATCGTCGCCGTGGAGGCGCAACGACGGCGCGCTCGCAGCGAAGCCTCATGGCGGTCCGACCGAGCGCCCCGCCCCGTCGCTCGCGACCCTAAGACCCGGGCTTCTGGATCTGCGCGAGTTCGGCGTCGGTCAGATAGTCGAAGACCTTCACGACCTTCTGCACGCCGTTCACGCCGCGCGCCGCTTCGGCCGCCGTGTCGCCTTCGCTGCGGGTCACACGGCCCATCAAATAGACGATGCTCTTCTCGGTCACCACCTTGTACGCGTTGGCGAAGATGTCCTTCCGGCTGACGAGCTCGGCCTTGACCTTCGTCGTCAGGTAGGCATCGTTGTTGCGGTTCGACGACGGGGTCATGCCGCCGATCTCGAGGTCGGTGACCACCGACGTCACGTTGGGCACGGCCTTCGCGATCGCCTCCGCACGGTCCTTGTTGGCCTGGTCCGGCACTTCGCCGGTCAGCAGCACCTTGCGGTTGAACGCGTTGACGTTGACGTGCGACCGGTCCGACAACGCGGCCGACAACTGGCTGTCGACGCGTGACGCGATCACCTTGTCGTCGGTCTGCGCACCGAGCGAGCGGCGGTCGGAGGCGGAGTACGCACCGACACCGACGCCGGCGGCGATCACCGGAACGAAACACCCGGACAACTGGGTCGCTGCGACCAGTGCGGTCACCGCCAGCAGCGCGACGCGCAGCGGCGGGAGGCGCGGGTTCGACAGCCGTTTGCTTGCCATCATCATCATTCGTCCCCGAGAAGATTCCAGTCGATGCCGTCGCACAGGCAGTGCAGCACCAGGAGGTGAACTTCCTGGATGCGCGCGGTCCGATCGTGCGGCACGCAGATGTGGACATCGTCGTCGCGCAGCAGTTCGCCGATGGCGCCGCCGCCTTTGCCGGTCAGCGCCACGATCCGCATGTCGCGGGCATACGCCGCCTCGATCGCGGCGACGACGTTGCGCGAGTTGCCCGACGTGGAGATCGCGAACAGCACGTCGCCCGCGCGGCCGAGACCGGCGACCTGCTTCGCGAAGACCTGGTCGAACGAATAGTCGTTGGCGACCGCGGTCATCAGCGAGGTGTCGGTCGACAGCGCGATGGCGGCCAGCGGCAGCCGTTCTCGTTCGAAGCGTCCGATCAACTCGGCGGAGAAATGCTGCGCGTCCGCAGCCGAGCCGCCGTTGCCGCAGGCGAGGATCTTGTTGTCGTTGGACAGCGCGTCGAACATCAGCTCGACGCCTCGGGTGATGGGATCGAGCAATATCTCGCTCGACTTCTGGGTGTTGCGGGCGCTATCGTCGAATTGACGAATGATGCGCCGGGTCAGGTCAGTGAGGTCCATCGAAAAAGTATAGCAATGCGCCCGGGTCCGACCGCGATGGCGGAACCGGGAAGGCTGCGTCGCGGATGGTCCGCATCACCCGCTGCGATGCGGGCCTGTCCCTCCAACCGCGTCGCTCATCCCTCGTCCTGGAACGCGTTGCGGATCCATTCGACGCGAAAGCCGCGAACGATGTCGCCCTGGATCGTGACCACGTCGAAGCGGCACGGGGGCAACGTGCGCAGGCCGAGACCGACCAGATAATGCGCCGCGGCGGCGACCACGCGACGCCGCTTGGCGCTGGTCACGCTGGCCGCCGCGCCGCCGTGACTATCGCTCGCGCGACGGCGGACCTCGACGAAGACGAACGACGGCGGGTCGAGGTCGCCGCGCCCGGGGTCGCGCATGATCAGGTCGATCTCGCCATCGCGATAACGGACGTTGGCGGCGATGAACCTCAACCCCGCGCGTTCGAGATGGCGCCGCGCGAAGCCCTCGCCTTCGGCGCCGTCGCGCTGCCGCGTCGTGGGCATGCGGGGCGGCGGCGTCGGGGGCGGATCGGTCGCGCGCATGCGAGGGACGGCCGACTCGGTCCGCACGCGCCGGCGATTGGCGGGCTCGGACTGCACGTAGAGGCCCGAGCGCCGCGCGCGCTGCAGGGTCGGCGCTCCGGCGAGGCGGGCGAAGAAGCTCTTGACGGTACGGATCATTTCCATCGACCGATGATGCGGATCGGCGATCGATCGCTCGACGTCCACATCGATGAGCCGGTCGGTGGATTGGCAGGGCGGACGATCCGTGATGAGCGCCCCTTGCGGCACAATCGGCCGATGTCCGACGACCCCGACCCGCCCACCGAGCCCGCCCGCGACGGCCTGCTTCATGCGCTGCGATCGATCGCGGGCGATGCCGCCGGTCAGGACTATCCGGCCGCCACGCTGTATGTCGTCGCGACTCCGATCGGCAACCGCGCCGACATCACGGTGCGCGCGCTGGCGTGTCTCGCGCTCGTCGACGCCATCGCCGCCGAGGACACGCGGACGACGCGGCAACTGCTGCGCTACTACGGCATCGACAAGCCGCTGATCGCCGCGCATCGCCACAACGAACACGAGGCCGCCACGGCTCTGGTGCGACGTCTGCAGGCCGGCGAACGCATCGCTTATGTCTCGGACGCGGGCACGCCCGGCATCTCCGACCCCGGCGCGCGGCTCGCGGCCGCCGTCCGCGCGGCGGGGCTGCGCGTGATGCCGATTCCGGGCGCGTCGGCGTTGACGAGCGTCGTCTCTGCCGCGGGTCTCGCGGACGGACCGATCCACTTCGTCGGCTTCCTGCCCGCCAAGGCGACGCAGGCGTCGGCCGCGCTGCAGGCGCTCGCGGCGATGCGCGCGCACCTCGTGTTCTACGAGGCGCCGCATCGCATCGTCGACACGCTGCGGCAGATCGGCGCGACGTTCCCCGACCGACACTGCCTCGTCGCGCGAGAACTGACGAAGCGCTTCGAGACCATCCATCGCTGCACGACGATCGAAGCCGCGGCGTGGATCGAGGGCTTCCTGGCCGGCAGCGGCGCCGTGCTGCT
>CAZZWS010000052.1:0-3637 GCA_964657795.1 Beijerinckiaceae bacterium
CTTCGATCACCGAGCTCAACCGCCTGCTCGCGGCGCGCAAGCTCAAGGTCGCGATCCCGCTCGGCTTCTCCGACACCTACGCGCTCGCGATGCGCGACGACGAAGCCGCGCGGCGCGGCATCGCAACCATTTCCGACCTCGCGGATGCCAACAAGACGCGCGGCCTCAAGCTCGGGCTTTCGAACGAGTTCCTCGCGCGTCAGGACGGCTGGCCGGCAGTCGCGCATGCTTATGGCATCGCATTTTCGTCACCTGCGGGTCTCGATCACGGACTCGCCTACGACGCGCTCGCCGACCGACGGGTCGACCTGATCGACATCTACTCGACCGATGCCCGCATCGGTCGCGACGGCGTTCGCGTGCTGGTCGACGATCGCCACTTCTTTCCCGCCTACGACGCCGTGCTGCTGATGCGCAGCGACGTCGATCCCGCGCCGCTCGCCGGCCTGTCCGGCGCCATCGACGACCGCACGATGATCGCGCTCAACGCGGAGGCCGAGCTCGACCATCGTCCGTTCGCGGAGGTCGCGAAGGACTTCATCGATGGCCACATGGCCGGCCGCAAGCCCGACTCCCGGTCCGTTCCCCGCGCATCGGCCACCGCACGCTTCACGGCAGCGCTGTTCGGCCCCGACTTCTGGCGGCTGCTGCTCGAACACGTCGTGCTGGTCGGCGGATCCGTCCTGGCCGCGATGATCGTCGGCATCCCGCTCGGCGTGTGGTCCGCGCGCAGCGTCGTCGCCGGCCGCGTGATCCTCGCCGTGGTCGGCATCCTGCAGACCGTTCCGTCGCTGGCGCTGCTGGCCTTGCTGATCGCGGTGCTTGGCACCATCGGCACCGTGCCCGCGCTGGTCGCGCTGTTCCTCTACGGCCTGCTGCCGATCGTCGCCAACACGCATGCCGGGCTGCTGGGCGTCGCGCGTGGCATTGGCCAGGCCGGGACGGCGCTCGGCTTTACCGACCGCCAGCGGCTGACCTACATCGAACTGCCGCTCGCGGCGCCGACCATCGTCACCGGCGTGCGGACCGCGGCGGTGATCAACGTCGGCACGGCCACGATGGCCGCGTTCGTCGGCGCCGGTGGCTTCGGCGAACGCATCACCGCCGGTCTCGCGCTCAACGACGCACCGACGATGCTGGCAGGCGCCGTCCCCGCGGCCGTGCTGGCATTGATCGTGCAAGTCGGTTTCGACGGACTCGCCTGGCTGGCCGATCCGGTACGTCGCCATCGCCGTTGAGGCTTGTCGCCGGCCGAAAAAAAAACGGATTGGATCCGGCTTCATGACCGTCGTCACCGACCGCGTATCCGCTGTGCCGGCGCCGACGGTCATCGACATCGAGGCGTCCGGTTTCGGCCGCGGCAGCTATCCGATCGAGATCGGCTTCGTGCTGCCCGACGGCCGGGGCGACTGCATGCTGATCAGGCCCGCGCGGCACTGGTCGCACTGGGACCCGGCCGCGGAAGCACTGCACCTGATCAGTCGGGAGCTGCTGGTCGCGCACGGCCAGCCGATCGACGCGGTGATCGATCGTCTCGAGCGGCAGTTGCGAGGGCTGACCGTGTACAGCGATGGCTGGGGCAACGACTACAGCTGGCTGTCGACGCTCTACGAAGCCGCGGGGCGACAACCGGGTTTTCGCCTCGACAGCCTGCAGAAATTGTTGACGCAGGACGAACTCGCGCGTTGGGACACGACGAAGGCCGCGGTCTTCGCCGAAGCGACGCAGGCCCGGCACCGTGCCAGTGCCGATGCGCGCTTGTTGCAGTCCACCGTCGTGCGGTTGCACGCGGTGTCCGATCCGCTCTGATGTCCTAGGCGACCGCCTCGATGCGCGTGGTCCCGGGACTGTTCGCGACGACATCGCCGGCGAGGTTGCGCTTGCCGGAGGCCTTGGCTCGATACAGCGCACGGTCCGCGCGTTCGAGCAGTTCCGCGAGCGTCGTGCCCGACTCGGGATAGAGCGCCACGCCGATGCTGGCCGAGACGCGCTGCTCGACGCCGGGATAGGGCTCGGCGAGCGAAGCGACCAGCTTGTCGCCGATGCGCCGGGTCAGCACCTCGTCGACGTGATTCAGGAGCACCGTGAACTCGTCGCCGCCGCGTCGGGACACGACGTCCGCGCCGCGAATGGTCAGGCGGATGCGCTCGGCGGCCCTCTGCAGCACCGCGTCGCCGACGCCGTGCCCGTGCCGGTCGTTGACCTCCTTGAAGCCGTCGAGATCGATCGCGAGGATGGCCAGTCGGCTGCCCGAACGAGCGGCGGCCGCGAGTTGATGCGCGACGAGTTCGTCGAACAGGGTGCGATTGCACAGGCCGGTCAGCGCATCGTGATGCGCCTGATGGTTGGCTGCGGCCAGCGTCCGCGACGCCTGCTGCAACGCGCGCCCGACGGCTTCGGCTTCCTTCAGCGTGCTCTCCGGCAACTCGACCGGCCTGCCGTTGCCGAGCGCGAGCGCGGGTGCGATCAACCCTTCGACCGAGCGACCGATGTTGCCGGCCAGGTGCACCGCGAACCACAGCGCGAGTGCGAGCGCCGCGGCGCCTCCACCGATCGACGTCGCCAGCGAACCCGACAGTTCGCCGGCCAATGCCGCGCGCGGCGCGTCGATGACGAGATGCAGGCCCGACATCGACGACTGCGTGAACGTCATCGTGACCTCGTTGCCGTCCTTGTCGAACGCGTCCAGCGCGTTCTCGCGGCGCTGCGCGATGGCGGTGACCAGCGTCGCGCCCGCCTTCTGGCCCGCGTAGCGCCACGATGAACGCGACCTGGCCACGATCGTCCCGCCGTCGTCGAGCAACGCGGCGACCCAGTGCGGCGGCAACGGTTCCTTGACGAGGATGCCGCCGAGTTGCGCCGGTGAGAGCTCGGCCGTCAGCGCGTAGACGACCTCGCCGTCGCGATGCACCGGGACCGACAGCGCGACGACGGGCTGATGATGGAGCGGGCCCTCGAGGAGGTAGGACACCGAGGGCAGGCCGGTCTCGAAGACCCGCGACAACGCTGCGGGCGCATCGAGCACGGCGATGGTCGACTCGCCGTCGGCGACCGTGTTGAGGACCTCGCTGCCGTGACGATCGGTCAGCACGTAGTTGAGGACGATCAGCGAGCGCGGCGTGTTGCGCAGTCGATCGGCGAACGCGGGAATGTCGCCGGCAGCGAGGCGTGACGACGTCGCGAGGATGGACAGGCTCGCCTCGACCTTGACCAGGTCGCGATCGATCGTCGCCATCAGGCTGCGGGCGCGCAACAACGTCTCCCGGCGGACCGCCTCCTCGCGCTGCAGATGGTCCTGATAGACGAAGATGCCCAGCGCCCCGAGTGCCGGCAGCATGCAGGCCGCGACCAGCACGACGAGATTCGTCCTGATCGAGTACCGGTGCTTCCGTGCCGGCCAGGGGCTTGGCCGTCCCGCCTCTGCCGATGCGCTGCTCATGTCCGATCTCCTGCCGTGATGGATCGGTGTCGGCAGAAGCAGGCAAAGCTTGAAGCCGTCGCTCGATGACGGCGACGACGGCGACGACCCCCCTTCCCACGAAACTTCAGAAATCGCCGACGACGCGCCGCTTGCCGGCTTCCTTGGCCGCGTAGAGCGCTTCGTCCGCCCGTTCGAGCAGCTCCGGCAGCGTCGTCG
>CAZZWS010000052.1:3654-5687 GCA_964657795.1 Beijerinckiaceae bacterium
ACGCCGCTGACGGCGCCGGACGTCGTGACCGAGACGCCGATGCTGGCCGAGACCGACGGGACGACGTCGGGATAGGGCTGCGACAGCGCCACCAGCAGCTTCTCGGCGATGTGCCGCGTCTTGACGCCGTCCACGTCGACCAGCAGCGCCGAGAACTCGTCCCCACCCCGTCGCGACACGACGTCCGACGCGCGCAGCAGCCCCGTGATCCTCGCCGCGACCGTCCGCAGCACGGCGTCGCCGGCGGCATGACCGTGCAGGTCGTTGACGGCCTTGAAGCCGTCGAGGTCGATGGCCAGGATCGCGAGCTGCGCCCCGTCGCGATAGGCCTGCGCGATCTGACGGGCGGCCATCTCGTCGAACAGCGTGCGGTTGCGCAGATCGGTCAGCGGATCGTGATACGCGTGATGCTGCGCGTTGGCGAGCATGCCCGAAGCCTGGCGGATCGCCCGCCCGACCGCGGCCGTCTCGCGGAACGGCGTCGCGCCGACCTCGACCGGGGCGCCACTGCCGAGCGCGAGCGCCGGTTCGACCAGACTGCCGACGGCGCGGGTCACGGCGCGCGACAGCACGTAGGCGAGCCACAGCACGAGGGCCAGCGCGACGACGGCGCCGGCGACGAGCGGGCCGACCGATCGAAACAACGCGCTCGTGGGCGCGGCCTGCGGCGCCCCGACCGCGACGGTCCAGACGAAGAGACCGAAAGCGACGATGGACGGCACCAGGCACGCGGCGACCATCACGGCGAGGCTGGTCCCGATCGACAGTCGCGGCAACCGGTCCACGTCGGCCACGCCGCCGGGATCGGTGAGGAACGGCGACGCGCCCGACGCCCGGAGCGCGTCGGGCCGTGGGTCTTCGATGTCGAGACGCAGCTGGGTCACCACGATGGCGCGATGCGAGTTCAGTTGGCGAAGGGTACCCGTCCCGTCGCCGACGCGTACTTCATCGGCCCCTTGGCGGGCGTTTGCTCGAAGACCTCGGGATGGTCGGCCGTCTCCGCGGGTAGCGCCATCGACGCGGTGGAATCGAGGTCTTCCGGACCGACGACGACGCCGAGGATGGCGTTCAGCGACGCCCGGGACGCATGCCCGGCGACCTCCGCCGAAAAAGCGATTACCTAAGTCAACTGCCCGGGCCTGTCCGCGCCGATATGATGGGTCAGCCATGGGAGCCTCGCTTCAGGATGATCACTCGACGATTTTTCGGCCTTCCCGAGCATCGCGCTCTCACCGCCGTCGCGCTACCGATCCTCGCATTCCTGGCGGCGACCCTCGCCGCCTGCGCGAGCAAGCCGCCCGCTCCGTCGCCGATCACCTGCGTGATCGAGACGTCGACGAAACTCAACCCGAGCTATAAGGGCCGCCCGTCGCCGTTGCTGCTGCGCTTCTACGCGCTCAAGTCGGCGGCCGCGTTCAACAGCGCCGATTTCATCGCGCTCTATCAGCACGACGCGACGGACCTCGGAGCCGATATCGCCGCGAAGGACGAATACACGCTGGCGCCGGGCGAGATGCGTTCCTGCACACGGATTCTCCCGCCGGATACCCACTTCGTCGGCGTCGTGGGCGCCTTCTTCGACATCGAGCACGCGACGTGGCGCGCGACCGCGCCGGTCGAAAGCGGCAAGCGCGCGACCGTCGTCGTCCACGTCGATCCGCTCGGCATCCAGCTCTCGGTCAGCGCCCCCCCGCCGTGAGCCATCACAACCGCGTCAGCTGGTCGCAGGGGATGTTCCTGCTGCCTCACCAGTTCCAGCAGGAATTCCGTCACTTCCAGCATCTGATCGATGCGCGCGCGCGCGCCAACCACCCCTACGGCTGGGGTTTCTTCGAGATCGCGATCGACGACGCGCAACTCGCGGTGGGACGCCTCGGTCTGGTGCGGGCCAACGGCATCCTCCCCGACGGGTCCGCGTTCTCGATCTCGCCTACCGACGGGCAGCCCCCGCCGCTGGACGTCGCGATCGACGTCAAGGGCGAGATCGTCTATCTGGCCGTCATGCTCGCGCGGGTCGGCGTCACGCAGACCCG
>CAZZWS010000052.1:5697-10101 GCA_964657795.1 Beijerinckiaceae bacterium
CGCAACGCCTGTTCCGCTGGCGCGTGGTGACCGAGGACATCCGTGACGAGACCAACGCCGGCGACGAACCCGAAGCGGTCCAGACCGCCACGCTGGAACTGCGCCTGATCCGAGAACGCGACGTCGCCGACGGCTATGCGCTGCTCGGCATCGCCCGCGTCGTCGAGCGCCGTACGGACGGCCAGGTGATCCTCGACCGCGACTACATCGCGCCCCAGGTCCGCATCGATGCGAGTGGCCAGTTGTCGGCGCATGCGTCCTTGCTGCACGGCCTGATCCATCAGCGCGCCCGCGCCCTGGCGGCGCGCATGGGGCAACTGAGCCACGGCGTCTCGGAGATGGCGGACTTCCTGATGCTGCAGGCTCTCAATCGCGCCGTGCCGGTCTTCCGCCAACACGCGCTCGCACCCGTCGTCCATCCATGGGCGCTGCACGCCGACTGCCTGCAGCTGGCAGGCGACCTCGCGACGTTCACCAACGAATCGCGCAATCCGATCGAGTTTCCGCTCTATCGACACGACGATCTCGCAGCCACGTTCCTGCCGATCGTCGCCGACCTGCGCCGCATGTTGTCGACCGTGCTCGACTGGACCGCCCAGCAGCTCGAACTGATCGAGCGGAGCCATGGCGTCCGCGTCGCCATCCTGGCCGATCCCGAGATGACGCGGTCGTCCAAGTTCGTGCTGGCCGTCAACGCGCAGATGCCGACCGAGCAACTGCGCGTGCGATTCCCGGCCCAGTCCAAGCTCGGCCCCCCCGATCGCCTGCGCGACCTCGTCAACCTGCAGCTGCCCGGCATCGGATTGCGCTCGCTGCCGACGGCGCCGCGCCAGCTGCCATTCCATGCCGGCTTCCATTACTTCGAACTCGATCGAGGCGGTGAACTCTGGAAGCAACTCGTCCAGAGCGGCGGCCTCGCGCTGCACATCTCCGGCGATTTCCCGGCGCTGGAACTCGAGCTCTGGGCGATTCGCAGCTGACCGACGCGCAGAGCTCCCCGCCGATCATGCATCCCTCAGACCACGATCCGTTCGCCGACCTCGACGAACAGCAACGGACCTACATCAAGCCGAGGCCGGGGGGCCGCGCGGCTCCGCTCGCCGAGCCGCTCGCGAACGAGGGGCGGGGGACCGTCGCGCAGGAAGCGCCCTCCGTACGGCACGGGCTCAATCCCCTGGTCGCTCTGGCGAACCACCTGCTGCTCCTCGTGCCCTCGCTGCGCGGCAGCCGACAGGTGGCCGACGTCGTGGAACTGCGCCGTTCCCTGAGCCAGAGCATCCGTGACTTCGCAGCAGCCGCCGCCGCTGCGGGCATCACGCCCGATCGCGTCATGGCCGCGCGCTACGTCCTCTGCACGATGATCGACGAGGCGGCCTCCGACACGCCGTGGGGCGGCTCGGGCGTGTGGGCTTCGCACAGCCTCCTGGCGATGTTTCATAACGAAACGGAAGGCGGCGAGAAGGTTTTTCAGTTGATGGCGCGTCTCGCCGAGGACCCGGCGGCCAACCTCGATCTTCTGGAACTGATCTACAGCGCGCTGGTACTCGGCTTCGAGGGCCGCTACCGGATCGTCGACAACGGCACGGCGCAGCTCGAGGCCATCCGCAACAAGCTCGCGCAGATCATCCGCAGCCAGCGCGGCGACCATCCGAAGGCGCTCGCGCAACACTGGCTCGGCGAGGTCGCCGTTGCCAGGCGCGCGCCCGGCTGGCTGCCGCTCGCGGCGACCGGCGCCGTCACCGCGCTCGTGCTGACCGTGGTGTATCTCGCGTTCTATCTTTCGCTGGAAGCGTATTCCGACCCCGTCTACGCGCAGATCCAGAGCCTGCAGATCGCGCCGCCCGTCATCGCTCCAGCGCCGCCCGCGCCGACCCCGCGGCTCGCCCAGTTCCTGCGACCCGACATCGAAGCCGGCACCGTGGCGGTCCGCGACGAGGTCGATCGCAGCGTCGTCACCATTCGTGGCGATGGCGCCTTCTCGCCGGGCAGCGCGGCGCTGCTGCCGGACCGCGAGGCGTTGATGGGCCGCATCGGCGACGCGATCGCGCGTCTTCCCGGCGATGTCCTGGTGACGGGGCACACCGACAACCAGCCGGTGGCGCGCTCCGCGCGTTATCCCTCCAACTTCTCGCTGTCCGAACAGCGGGCGCTCACCGTCAAGGACATCCTCGTCGCGCACCGTGTCGCGCTGGAGCGGATCCGCGCCGAAGGCCGCGGCGAATTCGAACCGCTCAACCGCGACAACACGCCGGCCGCGCGCGCGACGAACCGCCGCGTCGAGGTCACGCTGTACGTCAGGCGGAGCGGGGACGCCGCGAGTCCCGTTTCACCGTCGGCGGTCGGGAAGTGATCCGCAAGCTCCTCGGGCTGGTCTTCAATCGCTGGGTGTTCCTGGCGATTATCTTCCTGGGCATCGCACTGACGATCTGGACGATCGGCCCGCTGGTCGCGATCGGTGAGAAGCGTCCGTTCTATGGGGACCGGGCGCGGCTGATCGCCATCGCGATCGTCGCGCTCGTCATGATCATGCTGATCGCGATGCGGGCATGGAACGCGCGTCGTAGGAACGCCGGCGTCGTCGACCAGCTGCTGGTCAAGCCCGCGGCAGCCGAAAGGGAACCTGAAAGCCCGGACCTCCTGGCGGTCCGGCAACGCTTCGAGCAGGCCATGCAGACGCTGCAGCGCACGCGCTTCGGCAAGAACGGCCTGCTGTCGGGCTGGTCCGCCAGGCTCGGCGGCCGTTACCTCTACGAACTCCCGTGGTACCTGTTCATCGGCGCGCCGGGGTCGGGCAAGACGACCGCGCTCGAACGCTGTGGCCTGCAATTCCCGTTGCAGTCGAAGTTTGGGCAAAGCGCCGTGCAAGGCGTCGGCGGCACGCGCAACTGCGACTGGTGGTTCACCGACCAGGCGGTGTTGATCGATACCGCCGGGCGTTTCACCACGCAGGACAGCGACGCCGCGAACGACCGCGCGACGTGGACCGGTTTCCTGACGATCCTCAAGCGATCGCGGCCGCGGCAGCCGATCAACGGCGTGTTGCTGACGGTTTCCATCCCGGACCTGCTGGCGCGTACGGCGGGCGAGCGCCAGCACTACGCGACCACCGTGCGTGCCCGCATCCAGGAGCTCAACGAATCGCTGGGCATCGCGATCCCGATCTATCTGCTCGTGACCAAGTGCGACCTCATCGCCGGCTTCATCGACACCTTCGCATCGCTCGACAAGGAGGAGCGAGCCGCGGCCTGGGGGGTGACGTTCCCGTCGCAGACCCCGACGTCCGCGCATCTCCAGGCCTTCGGAAACGAGTTTGCCGCGCTCCTGAAACGACTCGACGACGGGCTGGTCGATCAACTCGAAGGCGAGCGCGACCCGCAGCGACGGGCGCGCATCTACGGCTTCCCCAACCAGTTCGCATCGACGCGCGCACCGCTCGAGGAATTTCTCGAAATCGTCTTCTCGCCGTCCCCCTACGAACGCGACACGCTCCTGCGCGGCGTCTACTTCATCAGCGGGACCCAGGAAGGCACGCCGATCGATCGCGTGATGGGTACCGTCGCCCGGGCGTTCGGGCTGCAGCGCGCGCTGATCGCTCCCAACCAGTCCGCCGGCAAGAGCTTCTTCCTGACGCGTCTGCTGGGCGACGTGGTGTTCGCGGAGCGCGGACTCGCGGGCACCAACCGGATCTGGGAACGGCGGCGGCGCCTGGCGGCCTTCGGCGCGTACGCAGCGTTGGCGGTGATCGTGCTCTGCCTGCTGTTCGCGTGGACCACGAGCTACTACGGCAATCGCCACTACGTCGACGAGGTCGCCCGGCGGGCCGACGAGATCCATCGACGCATGGTCTCGGCCAGCAACAACGTCTCGCTGGACCCCCGCACCGTCGCTCCGACCCTCGACGCGATGCGGGCGTTGAGCGAGACCGGTGAGTCCTCGTGGAAGCTCGGCTTCGGGCTGTCGCAGGCGAACAAGCTCAAGACCGCCGAACGCAACGTCTACGACCGCGTCCTGTACGCGCTGCTGCTGCCCAACCTCGAACTGCGCATCGAGGACCGGATCAACCAGGAGAACAACGAGCCCGAGAGCCAGTACGAATCGCTGAAGGCCTATCTGATGTTGCACGATGTCGCCCACTTCGACGCGGACGCGCTGAAGCGCTACTTCGCGGCCGATCTCGAGCAGCGTTTCGGCCGGTCGATCGACGAGGCACAGCGCACGTCGCTCGAGAACCATCTCGACAGCCTGCTGGCGCAAGGCGCGAGTCCGACGCTGCATCCGCCCGACAAGCAGCTCGTCGAAGGCGTCCGCCAGCAGATCGTGCGGACCTCGTTGCCGCGCCGCGTGATCAACCGGCTGCGATCGCAGGGTCTCGGCAACGACTACCCCGCCTTCACCGTCGAGGGG
>CAZZWS010000052.1:10111-20386 GCA_964657795.1 Beijerinckiaceae bacterium
CCCCCCGCGTCTGGTGTTCAGCGACGACACGTTGACCGCCAAGGTGCCGGGCATCTACTCGTACGAGGGCTATCACAAGGGCTTCCAGTCCCAGGTCGCCAACGTGGTCCGTCAGCTCAACGACGAACAGTCGTGGGTGCTCGGAGTCACCGATACGCGTGCCGTCACGTTGCCGGTCGCCGAGAACACCGTCCTCGAGGATCAGGTGCGACGCCTCTATCTGCTCGACTACACCGCGGCCTGGAAGGCCTTCATCGCGGTGGTGCGCATCAAGCCGCTGAGCAACACGACCGAAGCGATCCAGACCTCGCAACAGCTCGCCTCAGCCGACACGCCGTTGCGGCCGCTGATGGTCAAGATCGCGCACGAGACCACGCTGAGCGTCGATCAGTCCGGCGCCGTCGCGTCGTTCGCCAGCGGCGTCACGAATTCGGTCCTCGCGAGCGGCAGGGCGCTGACCGGCGCGTTGGTGGGCTCCAAAATCCAGGCGGACAGCGCCGTCGAGAAGGCGCTCGTCGACGACCAGTTCACCAGCCTCCGCGCCTTCGTCACCAGCGGCCCCGACGGCAAGGCGCAGATCGACCGGGTGATCGGGCAGATCGCGGAGGTCCAGGGTCAGCTGATCGCCGCCGACCGTGCCGTGCAGGCGCGCACCGCGCCGCCGGCGTCGAGTGCGACGCCGGCGCTGATCGCCGAAGCGTCCCAGATGCCCGAGCCGGTTCGCACGCTGCTGACGACCTTGACGCAGCAGGGCGCGCGGCAGACGCTGGCCGGCCTCAGGGTCAACCTGTCCGACGAGATCCGCGCGGACATGGGCGAGTTCTGCCAGCAGGCCTTCACGGGTCGCTATCCGTTCGATCGCAACGCACAGCGTGAAGCGCAACTGCAGGACTTCGCGACCGTGTTCGCCCCCGGTGGGAAGTTCGATCAGTTGATGACGAAGCTCGGACCCTATGTCGACACCTCGGCCAGGACCTGGCGCCTGCGGCCGATCGATGGCGCGTCGCTCGGCGAGAGCGGGTCGCTCGTCCAGTTGCAGCGCGCGCAGGCCATTCGCGACACCTTCTTCGCCGGAACCGCGACGCCGACCATCCGCGTCACCTTCAAGCCGCTCGAAATGGATCCCTACCTGTCGTCGTTCAGCCTCGACATCGACGGGCAGGCGATCCGCTACCAGCACGGGCCGCCTTTCGCGACCACGGTCACCTGGCCCGGCCTGCACACGACCAATCAGGTGCGACTCAACGTGACGCCCGCTCCGCCGCCAGGCACGCCGGACCTCGTCTTCGAAGGGCCGTGGGCGCTGCTGCGCATGATCGACCGCCTCAAGCTCGAGACGACCAGCGCACCCGAGCGCTTTATCGCGACGTTCAATATCGCGCAGCACCCCGCGCGCTTCGAAGTCAGCGCGACGAGCGTGCGCAATCCGCTGACGATGCCCGAGCTGCGCGACTTCCGCTGTCCGATGGGCCTCTGACCAACGAGCATTCTGATGACGCGGCGGTGGAACAACCGATGAACGCCGAGCCCGCTGGCTGGTACGGCAAGATCGCGTCGCTCGGCGACTTCGCCCATCGTCGGCTGCCGGCGGCGTGGATCACCCGCTGCGACGCATGGCTGTCGACGGCGCTACCCGTGGCGCGCGCCGCACTCGGTCCACGCTGGCTCGACACCTACCTGACGGCACCGGTCCTGCGCTTCGCCTGGGCGCCGGGCGTCGTCGACGGCCATTGGTGGATCGGCATCCTGATGCCGAGTTGCGACAACGTCGGGCGCTACTTTCCGCTGATCATCGCGCGCCGCCTCGCGAAGGGGCCGAGCGACGCCACCGCGCTCGGCACGCTCGCCGGCTGGTACGAGCAAGTGACGCAGATCGCGTTGGCGACCCTCGACGACGCGCGCGGTTCGCTGGCAGCACTGGAGGGCGCGCTCGGGGCGATGACTGCGCCGCCGATGGTTGGACCTCCGTACGACGCGACCGTTGCGGCTGGTCCGCCCGCTCGACCGGGCACCCTTTTTCCATCGAACGAACGTCTGCCGTTGAGCGGAGTGACCGGTCGCAGTCTGTGGTGGGTGGCGGACGCGCCATCGACCGATCGCCCGGAAGCCGTCGAGGGACTTCCCGACGGCGTGCGCTTCGCAGGCCTGCTCGCGAAAGGCAGTTCGATCGAGGGCGCGATCCTGCGTGAATGACGCGCGATGGACGCGCAGTTGACGTGTAGGCGACGGCTGCGCCCCGCGACGTCGTTCAGCGTCTCACCGGCATCGGCTGCGTGACATCGTCGTCGTCGACGACCCACACCGCGATCCCGCTGAAGTTGTCCTGATGCGGCAACGCCTGCGCCTCGATCTCCCGCTGCATGATCCGCAGCCAGGCTTCGGGACTGGATGCGGACGCCAGCGTCGCGATCATCTGGTCCTGCGTCAGCGCACCCCACCATCCATCGCTGCACAGCAGGAACACGTCGCCGCCGCGCACCGCACAGGTCTCGGGCGACGTGTGCGGCTCGACCTGCCCTTCCATCCCGAGCGCGGCCAAGAGCTGGTTCTTCTGGGGATGCACCTCCGCCTGCTCGGTGGTCAGCAGTCCTGCGTCGAGCATCTGCTGAACAACGCTGTCGTCGACGGTCAAAAGCCTGCACCGGCCGCTGCGCATCAGATAGAGCCGCGAATCGCCGACGTGAGACCAGAGCGCACGTCCGTTGTCGACGTCGAGCCACAACGCCACGATCGTCGTGTGCATCCGGCCGAGGTCTTCGCCCGCTCCCTGCGCACGCTGTACCGAACGATGCGCATCCCTCAGCGCGGTGTCGAGCGTCGCCGCCTCGAACCAGGCGGCGCTGTGCAAGCTCGCGTCCAGGTCGTACACCGCCACGCGCGATGCGGTCGCGCCCCCCCGATGCCCGCCGGCCCCGTCGGCCAGGACGGACAGGAGGCAGTAGCCATCGCGCGACACGTGCACGGCGTCCTCGTTGGTCTTCCGCCTGCCCAGCTCGCTGCGTGTGGCAACTACGATCTGGAGCAAGGGAGGCTCACTCGAAGGAAGAAGCGTTCTTGTCGTGCATCAGACGCTCGAGCTGCTGCTCGTAGGCCGCCAGGAAAGCCTTGCCGAACAGCGCGTGGAAATCCTCCTGCGCCTCTTCGCGGATCGCGCCGTAATGCTGGCGGTAGAGCTCCCACAGCTTGGCCTTCCGGTGACTGGGCAGGACGCTGTCGAGCAACGACCTGGTCTCGATCTTCGCCTCGAGCTCCTCGGGGGCGAAACGGGCGAGCACCCCTTCGAGGGCGGCGCGCGTGCCGGCCATGCTGCCGATCGCGTGGCTGACCAGATCGGCCATCGCGTCCGTCATCGCCTCGGGTCCGGCGAGGAAGCCACGCAACGGGGGTTGCATCAGTTGCTCCAGCGCCGACTGCGCGTCGGGAGAGAATTTCAGCGGATTGTTGTCCCGCGGCTTGATGACCGTGACCTGTGCGTGCAGTTCGTGGCGGGTCGCGGACCGGACCGTGATCAGTTGCATCGTTCCTTCGACCGCCGCGCGGAGCAACGCGCCGATCGACCGCATCGCCTCGACGTCCGGTTCGCGGCAGCGCTCCGGTCGCAGGCGTGCGCCTTCGCAAAAGGCCGCCCACAACGGGGCGCCGTCCGCCGCCGTGCCGGTCGGCATCGAGCGGGCCGCGGGTCGGACCGGGGCGCGAGCCGGCGCCTCCACCTCAGCGGGGCCGAGCGGCCGTGGCGGTCGGAACGCGGCGCGCACTTCCGGCACGTCGTCGCCGACAGTCGGGTCGGCCGATACCGGCGCAGGCTGCCGCTGCCGATCGAACAGGACGAGCGGATCGACGGAAGCGGCGCGCCCCTCGCTGGTCGAGTGCGGCGGCGCTTCGGATGAAAACGCAGCCAGCAGATCGGGAGCCCCGGCCTTGCCGAGGCCGAACATCTCGTCGAGCGACGAGGGACCGGTATCGGGGATGAGATCGCCGAACACGCCCCTGACGCGCGCAGGATCGGCCGCGGGCTTCGCGGGTGCGTCGGGCAGTTGCCCGAACGGATCGAAGTCGTCCGGCAGACGAGCGGACGACTGCGGAAACGCCGCACCGGGCGATGGCGGTGCCGATGGCGCCGGCGAGGCGGGCCGTTCGCGCGGGGCCGTGGCCGACGCCGCCGGCGGTGTCACCTGCAGGAGGTCGGCGAACGGATTGTCTCCCGACAGCGGCGCGTTGACGTCGCCGAAACCGGCAGAAGGCCGCGACGCCTGCGCGGGGGGACGTCCGAACGGCGACTCCGGCGTCGGAGAGGCTTTCGCCACCGGCCCGTTCGAGATCGTGTCGCCCTCGGCGTCGCCGAGATCGACGACCTCCAGCAGATAACCACCGATGCGGACCTGATCGAGATGCCTGATGGGCAATGTTTCGCCCTGCATCAGGCGCAGGTTGCGAACGAGGATGGGATTCGCCGCGCCGACGTTCCGGATGGTGAACCCCTCGGGGGCCATGGCGATCTGCGCCTGCTGCCGCGAGATGTGGCGTTCGGGATCGGGCAGCGCCATCGTGTTGACATCGGCCCGACCGATCGTGCCCCCGTCGGCTTCGAAGCGCGCACTGATCGACTGTGTCAGCGGCACGTCGTCGAGTGAAACGGCACGCAGGATGATGGGCATAAGGAAGGCTGCTTCGGCATGCGGCACGAACGACCGACTATGCTCGTCCGCACCACC
Source organism: Beijerinckiaceae bacterium (assembly GCA_964657795.1). Classification (GTDB taxonomy): domain Bacteria; phylum Pseudomonadota; class Gammaproteobacteria; order Burkholderiales; family Burkholderiaceae_D; genus CAHJXF01. The sequence goes on from CAZZWS010000052.1 coordinate 14,824, forward strand.
GATCCGTTCAATGACCGAAAGTCATCGGCGTCCGACGGCTCGTCTTTGCGTCGCTGCGGATTACAATTTGCGTCGCATTCGATGCATTGCGAACCGACCGGGTCGCCGCTGACGTCGATTCAACGCCTCTTCGCCAATGGGTTCGGCGCTTACGCTCGGCGATCGACCATCGTCCGGACGGACGCGGCGCCTGCGGAAACCTCATGAACAAACGCTGCGTTTCCTGTTTCGTCTGTCTCGCGCTGGCCGCAGGCTGCGCCACGCCCCCGCCGGCCCCCGCGCCGGCTCCGGTCCCCGTGGAAGCGCCGGCACCGGCACCGCCACCGCCGCCACCACCCCCGCCGCCGGTGACGCCCGCGACGATCAAGGAAGCGCAGATCATCGCGGAGAAGTCCGTGATCCCGTTGCTCGAACAGGGCAAGGAGGAACAGGCCCGCGGCGAACTGGCACGGGCGCTGGAAAAGGATCCGGCCAACAAGCTTTCGCTCAGCCTGCTGCGCCAGTTGAACGACGATCCGATCGCGCTGCTGGGTCGTGAGTCCTTCAATTACACGGTGCGCTCCAACGACAGCTTGTCGAGCATCGCGGCTGTCTACCTGAAGGATCGCTACCTGTTCTACGCCCTGGCGCGCTACAACAGCATCGCCGTGCCTCGTCTGCTGGCCTCCGGACAGTCGATCCGCGTTCCGGGGAAAGCCGGGACGGTGCAACCGAAACCGCGCCCGGCGGAAGTCGCCTCCAGCCCCGTTGCCCCGGCCAGTGAACCGGCCGCACCGCCTCCGGCCCCAGCGCCAACATCAACACCAACGCCAGCGCCTATCCCGACGCCAGCGCCGACCCCGCCGCCCGCCGCGCCCGCCCCGACTCCGGGTGAGCAGGCGATGCGTGCAGGAGCCGCAGCGGAGAAAGCCAAGGACTTCAGTCGAGCGCTGATCGACTATCAAAGCGCTGCCGATCAGGACGAACCCGGTGCCGCGGCGAAGGTCGCGACCGTGAAGACACGCCTCGTGGCCGAATATTCGCGCACGGCTCGCGTCGCCCGCGCGAATCAGAATCTGGACGCGGCGCTGATCGCCTGGGACCGCGCACTGTCGCTCGATCCCGCGAACGAGGCGGCCCGCAACGAACGCGCGGAAGTCGTTGCCCTGAAGACCAAGCTCGAGCGGCAACGCAGCGAGAAGACCAACTGACCCCGGTCGCCCGATCGCCGACGGACCTCAGTCGCCTTGATCGGCGGCCTGAACGGCGCGCCGCTGCTTGACGAGAAGCAGACGGCGATTCTTCTCTTTCTCGATCGCGCGCAACGCCTCCGCCGCGGTCGGGTCGTTCGGTGACAGCGCGAGGGCGGCGAGGAACTGGTTCGCCGCGGCCTCGTACTGTCCGCGTTTGTTGGCCTCGGCCCCGCGGCGCAGGTGGTCCTGGATCGCCACGCCGATCCGGTCGTTCAGCGCCTGGCGCCGTGCCGTCAGCGAAGCATCGTCGGGCCTGAGAATCGCCAGCAGCTCCAGCGTGACGGCTTCGTCGCCCCAACGTCCCTGTCGGTCCTCGATCCTGGCCGCCTCCTCGAGGCGCTGCTCGTAGGTCAGCGTTCCCGGCGACCTGGCGATCGGCTGCGGCACCGCCGGCGCTGTCGACGGCGGCCGCAGCGGGGCGCAGGCAGCCAGCGCCGCGCACGCCGCGATCAGCCAACTCCTCGAACGATCGCCGAGGACGATCGGGCGCCGACCGGAGGCCGCCCATCGATCCGGCGTCGATGGCGACGGGCTCATGGCTCCTTGAACCGGCGCGACGTTTCCAGCTTCGTCTTGAACGCCTCGAGATCGATGTCGCCGAAGATCATGGTTCGATGCAACAACAGCGGCTGGGCGAAGAAGCCGTTGCCCCCCGCCGTGACGCTGGCCGCTAGCTGGACCCGGTTCTTGTCGAGCAGCGCGAGCACCGTCTCGTTCGTGTCACCGTAAGGGAACGCGTACGTCGTGATCGGTATCTGCAACCGCTTGCCGAGCACCTCGATCGGAACCTTGACCTCTGCTTCGAGGTTGTTGCGATAGGCCGCCGCCGATTCTCCCCGATTGTGGATCAGCAGATTGCGGTGCGTTTTCGAGTGACCACCGATCTCGAATTGGTCGGAGGACGCCATTTCGATGATCTGCGGCCAGGTCAGCGCTCCGCCGCTGCCGATGTAGTCGGTAAAGATGAAGAAAGTGGCGGGAAACCCATGCTTTCGCAGCAACGGCACGGCGTATTGATAGGCGGACTCGTGTCCGTCGTCGATCGTGATCACCACGGCTTTTCGGGGAACGGCTTCCTTTCCGGACAGGAAGCCGATCAGCTGCTTCATCGGGATGACGCGGTAGTCGTTCTTTTCGAGCCACTCGAGTTCCGCGGCGAATTGCGCGGCCGACACGATCATCTTGCTCTTGCCCGGCCCGAAGCGGTGATAGCAGAGGATCGGCACCGTCTGGTACGCATTGGCGCGCACGCCGATCGGGTTGATCGTCGCCATCGGAATCACCACCGGATGCCCCGACGCCACGTGATCGATGTCGTTGAAGTCCCCGATCACCCATTCGCGATCGCCGCGTCCGAAGAACTTGAGCGACAGCGACGCGAGCGTGTCGTACGCACCCGGGTCGTAGATGACGAAACGGTCGTTGCGACCGATGACGGTCCCGTCGCCGCTCGCCCCCGGTCGCTCCGGCTCGGTTGCCGGCGGGGTCGTGGCGCATCCGGCGAGCAGCATCGCCGCGACGCAAGCGACGCGCTGGAAAGGCCTGGTCCGGCGAACCAGGCGGTGGAATGACGCGAGCCGAGGCATGAGCGGTCCGGTCAGCGCGTGTCCGCCGGGTGGGGGGTTTCGCTCTTCTCCGCGACGGTCGGTGGCGGTGCGATCGTAGCGGGCGACAGCCCCACGCGCGCGTCCTGGAGCGCCTGCGCCATGCGGTCGAATGCCTTGAACAACAATCCGAACTCGTCCTTACGCGTGTCGGCGATGCGATGGTCGAGGTGGCCACGGGCGATTTCGTCCAGCCCTTCGCTGACCGTCTTGATCGGCCGAGCGAACCAGTCGGCGACGAAATACATGGCCACCGCGACCGCGATGACCGTCACGAGAACGAGCACGCCCATCAGGAGCAGCGAGAGGCGCGCGACGCTCAGCAGCGGCGCTTCCCGCAGTCCGAGGACCACGTGACCCTCGAGCGTCGTGTTGAAGAGGATCGGCGCCTCGACGCCCAGGATGGGCTCGTCGTCGACGGCGAAGCGGGTCAGGACGATGCCGTCGCCGCGACGCTGGATCACTTCGGACTGCGGCGGGCGATACGCCTGGTCGACCTCGTCGGCATTGCCCGATGCCCGCACGACGCCGGTCTTGTCGATGACGACGATGCTCTTGAAGTCGCCGGTCTTCATCATCGTCTGCACGCGTGCCAGGATGCCTTCCCATCGTTCCGCCAGCGCTTCCTCGGCGTTCTGCGCGGCCAGGAACCGCGCGAGCGCGGCGCCGTTGTCGCTCACCTGCTGCCGCAACGCGGTCTGCTGCTTCTCCGAGACGACGGCCGCGACCAGACTCATGACGATCGCGACGATCAACGCCATCGTCATCGCCCACTTGACCCGTAGCGGGACGATCCGTGGCCGCTCGCGGGCGCGCTGCGCCTCGTCGAGTTGCGCGAGGACGCGACCGAGTGCGGCCGACAACTCCTGGCCGGTCTGGAAGCGCTGATCGGGCGCCTTCGCGAGGCAGCGATCGACGATGCGCCGCAGCGATGCGGGAATCTCGGGACGCAGCTTGTCGAGCGGCGGCGGCTGTTCCTGAGCGATCTTCATCGCGACCGCGACCATGCTGCCCGCCTGGAAAGGACGCTGCCCGCTCAGCATCTGATACAGCATGATGCCGACCGAGAATAGATCGGAGCGGCCGTCCAGCTTCTCGCCCCGCGTCTGTTCGGGCGACATGTACTGCGGCGTGCCGAGCACGTCGCCGACCCGCGTGTGCTGCTCCGCCGGGCCGCCCGAGTCCATGTGGGCGATGCCGAAGTCCATCACCTTGATGGTGTTGGTGCCCTCGAGCAACGCGATGTTGCCCGGTTTGATGTCGCGGTGGACGATCTTCCGCGCGTGCGCGTAGTCGAGGGCGCGCGCGAGCTGGATGCCGATGATGACCACGTCGCGCAGCGGCATCGGCTTGCCGCCGCTGAGCAGTTCCGCCAGTGGTTGCCCACGCAGCAGTTCCATCGCCATGTACGGCCGGCCATTGATTTCGCCGACGTCGTGCACGGTCACGATGTTGGGGTGCGAGAGCCCGCCCGCCGCGCGAGCCTCGCGCAGGAAACGTCCGCGGTACTCCTCGTCCTCGCACAGCGTCGCGTGCAGGAACTTGATGGCGACGTCGCGACCGATGCCCGGGTCGTGCGCCTTGAACACGGTGGCCATGCCGCCGCGGCCGAGCTTCTCGAGGATCAGGTAGCGGCCGACCTGCTTGGCGGCAGCCTGCTCGTCGGAGCCTGCGAGACCGAGCATCGTGTCCTGATGCGACTGCATCGGGGCGAGCGTGGCGAAGGTGGTGGACACGTTGGTGGCGTCGTCGGAAATGGCGCTTGCCACCGGAGATGCTCGCGGGACGACGCGGGTCCGTTGATCGTCGGGAGTGTCGGGTGGCTGCAGAGGCGCCGGCGGTGAGGCGATGACCCTCGTCGCCTCATCCCGGAGGTCGATCGGGCGGACGATGCGCGTGCGTTCATCCGTCTCGTCGAGCGTGGACGCCGCTGGCTCGATGCTCTCCGCACGCTTCCGGAGAGGCGACGGCACGATCCGCGTCAGATCGTCGTCGGGCTCCGCAACAGGCTTCTCAGCGGCCACGGGCTACCTGGGAGAAAGACCGGACGTGGCAATCGTCGACAGAGGACATTCGGCAGACCGCTCCAGGTCATGACCAGGTGGCGTGGCCACGCGGCGTTGGTATCACCGTACGTTTGCGCTGCGGTGACGAGGCTGTATCCCGCCGAAAGTGTCGCCGCTCTTGCGCACTTCAAAAAGGTCCGAAAGTCATCGACCGGCAGGCAGCGATCAGAGGACGGGCGTGGACCACCAAAGCCACGCGGCGACCAGCAAAAAGAACGTGCCGACGATCAGCCACGTTCGACCCTGCACTGAGGCGGATCGCGGTCCGGTCAGGCGCCATGCGCCGAGGGCGACGAAGAGCACGCCGAGTACGGGGAAAAGCCACAGCGGAAGTGATCCGTTCATTCGGAATACTGGTGGAGCATCGGTCGTTGCCTCCATGCCGGCGCGGTCATGTTGAACGCGGGGGCGCCAGACTGCAACAAGTACAGCTGTCGGCTGCTGCGAGACGCTCGCGCCCACATTGATCGTGCGGTCGATCCGGGCGTGATTGCTCTCGTTGGCTCCCACCGTCTCGGTACGTTCACCCCGATCGTGATCGTCTCGTTGTTGCCGACGGTCTCGGTCCGGTCGTGCTTGACCGTCGTCGTCTCGTCGTGGTCCACGTCTTCACGCGGTCGTTGCCGACCCAGTGCTTCTCGTCGTGCTCGACCTCGATCAG
>CAZZWS010000053.1:0-7234 GCA_964657795.1 Beijerinckiaceae bacterium
CAGAACGCGCGCGCGGCGTTGCAGGTGGCCGACTACGGCTACGTGCTGGAGACCGGCTCGGTGACGCTGCAAGGTCCGGCGAAGCAGTTGGCGAACGATCCGAAGGTGATCGAGAGCTATCTGGGCCTCGGCGACAAGGCACGGCACGACTGAGGTCATCGACCCGACATCGACGATGCATCTCCAGATCATCCTCGGCAGCATCCGCGAAGGACGTCGTTCCGAGCCCGTGGCGCGATGGGCGTTGGAACGGGCCTCGCAACGCGACGGCGTCACCGTCGAGCTGATCGATCTCAGGACCTGGAATTTGCCGATGTTCTCGCTCGCCAAATTTCCGAGCGAGGGCGACTATCAGGACCCGCTGCAGCAGCGCTGGGCCGAGACCATCGCGCGGGCCGACGGCTATCTGTTCGTCGTCGCCGAGTACAACCACGGCTACACCGCTGCGCTCAAGAACGCGCTCGACTATCTCTACGCCGAATGGAACCGCAAGCCGGCGTCGTTCATCGCGTTCGGCAACGCCGAGGGCGCACGGGCGGTCCAGCAGTTGAAGCTGGTGCTCAACGAACTCGAGGTCGCGGCGCTGCCGACGGCCGTGCACCTGCGTGACGTGGCGAAGAAGATCGAGGACGGGGTGTTCACGGCGGCCGATGCCGAAGCGAAGCGCTTCGACACGATGTTCGACGAATGGGTCTGGTGGGCGAAGGCGCTGCGCGCGGCACGCGACGCTTACGGCACCCCGTGGAAATGAAGCCGGAGACCGTCATGAAAGAAACCGCGTTGCGAGTCGTACCCGCGTCGGCCACGAGCGCCGGCAAGCCCGACCACTTCGACGAAACCGAATGGGCCGCGCGCCTTCAGCTCGCCGCCTGCTATCGCATCGCCGCGCATCTCGGCTGGACCGAACTGATCTACAACCACATCACGCTGCGCTTGCCGTCCTCTATGAACGCGTCCGACGACGACGGCCCGGCGCACTTCCTGATCAACCCGTTCGGCCTCCATTACAGCGAGGTCACCGCGTCCAACCTGGTCCGCATCGACCTCGCAGGCCGCATCGTGGACAACCCCGGCGTCACGACGCGCTGGCCGGTCAACCCCGCCGGCTTCACGGTTCACGCTGCCCTCCACGACGCCATCCCCGAGGCGCATTGCGTGATGCACATCCACACCACCGCCGGCATGGCGGTCGCGTGTTCGCAAGGCGGCCTGTCGATGAGCAACTTCTACGCGGCGCAACTCCACGGCAAGCTCGCGTATCACGACTTCGAAGGCATCACGGTCCATGCCGACGAAGGCCCGCGGCTGATCGCCAACATCGGCGACCGGCCCGCGGTGATCCTGCGCAATCACGGCCTGCTGGCGTGGGGCGACACGGTGCCGCGAACGCTCGGCGTGATGTGGCTGCTCAACCGCGCCTGCGAGATCCAGGTCGCGTCGCAGGCGATGGGTCCGGTCATACCGATTCCCGAAGCGGTGCAGATCGCCTGCACCCGCGACGCGCTGCAGTTCGATCCGCGTTTCGGCGCCGGCCAGGACGTCTTCGACGCGCTGACGCGGCAGATCGACCGCGTCGATCCGGGCTGGCGACTGTGAGCACGTCCCCGGTGGCGGAGGGCGAAGCGCAGGGTCAAGTGATCTGGCGGCCGTCGATGGAGCGCGTCAAGGCGGCCCAGGTCACGGCCTACCGCGGCTGGCTCGCGGAGACGCGCGGCCTCGCGTTCGAGGATTACGAGTCGCTGTGGCAGTGGTCGGTCGACGAGCTCGAGGAGTTCTGGCAGAGCATCTGGACCTGCTTCGGCTTCACTTCGCCCACGCCGTATGCGCGCGTGCTGGACCGCCACGTCATGCCCGGCGCGAAGTGGTTCGACGGCGCGACCATCAACTACACGGCCGAGGTCTTCCGCAACGGTCGCGGCCAGCATGCGCTGGACCGTCCCGCGCTGGTCTTTCGCAACGAATTGGGCGACCAGCCCGACGTCTCGTGGCCCGAGCTCGAACGTCGGGTCGCCGCGCTGGCGCAGGTGCTGCGGGCGTCGGGCATCGTCGCCGGCGACCGCGTGGTGGCCTATCTGCCGAACGTGCCCGAGACGATCGTCGCGTTCCTCGCGGTCGCGAGCACCGGCGCCGTGTGGTCGGTGTGCGCGCCGGACATGGGGCCGGTCGGCGTGCTCGATCGCTTCCGGCAGATCGAGCCGAAGGCGTTGATCGCGTGCGACGCCTATCGTTATGGCGGCAAGATCTACGACCGCAGCGACGTGATCGCCGGACTCGTCGCGGAACTGCCGACGATCGCCACCGTGATCGTCGTGCCGGTGATCGATGCATCGGCGCGATCGGCCTCTTCGCTGGCGTCGCGGCTGCGACCGGACCTCGAACGCTGCGTCGACTGGATCGACTGCATCGCGCAGGGCGATCCCGTTCTCGACTGCGTCTTGCTGCCGTTCGATCATCCGCTGTGGATCGTCTATTCGAGCGGCACGACCGGCACGCCGAAGGCCATCGTCCACGGTCACGGTGGCGCTGCGCTCGTGGGCGTCAAGGAGACCCGGCTGCAACTCGACGTCGCACCCGGCGACCGCTTCCACTGGTTCTCCAGCAGCGGCTGGATCATGTGGAACTCCCAGGTGGCGGCGCTGCTGTGCGGCGCCACGGTCTGCATCTTCGACGGCCATGCCGCGTTGCCCGACTACACCACCGTGTGGCGCTTCGTGGCCGAGCGCAAGGTGGCGTTCTTCGGCGCCGGCGCCGCGTTCTACGCGTCGTGCCTCAAGGCCGGCATCGCACCGGGACGCGACCTCGACCTGTCGCATCTGAAGTCGCTCGGCTCGACCGGATCGCCGTTGTCCGAGGATGCCTATCGGTGGATCTACGGCCACGTCGCCAAGGACGTGTGGCTGTCGCCGATCTCGGGCGGCACGGATCTCGCAGCCGCATTCGTCTGCGGGTCGGTGATCCTGCCGATCCGTGTCGGCGAGATGCAGTGCCGCGCGCTGGCGGCCGCCGTCGCGGCCTTCGACGCGGACGGCAAGCCATTGATGGATGCGGTCGGCGAACTGGTCTGCACCGAGCCCATCCCGTCGATGCCGCTCCATTTCTGGAACGATCCCGACAACCAGCGGTTGATGGAGAGCTACTTCGACATGTATCCGGGCGTGTGGCGTCACGGCGACTGGATCAGGCTCGTCCCGCATGCCGAGGACGATGGCACGAGGACCGTCGGCTCGATCATCTACGGCCGTTCGGACGCGACGATCAATCGCTACGGGATCCGCATGGGCACGGCCGAGTTGTACCGCGCGGTGGAGGCGCTGCCCGAGGTGCTCGACAGCCTCGTCGTCGATCTCGAGTACCTCGGTCGAGAGTCGTGGATGCCGCTGTTCGTCGTGCTGCGTGACGGGCACATCCTCGACGAGACGCTGGCCGCGCGGATCAACGGCGAGATTCGCAAGGCGCTGTCGGCCCGTCACGTGCCCAGCGAGATCTTCGCCATCGTCTCGGTGCCGCGGACGCTGTCGGGCAAGAAGCTCGAACTGCCGGTCAAGAAGCTGCTGATGGGACGCGCGCTCGCAGAGGTCGTCAATCGGGACGCGATGAGCAATCCCGAGAGCATGGACTGGTTCGTAGAACTCGCCGAACGTCGCGCGATGGTGGTCGCCGCCGGTTGACGAGGCGTCAGGTTCGTCGCGGCCCGATTGCTCGCCTGGCGTCTGACCGGCAGCGTGCAGCCGAGCGACGCGGTGGCCCGCCCGTCCGGCGACGAGGGGCAACTCATCGCGCGCAAGATCGTCGCGGCGGTCGAGAAGCCGTTCGTGCTCGACGGCGAGTTGACGGGCGTCACCGCGAGCATCGGCATCGCGATGCACACGCATGCGCGCGAATCGCCGTCCGCGATCATGAAGCGCGCCGACGAGGCGCTCTACAAGCCAAGCGCTCGGGGCGCAATACGTTCGACTGGCGCGCTGAAGCGCCGATCGCCGCTCCGCTCCTCATACAATGCGGGCGAACGCGCCGCGGCAAGTGTCACGCAGCAAGTGTCACTCTCGTGCGCGTGACTTCATGAACGAGGAGACCCATGACCAGTTCCAGGTTCGACGACCGGCGTCCGCACGCGTCCGCTTCATCCCTCGCGCTGTGCGCGTTCCTGTTCACGGCGCTGCTCGTCGGCGGACCCGCGTTCGCGCAGATCCGCATCGGCGTGACCGTGTCGTCGACCGGCCCGGCCGCTGCCCTCGGGATCCCCGAGAAGAACGCGGTCGAGCTGCTGCCGCGCGAGATCGCCGGCAAGAAGGTCGAATACATCGTGCTCGACGACGCGTCCGACACGACGACGACGGTCACCAACGTCCGCAAGCTGATCAGCGAGGACAAGGTCGACGCCATCATCGGCTCGACGACCACGCCCAACTCGCTCGCGATGCTGCCTGTGCTGGGTGAAGGCAGGACACCCGCCATCACGCTCGCCTCGTCGTCGCGCATCGTCGAGCCGATGGACGCGAACCGCATGTGGATGTTCAAGACGCCGCAGTCCGACGTGATGATGGCGACGGCCATCGCGGAGGACATGAGCAACGCGGGCGTGAAGACGATGGCGTTCATCGGCTTTTCCAACGCACTCGGCGACGCCTTCTACACCGAGGTCGCGAAGTACGCGGAGCTCAAGCACATCAAGGTCGTGGCCAACGAACGCTTCGCGCCGGCCGACACCAGCGTGACCGGCCAGATCCTCAAGATCGTCTCGGCCAATCCTGACGCGGTGGTGATCGGCGCATCCGGCTCGCCGGCCGCGACGCCGGTCCGCGCGCTGCGCGAGCGCGGCTACAAGGGCCGCATCTATCACAACCACGGCGTGGCCAGTCCCGAGTTCATCCGCGTCTGCGGCAAGGACTGCGACGGCACCTATCTGCCGACCGGACCCGTGATGGTCGCGGCGCAGTTACCCGACAGCAATCCGGTCAAGAAGCCGGCGCTGGCGTTCGTAAAGAGCTACGAAGCGAAGTTCGGACCGCACAGCGTCGCCGCTTTCGCGTCGTACACGTGGGATGCCGGATTGCTGCTCCAGCGCGCGATCCCCGAGGCGCTGAAGAAGGCGCAGCCCGGCACGCCCGAGTTCCGCGTGGCGTTGCGCGACGCGCTCGAGAACATCCACGACGCGCCGTCCAACAACGGGGTCGTCAACATGAGCAAGTCGGACCACCTGGGGCTCGACCAGCGCGCGCGCGTGATGGTCGAGATCAGGAACGGGGACTGGAAGCTGGTGCCGTAAGCCGACGATCAACCGAGATGGTCACTCGGATGGTCATCCGGCAAGTCGAGCTATTGTGGGCAAAGACGGTCATCGGAGGACACATGGATGCATTCAGCGTCGCGGAAGCGAAGACCCATCTCTCGACGATCCTCGACCGCGTGGTTGCAGGCGAACGAGTCACCGTAACGCGCCGCGGACGCCCGATCGCGACGATTGCGCCGGTCGATGTCGACGAGCCTCGACCGCCGATCGATCGGAAGCGCATCGATCGCTTCAGGCAGTCGCTTCTCGATGCGCCTTCGCTCACGCTCGCCACGGCGGATGCGACGCTTTTCAAATGCGCGAGAGCAGCGGGCCGAGCGGCCGTATGGTTATGAACGCCATGCTTCCGAAGCCTCTTGATCGTACGAAGTCGAACGATCGACACGGCGTCCGGCGGGCTGTCGGCACATTCGCAGCACTGTCGATCGTTTCCGCGCTGGCGGTGCCGGCCCACGCCGCCGAGCTCCACGTCATGATCTCCGGCGGCTTCTCGGCGGCCTACGACGAGCTCGTGCCGCTGTACGAGAAGGCCAGCGGCAACACCGTGATCACGGAGCGTGGGCCTTCGATGGGCGACACGCCGCAGGCCATCCCCAACCGCCTCGCGCGCGGCGAGGTGGCCGACGTCGTGATCATGGTCGATGCCGGGCTCGACAACCTCGTCGCGAAGCAGCTCGCCGTCGCGGGCAGCCGCGTGGACCTCGCCAACGCGACGATCTGGATGGCCGTGCAGTCCGGCGCGGTCAGGCCCGACATCTCGAACGTCGACGCGTTCACGCAGACCTTGCGGCACGCGAAGTCCATCGCCTATTCGGACAGCGCCAGCGGCGTCTATCTCGAGAAGACGCTGCTGCCGAAGATCGACCTCGACGGCAGCATCCGTGCGAAGAGCCGGATGATCCCGGCCGAGCCGGTCGGGCGCGTGGTGGCGCGCGGCGAGGCCGAACTCGGCTTCCAGCAGAAGAGCGAGCTGCAGCCGGTGGCGGGCATCACGATCGTCGGGCCGATCCCCGACGCGGTCCAGAAGAGCACGACGTTCGTGGCCGGCATCGCGTCGACCGCGCGCGACCCGTCGGCCGGTCGCGAGCTGATCCGCTTCCTCGCGTCGCGCGAAGCGCAACCCGCGATCATCAGGAGCGGCATGGACCCCGTCAGCGCGACGATGACGAAAAGTCCACCGGCGAGTCGGTTGAAGATTTCGCCGCAGGGCGCGGAGATGACGAAGGAGCCGGTGCCGGTGTCACGGTGACGTCAACGTGACGCGGTGGACGACGTCGGACCGCATCGGGAGGCCGACATCGCCTTCGTCGCCGGTCGATCGAATCGACGCACGAGCCATTCGTTCACCAGGGGCAGGGCGAGCAGGTCGTCGAGGGATCGATCGGCGACGTGGTCGACGGCCAGGTCCGGCGTCAGGTTGGCTTCGAGGACGTGGCCGCACGGGTCCTGCGTGTAGCCGGTCGTGAGAAGCATGACGTAGGCGTCGTTGATGAGCAGCGGTGTGTTGGCCGTCAGGTACCCGGCCGTCGGCTCGCCAATGAACAGGGTGCGAGGCCGAGCGGCCAGCGCGTTCGCGGTCTGCTCGCAGGAGCTGGCGCAGGTCGCCCCGAACACGACGATGACCGGCGGTCCGACGCGGGAGCCGGCATCGAGTGCGCCGAAGACGCGCTGGCGATTGATCGTCACGCCACCGCGGTCGATGCCGACCTGTGCCGTCGCGACACGGTGGCCGTTCGCGAACGCGTAGAGTTTTCCGACCGGCAGCAACGGCGCGAGGCCGCCGATCATCGGGTACATGTTGCCGCCCGTGTCGGGCCGTAGATCCACGATCCAGGCGCGTTTGTTCGTGCCGCGCATCAGGCAATCGTGCAACGCCTTCGCGTAAGTTTCGGGAGCATCGCCGGTCATTTGAGCGAGGCCCGGCAATGCGACGACCCCGATGCC
>CAZZWS010000053.1:7244-20332 GCA_964657795.1 Beijerinckiaceae bacterium
ATGCCGTCACCAATGGCGCCGCAGGTCGGCATGGTTACATCCGATGCCGGCGTTCTCGTCAGCGACCGCGGCCAGATGAAGACATGTTTGTTGCCCGGCAAGCGCGCACGCAGGACCTGGGCGATGCCCGGCAACGGATCGAGATCGTCGGGCGGCGCAGGCATGGCGGCGATGCTTCGCTCGACATCCGCCCAGTCGATGTCGTCGCTCCGGTAGTAGCCGGCGCGGACCGCCGTGATGAAGGCGTCCGCTCGATGGCCGATAGTCCTGCCCGGCTCCGCGAATCCGGCAAATTCTGCCACTTCGACGCGTGGTGCGTAGAACCTGCCGGCCTCGCGATCGGCCCAGACGACCGCCTCGGCCTTCTCGGTGTCGGGCGGCATCCAGAACGACGTCGTGCAACGACTCATCAACGGTTGCACGTCGCAGGTGACCGGCACCGACGCCGTGCGCTGCAACGCCGACGACGCGTTGATCCGTAGCCCGAGGCCTCGTGACGCGCGGTCGACGGTCGCGGAAAAGCGCATCCATCGGCCGCGCAGCGGGTCGACGGGCAAGGGGAACTGCGGACTGGCGCCGTCGCCGATCGCCCATCCGCCGTCGGCGGGGTCGGACGGACCGGGATCGATGGACACCTCGCGCCAAGTCGACGCGTCGAGATCGGTCGCGCGGACCCGATCGACCACGACCGTGTTGAACAGGATCGCGATGGACCACAGGGCGACCGTCGTCGCCGTGGCGTGGTGCAGTACTCGCTTCATCGAGGGCATGGCAGTCCCGAGTAACGTTGCGGCGCTCGGCGCAGCTATCCGTTCAGGCGACTATGCGCCGCCGGCATCGTCAGGTCATCCCTCCGGCAGACCGGGTGGGACCGTGCGGGCGTCGGATGAGCAAGAACGCACGCAACCTGTCGCGAAGGCCGTCGCCACGACAGCGCGCACGTATCGGCGATCGCGTCATGTCCCGTCGTCTCGCAAGACGCTCAACCGTTCAGGCGGCTGTGCGCCGGGAGCATCGCCGTCAGATAGTCCATCTGGTCGGCCAGGATGTTGCGTCCCGACAGCAGGAAATGTTCGTAGCGGCACGGCGCGTAAGGCAGGTAGCGCAGCGGCATGTGCGCCTCCTCCGGCGTCTTGGCGCCCTTGCGATGATTGCAGGTTCGGCAGGCGGCGACGACGTTCATCCAGCCGTCCTTGCCGCCGCGCGAGCGGGGCAGGATGTGATCGCGGGTGAGCTTGTCGCGGCCGAACTGTTCGCCGCAGAATGCGCAGACGTGACGGTCGCGCTTGAACAGCAGGTCGTTGCGGTCGCCGAGCGGCGGATACGCCAGGGCCTTGGCGGCCATGATGTCCGACCGCGCGATGGCGATGATGGGCGCCGACTCGATGATGGACTGCACGCCCTGCCGGTTGAAGCCGCCGTGGAAGATCACCACGGGTTCACCGATGGACCACGCGACCTTGCCGGTGGCGTTGTAGCTGACCGCTTCCTCGGGCGAGAGCCAGCGAAATGGTTGACCTGCGATGTCAAGTCCGAGGATGAGCAACATGGCAGCAACTGTACGCGATGAAGACCATCGCGATCAACAGACGCGGCCCGACGGCTCGCGGGCGCGCGTGGAAACCGGTCAGGTCTTCAGCAACCCCGCCTCGCGCATCGCTGTCTGAACCGCGGGCCGCGCGGCGACGCGGTCGCGATAGGTGCCCAGGTTCGGCCAGCGTTCGAGGGGGACCTTGAGGAACTTCGCCCACCGCAGCATGGTGAAGAGGTAACCGTCGGCGACGGTGAACCTGTCGCCCATCAGGTAGGGCTTGTCACCGAGTCGCTCGGCCACATAGGCCAGGCGACGGTCGAGGTCGGCGCGGAACGCGTCCTTCGCCTCGTCCGGCAAGTCGCCGAACACGAACAGCGGATAGAAGCGTTGATGGATCTCCGACGTCAGGTAGTTGAGCCATTCGAGGACGCGATAACGATCCAGGGAGCCCGCCGCCGGCATCAGGGCGCTGCCCGGCTTCAGGTCGACGAGGTACTGGACGATCACCGGACCTTCGGCAAGCCGCGTCCCGTCGTCGAGTTCGAGCAGCGGCACCTGGCCGCGTGGCGCGATCGTCCGGTAGTCGCTGCCGTCGGCGAGCTGCTTCGTCTTTCCGTCGACCAGCACCTTCGTGTACGACGTGTCCAGTTCGGCGAGCGTGATCTGCACCGACAGCGAGCAGGCGGACGGCATGTAATAGAGTTTCAAGCGGAGCTCCGACGAGGGGCGCCCGGCACGGCGCGGTCCGCGATTCTATCGACGCCGTGAATGACAGGACACTAGCCGGCCTGCCGGTCGCGAAACGTGGCGAGGACGGCCACCAGCGCGTCGACGCCGACCGGCTCGCTGAGGAAGTAGCCCTGCGCCATCTGGACGCCGAGGCGGCGCAGTTCGTTCAGCTCGGCGACGGACTCGACGCCTTCCGCGACGATCGTCGCGTCGGTCTGCCTGGCGAATTCGATCAGCGCCGAAGCCAGCGCACGCCGCTTGCGGTCGATGTCGATGTGCCGCGTCAGGCTGAGGTCGAGCTTGATGAAATCGGGCGAGATGTTGAGGATGTGCGACATGCTCGCGTAGCCGGCCCCGGCATCGTCGATCGCGACCCGCACGCCGCCCTCGCGCAGCGGACGCAATGCACGATCGAGCACGCCGTAATCGGCGACGTGTTCGTGTTCGGTCAGTTCCAGCACGATCCGGTTCAGCGCGAAGGGCTCCAGAAGCGCGCCGACGCCGCCGTCGATCAGCGTCCGTGCCGAAAGGTTGAGCCACACCTGCAGATCGGCCCCCAGCGCGATCCCCTCCAGACCGCGCAGTCCGTTGCGGATGGCCTGCGACTCCAGCACGGTGCCGTGACCAATGTCCGCCGCCTCGGCGAACCAGTGGTCGGGACCGCGATACGGATCGACGTCGAAGCGCGACAGGCACTCGATACCGACCACGCTCAGATTCGCGAGCGATACGACCGGCTGATAGACCATGCCGGGCTGCTCGCTGTCGATCGCCGACAGGATGCGTCGGCTCTTCTCGTTGCGGAGGGCCGATGCTTCGAGTTCGTGATCGATCTGATAGGCGGCGATGTCGGCGAACGCACGCATCACGCTCAGGTCGCGCTCGTTGAGCGACTCGTCGCTCACGAAATTGAAGCAGCAGAACGTACCGTAGACGCGGCCGCTCTTGAGCCGGATCGGCACGCTCAGATGGGAGCCGATCGGCACGGCGATCGTTTCAGGCAAGGACGCCGCGAGTGGAAACGTCGCGGTATTCGCCATCAGTTCGGGCAACGACCCTTCGACGACCCGCTGGCAATAACCTTCGCTCAGCGGCATCGAATCCCCGATGTGGATCGGCGACACGCTCTTGGCATCGACGTTGCGGAAATAGCGCTTCTTGCCGACGAACTCCGACACGAACGCCACGTCCATGTCGAGATGATGGCGGACGGAACTGAGGATCTTCTGCACACCCTGCACGGTCGATCCGGACAGATCCTTGGCGATGTCGGCAAGGCTGGACGCGCTGAGCACGACGCTGCCTGCCTGTTGGGGGTGTTGTTTCATGAACCCTGACTCGATCGCCTGGAGCGGAGCGCCTGCCCCGTGTTGCGACGGCGACCGGTCCACAGCCGATTTCATATAGCGTAGTAAATCGTGCTTGCCAAGGGGCGACGACGGTCGGGCTCCCGCTGTCCAGCGAGGCGCGACAATCATCGAACGGCGAACGTCCCGGACGCGACGTGCGAGTCGACGGGAACATCGCCGCGCCGTTCCGGTCCACAGCCATCCACCCGCGAGGCGCCCGATGACAGCCGATCACCAGAACACCGAACCATTCGAGCGCTCAGCCGAACCACGAAGCGACGATGCGGCGCAGTCCGTCCATCGCTCGATCGCGCGGGAGACCGGCTTTTCGCTCGACGCGGTCGAGGCCATGCAGGGCGCTCTCGCGGCCAGCGGCGGTCGCATGGCGCAGTTCGACCATCCTGAATTCGGTGGCGTCGGGCAGTGGATGCAGGGCGGCATGGTGATGACGTCGAGGGGTCGCGACACGGTGCTCGAAGGGCGCATCGATCATCTGTGCGACGCGCTCGATGGCGCGGCGGTGGAGCGTTCGCGAGCGCCTGCGCGTTGCGCCACGGACGGCGTTCGGTCGCCCGACGCGGATTCCCCAAGTCGTAGGCAGGGCGAGGCCCCCCGGATGCAGGAGGGCTCGGCCATGCCCGGTCAGCGCGTCGCGGCGGCCTCGGCCGGCGTCGATCCGTTCGTCGCGCTCGAGAAGCTGGCGGACCTGCATGCCCGCGGCGTCGTCTCGGACAGCGAGTTCGCAGCCAAGAAGACGGAATTGCTCGGCCGCATCTGACACGGGACGACCGGTCGCGCGGGAGCCGTCCGCGGGCCAGCGGCGTGCCGGAGATCGAACTGAACGGAATTTTCGCGCCTGTTCAGGCAATACCGGCCTGCGGAGGCATGGAAGACTGCGCATGCCCCGCAAAAGGGAGACTGCCAGGAGCCCCCTGCCACGCCGGTGATGAAGACCCTCAGCCTGAAATTCCGGTTCGCGATCACGATGTCGATCGGCGCACTCGCGCTCGTCGTCGTCATGGAAGCCATATCGATGCACTTCGCGAAGAAGGATCTGCTCGCGACGCTGTCCGCGCAGCAGCAGGGCACGGCCGTCCGTGCCGCGGACGAACTCGACGACGACCTGCGTTTCGCGACGGATTCGTTGCAGGCCGCGGCGCTGGCGATGCCTCCCGACGTTCTGGCGAGCGCGGCCGCGTTCACGACCTTCCATCAGCAGCATCCCGCATTGCTCCAGCTTTTCGACGGCCTCTTCCTGGTGGACCCGCGCGGCTTGGTGACCGCCGCCTATCCCGACAAGCATGCCAGCGTCATCGGACTCGATCTTCGCGATCGCGAGTATTTCCGCCGCGCGATGGCCTCGGCGAAGCTGGTGATCTCCGAACCGCTGCGCGGTCTTGCCGACGGCACGCCTCTGGTCGACGTCGTCGTCCCGCTTCTCGACGGGGACGGCAAGGTGTCCGTATTGATGGTGGGTTCGCTGATCCTCGGCCGTCGCAATTTTCTCGGTGCTCTCGCATCGACCCGTATCGGGCAGACCGGCTACTTCGTCGTGGCGACGACCGGAGCGCACCCGCGGTTCCTGGTGCATCCCGACGCGACCCGCGTGATGACTGAAACGACGGGAGCCGGAATGACGATGTCCGGCGTCGCCTTGACGACGCTGGACGACGGCAGCGAGGCCCTGGTCGGCTATCAGCCGCTGCGGATGACCAACTGGGTGCTCGCCGCGGTGCTGCCTCGTACCGAGGCCTTCGCGACCATCGACCGGGCCGCTGCACGGATCGTCGAGGTGGGCGTCGTCGCTGCGCTGATCGTCCTGCCGTCGACGTGGCTCGTCGCCTGGATCCTGTTGAAGCCGCTGACACGTCTTCGCGAGGAGGTCGAATCCACCGCCAACGACGCCCGCGCGATGCGCTATGCCACGGTCGGAAGGCGCGACGAAGTGGGTCAGGTGGCGTTGGCCTACAACGCCATGCTGCGCGACCAGCGCGCATCGGAAGCCTCCCGCATCGCGAGCGACCAGGATCGCCGACGGCTCGTCGCGATCCTCGAAAGCAGCGGTGACCTGGTCGCGATGGCCGATGTCCGCGGCCAGCTCACGTATCTCAACGCGTCCGCGAGGAAGCACTGCGGCATCGCGTTCGAAGCGGACCTCGCGAAGATCCGGATCGAGGATCACTTCCCGGCGTGGGCTTTCTCGAAGCTGCGTCACGAAGGCATGCGCGACGCGTTGCGTCGGGGCATCTGGATGGACGAGACCGCGATCCTCGGGGTCGACGGCCATGAAGTGCCGGTCGACCAGACCGTCATCGCCCATCGCAACGTCGAAGGCAAGCTCGAGTTCTTCTCGAGCCTGATGCACGACACGAGCGCGGCCAAGCTCGCGTCGGCGGCGATGCGGTCCAGCGAGGCCCGCATGCTGTCGATCGCCGACGCGCTGCCGGTGATGGTCGCCTTCATCGATCGTGACCACCGCTATCGCTTCGTCAACTCGCGCTACGAGGATCACTTCGGCATCGACAAGAGCCAGTTGCTCGGCAAGTCGGTGGCCGAGGTGATCGGCGACGACGCCTTTCGGGTCTATCAACCGTTCTTCGATCGTGCGGCCGTCGGCGAGGCGCAGGTCTTCGAGATCGAGAGCCACGCCGGCCTCCGACCGATGCACTTCATGGTCAAGCTGATCCCGCAGTTCGACGATTTCGATCACATCACCGGCTTCCACTACATCCATCAGGACGTGACCGATCACAAGGTCGAGAACCAGCGGCTGTCGCAGCTCGTGCGTGCCGATGCGCTGACCGGGCTGCTCAATCGCGCCGGCTTCGAGTCGGCCATCGTCGAGGCGATGGCGCGCAGCCAGCATCACCTGTCGGCGATGGCGCTGTTCTATCTCGACGTCGATCGCTTCAAGTCGATCAACGACGAGCACGGCCATCAGGTCGGCGACAAGCTGCTGCGCGGTTTCGCGTCGCGCCTGGTGCGCGCGGTCCGCAGCGCGGACATCGCGGCGCGGCTCGGGGGCGACGAGTTCGTCGTCATCGCCGAAGGCCTGCGCAACGTCGACGACGTCCGTTCGATCGCGGGCAAGATCCTGCGCGCGATGCGTCAGGACTTCGAGCTCAACGGCTCGACGCTATCCATCACCGCGAGCATCGGCGTCGCGGTCTACACCGGTGAGGCGGTCAGGGTCGAAGAACTGATCGGCCGCGCGGACGCGGCGCTCTATCGCGCGAAGGCCGCGGGTCGCGATCGCTACGAACTCGACGACCGGATGAGCACGTTCGGGACCACCAGCCTGATCGCGGGCGACCTGCACGGCTTCACCGCGACGACGGTCTGACCGAGAACCGTCTTGCCGTCCGACCCGACCGTCCATCACGCCGCGGCCGTCGGCTTCGAGGCCAACGCGGCCGGCTATGCGCGCGGCCGGCCGGACTACCCGCCGGCGCTCGACCGCTGGCTGTGCGACGAGGTCGGCCTCGGGTCGGGCAGGACCGTCGTCGATCTCGGCGCCGGCACAGGCAAGTTCACGCCTCGGCTGCTCGCGACCGATGCGGACGTCATCGCCATCGAGCCGGTCGACGCGATGCGCGCGCGACTCGTCGCCGACCATCCCGCCGTCGACGCGCGCACCGGCACCGCCGAAGCGCTGCCGCTCGCCGATGCGTCGGTCGATGCGGTCGTGTGCGCGCAGGCATTCCACTGGTTCGCCAATGCCGCGGCGATGGACGAACTGGCACGCGTCATCCGGCCGGGCGGTGTACTCGCGCTGGTGTGGAACGTCCGTGACGAGTCGGTGCCGTGGGTGCGCGCGATCACGGCCATCATCGAGCCGTTCGAAGGCGATGCGCCGCGTTACCACAAGGGCGACTGGGCGCGGGTCTTTCCGGCGCCCGGATTCTCCGCGCTGCGCGAAGTGCGCTACCCGCACGTGCATCGCGGACCGTCCGAAGAGGTCATCGTCGAGCGCTTCCTGTCGGTGAGTTTCATCGCGGCGCTGCCGCATGCGCAACGCGCGGACGTCGAGCGCCGGCTGCGCGCGTTGATCGCCGACGAGCCGGCTCTGTCGGAATCGAGCGAAGTCGCGTTTCCGTACGAGACCGTGGCGTATCACGCCATACGGGACTGAGGCCGCCGCGTTTCGGGTTGTCCGCTTGAGCCAGGTCATAAGCCGGGAATATAATAAGCCATGCTTATCATATCGACGTGTTCATGAGCGCGGCCCGGAGCCACGCGGACTCTCTCGGTTTCCTCGTGTCGGACGTCACGCGACTGATGCGCCGCGCGTTCAAGACACGGCTCGAGGACAGCCTGCTGACGTTCGCACAGGCGCGGGCGCTGGTCTACGTGGCGCGCAACGAAGGCATCCGGCAGGTCGACCTGGCCGAACTGCTCGAAGTCCAGCCGATGACGCTGGCCCGCCTGATCGACCAGCTCGCCGACGTCGGGCTCGTCGAACGCCATGCCGATCCCGGCGATCGACGCGCCTACCGGATCCACCTCACGCAGGCGGCCAGGCCGCAACTCGCCGCCATCGACCAGGTCGTCGTCGCGATCCGCAAGGACGCGACTCGCGGCCTCACGAGAGACGAGACGGTCGCACTGTCGTCCGCGTTGATCCGCATGCGCGACAACCTGACGGCGCGCTGAAAGACCGGTCATGTCCGCGATCGCGACCACCCCGTCGACCCTGGGCGCTCCACGCCCGCAGCGGCCCGAAGCCGCCGGCCTGCTCAAGACCGGCAACGAGCGCAGGAACCGGATGTTCGTCACCGTCAGCATCATGCTGGCGACGATCATGCAGACGCTCGACAGCACGATCGCGAACGTCGCGCTGCCGCACATGGCCGGCAACCTGTCGGTCTCGCAGGACCAGATCTCGTGGGTCCTGACGTCGTACATCGTCGCCGCCGCCATCGCCACGCCGCTGACCGGATGGCTCAGCACGCGCTACGGCCGCAAGCGCATCTTCCTGATCTCCATCGTGGGCTTCACGGTCGCGTCGATGGCCTGCGGATTGTCGGAGTCGCTCGCGCAGATCGTCCTCGCGCGGTTGCTCCAGGGTCTCTTCGGCGCCGCCCTGGTGCCGCTGTCGCAGGCCGTGATGATCGACAACAGCGCGCCGGAGAAGCGCGGCCAGGCGATGGCCATCTGGGGCATGGGCGTGATGATCGGTCCCATCCTCGGGCCGACGCTCGGCGGCTGGCTGACCGACAACATGACCTGGCGCTGGGTGTTCTTCATCAACCTGCCGATCGGGCTGTTGTCGTTCTACGGCATCAGGACGTTCATCCGCGACACGACGCGGCTCCGTGCGACGAGGTTCGACTTGTACGGCTTCATGACGCTCAGCCTGGCCATCGGGCTGTTCCAGTTGCTGCTCGACCGCGGCGAGCAGCTCGACTGGTTCAGCTCGACCGAGATCGTCGTCGAGTCGGTCGGCGCGGCGATCGCGTTCGTCTTCTTCGTCGCGCTGACGGCCACGGCCGGCCCGGTCTCGTTCTTCAACCGCAACCTGCTGAAGGATCGCAATTTCGCGATCGGCCTCGGCCTCTACTTCATGGTCGGGCTGCTGCTCTACGCGACGCGCGCGCTGCTGCCGCCGATGCTGCAGACGCTGATGGGCTATCCGGCGGTGACCATCGGCATCGTGACGGCGCCGAGCGGCGCGGGAACGATGCTGACGATGCTGATCGCGGGCCGCCTGACGAACAAGGTCGATCCCCGACTGATGATCGGCCTCGGCTTCGGACTGACGGCGATCTCGTTGTGGCAGATGTCGGGATTCAACTTCGACGTCAACGAGTCGCACATCGTCGTGTCCGGCTTCGTGCAGGGGATGGGTCTCGGCTTCGTGTCGGTGCCGCTGACGACGGTGGCGTTCTCGACGCTGGACGCACGGCTGCGGCCCGACGGCACGGCGATCTACAGCCTGTTCCGCAACATCGGCAGCAGCATCGGCATCTCGGTGATGAGCACGCTGACGACGCGCAACACCGCGCTGTTCCATGCCCAGCTGGTCGAGAACGTGAACATCGCCAACCCCGCGGTGGTCGGCGGCATGCCCGCGATCTACGACCTCGCCAGTCAGACCGGCATGACCGCGCTCAACGCCGAAGTGACACGCCAGGCGAGCTTCATCGCCTACATCAACGACTTCAGGATCATGATGATCGCGACGCTGATCGCGCTGCCGTTCCTGCTGCTGATGCGCAAGGACAAACGGCCCTGACGGTTCAGGCTTCCGGATGCAGCTGCAGGACCGCGCCGAACTCCGTGAAGACCTTCTCGGCCATCGTCATCTCGGCCGGGTCGTGCGTGCTGACCGACACGGCGTAGGCCCCGCGGTGGAGAGCCTGATGCGTCGACGACGTGGCGACGGTCTCGTCCATCTCGCCTCCGCTGCGGAAGAACGAGTTCACGAGTCCCGAGAAGATGCCGGCAACATCCTTCGGCTTGGGGGCGCCGGTGTGTTCCTCGTTGCTGCCGGCGATCGGGACGTCCTGGCGATGCAACGACGCCGACTCGGGCGCGATGCCCTGCGCGAGCAGCTTGACGTACGCCTGCTCGGCGGCCGCGAAGTCCTTGAAGAGTCCGAAGAGAACATCCTGCATGCTGATCCTGTCGAGAGCTGATTTGGCGCCATCATGCGCCGGCTAGCCCGCATTGTCGCCGAGAGCGGACAGCCCGGACAAGTCGGCCTCGCGGGCGCGCTGCGGCGTGCTGCGGTACGCTCGCGAACTGCAACGACTGGACGTCCGGCATGCCCGATCACGCGAACTCCCTCAAGAAGCCCGACGCCGCGCTCGCGTCGGATCGCATCCGCGCCCGCATCCAGGCGGCCGGCGCGCGGTATCACGCCAACGACAACATCGCCGATTTCATCGAGGACGGTGAGATCGATGCGTTGCGGGACGAGGTCGAGGCGCGGATGCGCACGGTGCTCGACGCGCTCGTCATCGACACCGCGGGCGACCACAACACGCACGACACGGCGCGTCGCGTGGCCAAGATGTTCCTCACCGAGGTCTTCCGCGGACGTTATGTCGCCATGCCTCTCGTGACCGAGTTTCCGAACATCGAGCGACTCAACGAGCTGATGATCGTTGGACCGATCAAGGTCCGCAGCGCGTGCTCGCATCACCTCTGTCCGATCATGGGTCGCATCTGGATCGGCATCATGCCGAACGAGCATTCCAACCTGATCGGCCTGTCGAAGTACGCGCGCATCTGCGACTGGATCATGAGTCGCCCGCAGATCCAGGAAGAGGCCGTGATGATGCTGGCCAACGAGCTGCAGGACCGCGTCAAGCCCGACGGCCTCGCCATCGTCATGGAGGCCGATCACTTCTGCATGCACTGGCGCGGCGTCAAGGACGACGAGTCGATGATGACGAACAGCGTGATGCGCGGCGCGTTTCTCAAGAACGCGGCGCTGCGCCGCGAATTCCTGTCGCTGTTGAGCAAGAAGAACCGGAGCTGACGCGATGCTCGTCCGACTGCTGTACGCGAGCCGTGCCACGGCGCCGGTGAAACCGGAGCTGCTCGGCGCCATCCTGAAGAAGTCGGCGACCAACAATCCGGCGCGCGGGGTGACCGGTCTGCTGTGCTTTTCCGACGACGTCTTCCTGCAGGTGCTCGAAGGAGGACGCATGCAGGTCTCGAGCCTCTACAACCGGATCGCCCTCGATCCCGCCCACACGGACGTGGTGCTGCTGACCTACGAGGAGATCGACGAGCGTGCGTTCGCGAGCTGGTCGATGGGACAGGTCAATCTCAACCGGCTCAATCCGTCGCTGCTGCTCAAGTATTCGGAGAAGGCCGTGCTCGATCCGTACGCGTTGTCCGGCGACGTGTCGCTGGCGTTGCTAGAAGAACTGGTCGCGACCGCGTCGGTGACCTGCTCGGCCTGATCGGGGCGCGTCGAAAACGATTTCAGTGATTCAGTGGACCAAGGACTTCGAGAAGTCCATCGCTCCCTTCGGCTTCTTGCCCGCGATCCACGCGAGCAGCATGTCCGCGGACATCGGCCGCGCGAAGAAGTAGCCCTGCAGCTCGTCGCAGCCGAGCCTGACGAGGATGTCGCGCTGCCCGGCGGTCTCGACGCCTTCGGCCACCACGTCCAGCCCCAGCGCGTGCGCGAGATGGATCACGGCGTCGACCAGCGCACGGGCGTCGCTGCTGTGCTCGATGTCGTGGACGAAGCTGCGATCGATCTTGAGCTGCTTCGCCGGCAACTGGCGCAGGTACGACAGGCTCGAGTAGCCGGTCCCGAAGTCGTCGATCGACAGGAAGATGCCGATGGCGCCGAGTCCCGCGAGCGTGCGCTGCGTGGCCTCGATGTCCTGCATCGCGACCGTTTCGGTGATCTCGCACAGCAGTCGCGACGGGTCGACGCCGTAGCGTCGCAGCGACGAGCGGATGCGCGTGACGAGGCCGTCGTCGCGTAGCTGATGCACGGACAGGTTGATGGCCACGCGGTGATGCACGCCGTTGCCGGCCCATTCGCCGATCTGCCGGCAGGCCTGCTCGATGACCCAGTTGCCGAGCGTGTGGATCAGGCCGAAACGTTCGGCCAGAGGGATGAACACTGCCGGGCTGACGGAGCCGCGGGCCGGATGGGTCCAGCACAGCAGCGCCTCGACGCCGGAGATCGCGTCGCGGTCGCTGTAGATCTTGGGTTGGTATTGGAGCTCGAGCTGGCCGAGGTCGATCGCTTGGCGCAGATCGGCGACGAGATCGAACTCGTCGCTCATTCGGGCCTGCATGTGCGGCTCGAAGAACGCGAAGCCGCTGCGGCCGAAGCGGGCGGCAGCCAGCATCGCGGCTTCGGCCTCCAGCAGCAGCGACTGCGCCGTGCCGTCGCCGGCGGCGAGCGAGATGCCGATCGAGACGCCGGTACGGATCTGGCGTCCGCCGACGTCGTAAGGCTCCTGGATCACCGCGATCAGGCGTTCGGACAGCAGCACGCACGCTTCGGGACCGGCGATGTCGCCCGCCAGGATCAGGAAACGATCGCCACCGAAGCGCGCGACGACGGTCCGCTCGCTCACTTCGTCGGACAGGCGCAGCGCGAGGCTGTGGATCAACTCGTCGCCGGCCGCATGACCGAGCGCATCGTTGACGGTCTGCAGTCCGTCGATGTCGATCACCAGGACGGCGATGCGCCCGAACGCCGCCGGGTCCGCGCTCGTGCGGGCGCCGTCGAGTCCTTCGCGAAGCCGCTCCTCGAACGCGAGGCGGTTCAACAGGCCCGTCAGCGGATCGAGTCGTTCGCTGCGCTTCAGTTCTTCGGCCGTCGACGCGAGGCGATCGCTGACCGACGCGAGCGACGCGGCGAGCATGGCTGCGCGCTGCTGCAGGTGGCGGCTCATGCGGGACGTCGACCAGGCGCACCCCAGCAACAGCACCGTGGCGAGGTCGATGACCTGCACGGTGTGATCATCGTGGAGCCTGCCCGCGATCGTCGACAC
>CAZZWS010000054.1:0-20261 GCA_964657795.1 Beijerinckiaceae bacterium
CAACCAGGGGCTGTGCGACGACGGCCGGAGCCACGGGCGCCGTCACGGCCGGACGCGACAGCGTGACCGCTTCGGGTGCGATCCGCGCCACGAAGTCCTGGTCGTCCGGGGCGGCCGCGGTCAGTTCGTCCGCGAAGCTCAGGTAGGAGGTGGCGGCGGTCCGTGCGGGGGTCGTCGCACGCATCATCGAACGATCGGGCGTCTGCTCGGCCATCGGCTGCGGCGCCGCCTCGCCCTGCTTCTCGGTGCGACGGCCGAACAGCGACGCGAGCCGCTTCTTGCCGATGACCTGCGATCCGGCCGATGCGTCGTTCGATGCGGGCTTCAGGCCGAGCTCGGTCGGCGTGACCGGTGGCAGCGAGGATACCCGCGACGACGGCGCGAGCGGCAGCGAAGCCGGCGTCGTCGCGGTCATGCGACGGGTCAGCGCATCGACCGCCTCGGGCGCCGCGGCGAGCACCTCGACACCGCCGTCGATGCTGCGGTTGGCCAGGATGATCGCGTCGCCACCCAGCGAGTCACGGACTTGGCGCAATGCCGCGCGTGAATTCTCTGCCACGAAGCGACGGATGTTCATGCCGCCATCGTTGCGGGCCGACTCGGGATCGACGTGGTTGCGATTGTTCATGCGCGTGCTCCAACGATGGTGTGGACCTTGACTGAACGATGGTCGGGAATTTCACCGACCGCGATGACCTTCAATTGCGGAATGGCGCGACGCAGGAAGCGCGACAGCGGTGCGCGCAGGCGGTCGGCGACCAGCAACGCCGGCGGCAGACCCTGCATCTCGTGATTGCGGACCGCGCGAGCCGTCTCGTCGATCAGCGTCTGCGCGAGATTCGGTTCGATGCCGGGCGTGGCGTCGCCTTCGGACATGTTCGAAGCCTGCAGCAGGACGTGCTCGAGACCCGGATCGAGACCGATCACCGACAGCTGGCTGGCGTTGTCGTAGACCTGCTGGACGATCGCGCGACCGAGGGCGACGCGGACCGCCGACGTCAGCAACGTGTGATCCTGCGTGCGCACGCCGTGGTCGGCCAGCGTCTCGGCGATGGTGCGCAGGTCGCGGATCGGGACGGTCTCGGACAACAGGTTCTGCAGGACCTTCTGCACGGTGCCGAGCGGAAGCAGCTTCGGCGTCAGTTCCTCGACCAGCTTCGGCGACGACTTGGCCAGCACGTCGAGCAGATGCTGCGTCTCCTGCCGGCCGAGCAGGTCGGCGGCGTGCGTCTGCACGATGTGATTGAGATGCGTCGCGACGACGGTGCCGGCGTCGACGACCGTGTAGCCGTTGGCGATGGCGTGGTCGCGATGCGCGGCCTCGATCCAGATCGCGGGCAGGCCGAACGTCGGGTCCTTCGTGATCGTGCCCGGCAATGCCGCGGCGACATGGCCCGGGTTGATCGCCATCAGCATGCCCGCGTAGGCCTCGCCCTCGGCCGCCACCACGCCCTTCAGCGTGATGCGATAACCGGACGGACGCAGTTCGAGGTTGTCGCGGATGTGGACGGCCGGCGGCAGGAAGCCGACTTCCTGCGCGAACTTCCGGCGCAGCGACTTGATGCGCTTCAGCAGTTCGCCTTCCTGCGACGCGTCGACCAGCGGCACCAGCCGGTATCCGACCTCGAGGCCGAGCGTGTCGACGGCCGTGACGTCGTCCCAGCTCGCTTCGAGCGACTGCGCCGGTGTGGGTGCGACGACGGCGGCGGCGATGGTCTCCTTCTTCGTGGCGGACTTCTTGCCGAAGTGACCGAGCGCCGCGGCGCCGAGCGCGAGGCTCAGGAACGCGAAGTGCGGCATGCCCGGGATGATGCCGATCATGGCCAGCACGACCGCGGTGACGTACAGCGCGTTGGTGTTGCGGAACATCTGCGCGACGACCTGGTGGCCCAGGTTCTCGCCGCGGCCGACGCGCGACACGATCATGCCGGCGGCCATCGAGATGATCAGCGACGGGATCTGCGCGACGAGACCGTCGCCGATGGCCAGCAGCGTGTAGGTCTTGCCGGCTTCGGCCAGCGACAGGTCGTGCTGCATCACGCCGACGACGATGCCGCCGAGCATGTTGATGAACAGGATCATGATCCCGGCGATGGCGTCGCCGCGGACGTACTTGGACGCGCCGTCCATCGAGCCGTAGAAGTCGGCCTCGTCGGCGATCTCGGCGCGGCGCTTGCGGGCCACTTCCTCGTTGATCAGGCCGGCGTTGAGGTCGGCGTCGATCGCCATCTGCTTGCCGGGCATCGCGTCGAGGGCGAAGCGCGCCGACACCTCGGCGATGCGGCCCGCGCCCTTCGTGATGACCACGAAGTTGATGACGACCAGGATCGCGAACACCACGATGCCGACCGCGAAGTTGCCGCCGACCAGGAAGTGGCCGAAGGCCTCGATGACCTTGCCGGCCGCGTCGGGTCCGCTGTGGCCGTTGATCAACACGACGCGCGTCGACGCGACGTTCAGCGAGAGGCGGAGAAGCGTCGTCAGCAGCAGCGCCGTCGGGAACACCGAGAACTCGAGCGGCTTCTCGATGTGCATCGAGGCCAGCAGCACCAGCATCGCGATCGCGATGTTGAACGTGAAGAACAGATCGAGCAGCAGCGGCGGCAGCGGCAGGATCAGCATCGTCAGGATCAGCACGACCAGCAGCGGACCGGCGAGGTCCGTCGCGAGTCGGCCGGTCAGCCACGGCAGCGTGCGGTTCAGGAAATTGCCCTGACCCGGGGACGGGATCGTTGCGGCAGCGCTCATGCGTCGATGTCCTCTTCGTCGACTTCGGCATCGACCGGTGTGAAGTCCAGGTCGGCCGGGACCGGCAGACCGGCCGGCATGTTCGGATACGCGCCACCCTGCGTGCGGAAGCGCTTGAGCTGGAACACGTAGGCCATCACCAGCGCCACGGCCTCGTACAGCGCGATCGGGATCTCGCGACCGAGTTCGGCGTGCTTGTAGAGCGCACGTGCGAGCGGCGGCGCTTCGAGGACGGGGATGCGATGTTCGGCGGCGATCTCGCGGATGCGCAACGCTGTCAGCGCCGAGCCCTTGGCGAGCACCTTCGGCGCGCGCATGCCGGCGTTGTAGGCGATCGCGACCGAGTAGTGCGTCGGGTTGACCACGATGACGTCGGCCTTCGGCACTTCGGCCATCATGCGACGACGCGCCAGCTGGCGCTGCATGTTGCGAATGCGGCCCTTCTGCGCCGGATCGCCTTCGGACTCGCGGGCCTCGTCACGGAGTTCCTGCTTCGTCATCTTGAGCGCCTTGTGATGACGCCAGAGCTGCACCGGCGCATCGACGCCCGCGATGAGCGCGAGGCCGCTCGTCAGCAACAGGAAATCCTTGATCATCAGGTGGCCGAGCGAGCCCAGACTCGCGTCGAGCGACTGCGCGCCGAACGCCGCGAACGCGTCGCGATCGGACCACAGGATCCAGCCGCCGATGCCGCCGAGCAGCGCCGACTTGCCGACGGCCTTGAGCAGTTCGATCAGGCCGTCGGTGGACCACGTCCGCTTGAGACCCTTGACGGGGGACATCCGCGACAGGTCGATCGTGAACGGCTTGGTGGAGAACAGGAAGCCGCCGAGCAGCGCCGAGCTGGCGACGACGGCGCCCGACACCAGCAGCATCAGCGGGATCGCCGAGGTCAGGGCGTCGGCGGCGGCGACGCCGAGACGATGACCGAGCGCGCTGGGCTCGAAAGCATCGTGGCGGCTGATCACCAGGCTGCTCTGCAGCGCGGCCGTGCTGTGCGCGATCCACTGCGCACCCAACGCCGAGAAGCCGGCGCCGCCCGCGAGCAGCGCGAGGAAGGTCGTCAGTTCACGCGAGCGCGCGACCTGGCCTTCCTCGCGCGCCTTGGCGAGGCGGCGCGGCGTGGGCGATTCGGTCTTCTCGAGGTCGCTGCCTTCGGACATGGGAACAAGGACGGCATGTGGGGAGTGACGCGATGATGAGCGTCGGCCCTTGCTGTCGATGCCGCGAATAGAACCGCATTCGCGTGGTAATTCCCGGGGGTGTGGACGAGCGGTTCCGGCGCCGGAACGAACGGTGCAGGAGCGGCGCGTGGGCGACGGCGGGCGGTCGGCGATCCGGCGATCGCGCCCGCGGAGATCGAATTACTTCGCTGCTGCGGCGACGATCTCGGGCTTCGCGGCCGGCGGAGCGCCGACCGGCTTCGAGGCGGGTGCCCCGCTTTCGGCGCCGACGGCGGGAGCCGGCCCGGGCTTCGCCGTGTCGGCGGCAGCCGCGATCTGCGCCGGCACCGGATTCTCTTCGGTGGCCTGCAGCTCGGCGCCGTCCTTGCCGATGGCCCGTTCGGTCGCCTGATTCAGCACGACGATGGTCACGCGCCGGTTGGCCGCGTCGAGCGGCGCATCGGGTTTGGCGAGCACCGCGGAGCCGAGCCCCACGACGCGGATGATCTTGTTGTCCGCGAGGCCGCCGCCGACCAGCTCGCGACGGGTCGCATTGGCGCGGTCGGCCGACAGCTCCCAGTTGCTGTAGCTCCTGTCGCCGAACGCATAGGTCGCCGCGTCGGTGTGACCGGCGAGACCGATGCGCTGGTCGACGCCGTTCAACGCCTGCGCCAGCTCGCGGATGATGTCCTTCGCATACGGCTTCAACTGCGAGCTGCCGCTGTCGAACATCGGACGATTCTTCTCGTCGACGATCTGGATGCGGAGGCCTTCGGTCGTGATGTCGATCAGGAGCTGGTCACGATACGGCGCGAGCTTGGCGTTGCCCGCGATCACACCCTCGACCTTGCCTTGCAGGCCTTTCAGGAAGTCCTTCTCGCGCCGCGCGCGTTCGGCTTCGGCCGCCTTGATGTCGACCGCGGTCTTCGGGCCGGGGCGTTCGCCGTTCTTGACCTGACCGGTCGAGCGGGTCAGCGACTCGCCGCCGCCCTTGATGATGTGCGAGCTGTCGCCGCTGCCGGAGCCGCCGGACAGCGAGACCTTGAGCGGCGTCTGGAAATATTCGGAGATGCCCTTGAGGTCGCCCTTGGCCGTCGAGCCGAGCAGCCACATCAGCAGGAAGAAGGCCATCATCGCCGTCACGAAGTCGGCGTACGCGATCTTCCAAGCGCCGCCGTGATGGCCGCCCGCGACCTTCTTGATCCGCTTGACGTGGATGACCGATTTTTCGCCGCCGTCGGGCATCGTGTTCTCCGCTCGCTCGCTTGCTTGCTTGCTTACTGACTTACTTGGCGGCCTTGGCGGCCTGCTTGACGTGCTCTTCGAGCTCCGAGAACGACGGACGCTCGGACGAGAACAGCACCTTGCGACCGAACTCGACCGCCGTCGTCGGCGGGTAGCCGTTGAGCGACGCGAGCAGCGTGACCTTGACGGTCTGGAAGATCTTGGTCGACTCGGCCGCCGTCTGGCCGAGGATGCTGGCGAGCGGCGCCGCGAAGCCGTAGGCCAGCAGGATGCCGAGGAACGTGCCGACCAGCGCGTGGGCGATCAGCATGCCGAGTTCGGACGGCGGCGCGCCGACGGACTCCATCGTGTGGACCACGCCCATCACCGCCGCGACGATGCCGAACGCGGGCAGGCCGTCGCCGATCTTGGTGATGCAGTGCGACGGAACCTCGGCCTCGTGATGGTGGGTCTCGATCTCGTTGTCCATCAGGTTCTCGATCTCGAACGCGTTCAGGTTTCCGCTCACCATGATGCGCAGGTAGTCGGTGATGAATTCGATCAGGTGATGGTCGGCCTGGATCTTCGGGTATTTGCTGAACAGCGCGCTCTCGTTCGGCTTCTCGATGTCGGCCTCGATCGACATGAGGCCCTCCTTGCGGGTCTTCGACAGGATCTGGTACAGCAGCGCCATCAGTTCCATGTAGACGGCCTTGTTGTACTTCGAGCCCTTGAGCGTGCCGGGCAGCGCACCGAGCGTCGCCTTGAGGTCCTTGATCGGGTTGCCGGCCACGAACACGCCGACCGCGGCGCCGCCGATCATCAGCAGTTCGAGCGGCTGGAAGAGCGCACCGAGGTGGCCGCCGGCCATGGCGAAGCCGCCGAAGACCGAACCGCACAGGATCAGGGTACCGATGATGGCGAACATGGGCGTACTCTGTAGAGAGCCGACTGGATCGGCTACGGAAAAACGATGCGCGTGCCGAGCACGGGCGTCGCACGGCGCGGAGGACTGTCAGGAATGTCGGC
The DNA here is from genome assembly GCA_964657795.1 of Beijerinckiaceae bacterium. Lineage (GTDB taxonomy): Bacteria > Pseudomonadota > Gammaproteobacteria > Burkholderiales > Burkholderiaceae_D > CAHJXF01. The sequence goes on from CAZZWS010000054.1 coordinate 6,165, forward strand.
CTGCGGGCTGGATTCTTGAGTCGCGTTCGCGGAGCGGGTGCCATGGTGGAAATGCACGCGACATTCCACTTCTTCGGCGGTGTCGGCACGGCCATGCGCAGGCGTCGCGCGCGAGGCGAAAGCTGGTCGTCGTTGCCGTGCGACTCGTCGCGACAGGCGTCGCTTCGTCTTCCGGGCCACCGCGCCCGTCCACCACCTGTTAAGTTGCCGATCCCGATTGAAGCCCGACTCGCGCGTCGCAGGCGAGCAAGTCCCGCCGATGAATATGTCCCTGTCGAAGACCCTTTCTCAATTCGCGTGCGTGCTCGCGGCAGTCACGTCACCGGCCATCCATGCCGGCGAAGCCGCTGTACCCCCGATCGCGATGCTGTCGTCCGACGACCTGCGCAGCGACGCCGCGGTATTGAGGCAGGCGTACGAGACGCTGCATCCCGGCCTGTATCGCTACGACACCCGCGACGACGTGGCCCGTCGCTTCGCGGAACTCGACCGTGCCCTCGATCACGATCAACCGGTGACCGAAGCCTTCGTGGCGTTCACCCGCTTCACGGCATCCGTGCGCTGCGGACACAGCTATCCCAACTTCAGCAACCAGCCGCGCGCGATCGCCGATCTGCTGAAGGCGGGTCGGGACCGGCTACCGTTCCAGTTCGTCTGGATCGATGGCCGCATGGTCGTCACGCGCAACCTGTCGGACGATCCGCGCCTCGTCCGCGGCACGGTGATCGAGAGCATCGACGGCGTCGCGACGCAACGCATCCTCGAGACCTTGATGCCGCTGGTTCGCGCCGACGGCCACAACGATGCGAAGCGCATCAGTGCGCTGCAGGTGCAAGGCTTCGAACGCATCGAGACGTTCGACGTCTATCGGTCGTTGGTCTTCCCGATGCACGGTGACAGCTTCGCGCTGGAGACCTCGATCGGCGCGCTGGCGCTGCCGGGCCTGTCGTACGCGCAACGCGTCGCTGCGATGCGGACGGCGAAGACGGACGCCGGTCCGCTCGGATGGACGCTCGCGTTCCCTGATGACCGGTCGGCCGTGCTGACGATGCCGACCTGGGTCGCGTTCAACACCACCTGGGGCTGGAAGGCTTACCTGCACGATGCGTTCGAGACGATGGCACGACGCGGCACGATGCATCTCGTCATCGATTTGCGCGGCAACGAAGGCGGCAGCGACGTGGGCAGCGAGATCGCTTCGTATCTCGTCGAGGAAGACACGGCGGTCGTACCGATCGTCCGCACGACGCGCTACCGTCGCGTGCCCGATGCGTTGCGACCGGTGCTCGATACATGGGACCCGTCGTTCTTCGACTGGGGCGCCGCCGCGGTCGGGCCCGACGGCCACGGGGACTATCGTCTCGTACGCCGCGCCGACCTCACCGACGAGGCGGTCGTACCGGCCCGATCACCGCATTTCGGCGGCGACGTCGACGTGCTGGTCGATGCAGCCAACAGCTCGGCGACCTTCGGCTTCGCGCAGCTCGTCCAGTCACGCCATCTCGGCCGACTCGTCGGCGAGCCCACCGGCGGCAACCTGCAAGGCATCAACGGCGGCGCCTTCTTCTTCGTGAGGTTGCCGGCGTCGCATATCGAGATCGATCTGCCGCTGATCGCGCAACGGCCCGATACGGCGATGCCCGATCGCGGCTTGCTGCCCGACGTCGTCGCGGCGCCGACGGTCCGGGACATCGCCGACGGCAACGACGTCGCCCTGCATGCGGCGATGACCCGGCCGTGAAATGAAAGAAGGCGCCCGCAGGCGCCTCGTTCCCTGATCAGTACCGGTCGTTCAGCAGGTCTCTGCCTTCGCCTTCGTCTTGCCCGCCCGCGACGGCACGTTGCACAGGCCGCAGACGAAGTCCGCGTTGAGGTCGTCGCGATGCGTGACGAAGTGGCCGCCGCATTCGCAGCACGGCGTCGTGCCGAGCATGCCGCTGTCGATGTAGCGCACCAGGATCCAGGCACGGGTGATCGACAGCTTCTCGTCGAGGTGGAACGCCTTGGTCTGTTCGAGATAGAGACGATAGGCGCGGACCAGCGCCTCGGCGCGATCGAGCTTGCAGTGCCCGGCGAGGTGCTTGTAGCTGCCGAGGAACAGCGACGCGTGGATGTTCGGCTGCCAGGTCAGGAACCAGTCCGTCGAGAACGGCAGCATGCCCTTCGGCGGCGACTCGCCGTTGATCTCCTTGTACAGACGCAGCAGGCGCTCGCGCGACAGCGTCGTCTCGGACTCCAGCACCTGCAGGCGGGCCCCCATCCGGGCGAGTTCGCTGGCGAGCTTGATCTGGGTGGCTTCGCCCAGCACGCTCTTCGCCGGCTTGGCTGCGGGCTTGACCGCGGGCTTCGACATCGTCTTGGCGGCGCTCATTGCACGCTTTCCAGTTCGCGCGAGCCGAGCAGGATGGCGGCGTGGACGCTGCTCATCCCGGTCTCGCGTTCCTTCGAGTGGCTGGTGATCAGGTCCCACACGATGCGGTCGTCGAAGCGGAAACGACACATCAGCATGTTCGACGACGCGATGCGCAGGAGCTGACCCGACGACAGCGACGCGATCATGTCGGCGAGTTCGGTGTCGATCCCGAGCCGGAAGCTGGCTTCGGCCTTGTCCTCGACGATCATCTGGCGAGCCAGCATGAGGTACGACAGGTTGGCTTCACGCACTTCCGACAACAGGTTTTCGAATTTCATGGGGTGGCTCCGTGTTTCGTTGGGCTCGCTTCGATGGATTGAAGTGTGCCGATCCGAAACAAGGCGCAACAGTGGCGTTGCTGCTCGCCGTTGCGCGGGCGCTGCCGCGTGCGGCGTGTCGGAAGATTTCCGACACGAATGCAAAAAGCGCTTTCGCTTCATCGATGGACCACGCCGTTCGCCGGCATGCCAGGCCCGGTTTCGACGCCGATCCGTGTCATCGACGCGCTTCAGAAAGCCGATTCGCTGCCGAAACCTCCCCCCGGTTGTTGCTGGCGGGCGACGAGGCGTTGCAGCGATGGTCACGGTGACCGATGGACGGATACACCTCGGCTAACATTCGTGACGGTTCCTTCCCGGAACTTAGCACCCCGTCGCCCGCGTCCGCCTCGTCCCGGACCGCCTCCATGCCGAGATCGCCGTCCGAGCACCGTCCCCTCTTCCGCAAGGAAGCCATCGACGCGCAACGCGAGAAATTCCTCGGCGAAGCGGAGCTCGCGCAGCCGGTCCGGATGTGGGTCTACACGGTGATGGCGATGATCGTCGCGGCGATCGTCGTGGCGGTGGCGGTGTGGGGGCAGTACACGCGACGCGAACGCGTGCAGGGATACCTGACCAGCGCGACCGGCACCGCGGTGGTCCGCACGACCGACGCCGGGATCATCACCGACCTGCTCGTCAAGGAAGGCGACGACGTGAAGGCGGGCCAGCGGCTCGCCGTCCTCACCGTCGACAAGTCCGGCCTCAACGGCGCGATCAGCAGCGGCACGGTCAAGACCGAGCTCGAACACCAGAAGGCGTCGCGCGAAGCCGAGCGCGACCAGATCGTGGAGAGCGGCCGTCAGCAGGTCGACCAGTTCGGCCGCCGCGTGGCCAGCCTGCAGCAGCAGCTCCACGAGTCCGACATCGAGGTCAGCACGCAGCGCGAGCGTCTCAAGTCCGCGAGCGAGATCGCCGAGCTGTGGAAGAACATGCAGGGCAAGGAATTCGTCTCGCCGATCTACGTGCAGCAGAAGCAGGACGACGCGCGCGATCAGGCGGTCAAGCTGCAGGGCATGCTGCGCAGCCGCGCCACGCTCGCCGGCGAACTCGCCACCGCGCAGGCCGACGTGCCGGTCGCGCAGAACCGCACCCGGCAGCAGCTCGAACAGATGGACCAGCGGATCAGCGAGACGACGCAGCAGATCGCCGAGCTCGCCGGGCGCCTCGAACGCGACGTCAATCGCGACATGGTGATCACGGCGCCGATCGACGGCATCGTGACCAACATCGGCCCGGCCCGCGGCCAGACCGTCGCGGTCGACACGCAGTTCGCGACGATCCTGCCGAAGGACGACACGCTGCACGCCGAGTTGCTGGTGCCGACACGGGCCATCGGCTTCGTGCACGTCGGCGAACGCGTCACGCTGCGCTACGAGGCGTTTCCGTACGAGCGCTTCGGCCAGTACGGCGGGCACGTCGAGAGCGTCGGCAAGGACATCTGGACGCAGGGACAGACGGTCGGACCGCTGTCGGCGCACGAGCCGGTCTATCGCATCGTCGTCGGCCTCGATCGTCAGCAGATCGCATCCAGCGGCGATTCGCTCCCCGGTGCGATTCCATTACGCGCCGGCATGGTGGCCAGCGCCGACCTGCTGATGGAGCGTCGCACGCTGCTCGAATGGTTGTTCCAGCCGATCATCCAGCTGCGGCAGCGGATGCGCGCCGGTGCTGGAAGCGACGCATGATCTTCCGCAGGCACATCCCGGTCATCCTGCAGACCGAGGCGCCCGAGTGCGGCATCGCCTGCGTCGCGATGATCGCGAGCTATCACGGCTTCCGGACCGACCTCGTCGCGATGCGCCAGCGCATGTCGGTGTCGATGAAAGGCACGACGCTGAAGAACATCGCGCAGGTCGCCGAGACCATGAAGATGTCGGGCCGCGGCGTGCAGGTGTCGCTCGACGCGCTCGACAAGATCAGGCTGCCGGCCATCCTGCACTGGGACATGAACCACTTCGTCGTGCTGACGAAAGTGTCGGGCCGCGGCGCAAGACAGACCATCACGGTCCACGACCCCGCGCGCGGCAAGCGCGTGGTCAATCGCCACGACACGTCGCGCCACTTCACCGGCATCGCGATGGAGATGCTGCCGACGCCGGGCTTCCGGAAGACCGAGGAGCGCGAGCGGGTCAGCTCGTGGCAACTGCTGTCGGCGGCGTCGGGCCACAAATCGACGATCGCGCAGATTTTCCTGCTGTCGCTGGTGCTCGAGGTCTTCGCGATCGCGACGCCGTTCTTCCTGCAGCTCGTGATCGATCGCGTTCTGGTCGGACGCGACGCCGACTTCCTGACCGTGCTCGGCGTCGCGTTCGCCGCGCTCGTGGTCATCCAGACGATGGTGACCGGATTACGCGCGTGGGTCGGTGTCTATCTGTCGACGCAGATCAACATGCGGATGCTGGCCGATCTCTTCTCGCAGCTCGTCCGCCTGCCGCTCGCGTGGTTCGAGAAACGCAACATCGGCGACATCATCTCGCGCTTCCGCAGCATCGACGCCATCCAGCGCACGCTGACGACCACGTTCGTCGAGGCCATCGTCGACGGCCTGATGGTCGTGCTGACGCTGGCGGTCATGTTCTTCTACAACGTCACGCTGACGTGCGTCGTGCTGGCCGCGGCCGTGTTGTACGGCCTCACGCGCTGGATCGTCTACTACCCGCAGCGCCGCGCCACCGACGAGCAGCTCGCGCACGAGTCCAAGTCGGGCTCGCACTTCATCGAGACGCTGCGCGGCATGATGGCCATCAAGCTCAACATGCGCGAGCAGGAGCGGCGCCTGAGCTATCAGAACCTCGTCGTCGAACACGTCAACGCCGGCGTGCGCGTGCAGCAGATCGCCATCTTCCATCGCGCGGCCAACATGCTGATCTTCGGCATCGAGAACGTCGCCGTGATCTGGCTCGGCGCGCGGGCCGCGATGGCCGGCGAGCTCACGGTGGGCATGCTGTTCGCGTTCCTCACGTTCAAGCTGCTGTTCCTGACACGCATCAACGCGCTGATCGACAAGGTCATCGAGTTCCGCATGCTCGACCTGCACGCGGAGCGCATCGCCGACATCGCGCTGACCGATCCCGAGCCCGTCGGCCTTCATCGCTCGCTGTCCGCGGACCGGCCGCTGGTCGTGCGCGCCGAAGGCCTCGGCTTCTCGTACGGCCACGAGGGCTTCGTGTTCCGCGGCATCGACTTCGACGTCCGGCCGGGTCAGACGGTCGCGCTGGTCGGTCCGTCGGGCTGCGGCAAGACGACGCTGATCAAGGTGCTGACCGGCCTGCTGGTGCCGAGTGAAGGCAGGCTGCTGATCGACGGCCACGATCTGAAGGAGCTCGACCTCGGCAGCTATCGCAGCCGCATCGGCGCGGTGATGCAGGACGACCAGCTCTTCATCGGGACCATCGAGGACAACATCAGCTTCTTCGATCCGCAGCACGACGCGGCATACGCGCGCGAGTGCGCGCGCGTCGCGGGACTCGACATCGACATCATGGCGATGCCGATGCAGTTCAACACGATCGTGGGCAGTCTGGGCGTCGCGCTGTCGGGCGGTCAGAAGCAGCGGTTGCTGCTCGCTCGCGCTCTGTATCGCCGGCCGGAGATCCTGTTCCTCGACGAGGCGTTCGACCAGCTCGACCTCGACCGCGAATACGAGATCGCCGACCGGCTGACGCACCTGGGCCTCGGCGTCGTGATCGTCAGCCATCGACCGGACACGGTGCGACGGGTCGATCGCGTCATCGACATCGGCGGGCGCACCGAGCGGCGCGCGGCTTAGCGCGCAAACAACGACGGATCGTCGGTTCATTCACCGTCTCGAAACATGCGGCCGCTCTAATGCGGGTTTCGTTTCCGAGACTCAAATGGCCCGTTCCGCCGATCGTCGCGACTTCCTGATCCGTTCGTTGTCCGCTGCGGCTTCCGTCGCCGCGGGCGGCTCCCTGTCCGCCTGTGCCGACGACGGCATGGCGCCGGCGCCCGTCGCCGCCGACTTCACGTACGGCGTGGCGAGCGGCGACCCGCTGATCGATCGCGTCGTGTTGTGGACCTTCGCGCGGGTCGCGTCGAGCATGAGCACCGTCTCGCTGACGTGGCAAGTCGCGAGCGACAGCGCCTTCACGACGGTGGTCTCGTCGGGTCGGGCGTCGACGGTGCTGCCGACGATGTCGACGCGACGGCGGCGACCGGCTTCACGGCGAAGGTCGACGCGACCGGCCTCGCCGCAGGCTCGACCTACTACTATCGCTTCGTCGAACCCACCGGCAAGTCATCGACCGTCGGCACCACGCGGACCCTGCCTGCCGCCGGTGCCGCGTCGGTGAAATTCGCGTTGTTCTCCTGCACGCTCTATCCCGAAGGCTTCTTCAACGCCTACGACTCGGTATCGAAGTCGGATGCGATGTACGCCATCCACGTCGGCGACTACATCTACGAGTACGGCGCCGGCAGCGGTCAGTTCGGTAACGAGGACGCGGTCGCGCTCAACCGCGTCGACGTACCGGCCACGGACATCGTCAGCCTGACCGACTATCGCACCCGCTATGCGTTGTACCGGTCCGACCCGAACCTGCAGGCGTTGCACGCAAAGATGCCGTGGATCACCGTCTGGGACGATCACGAGTTCGCGAACAACGCGTTCATGACCGGCGCCGAGAACCACAACCCGGCGACGCAGGGCGACTGGAACGTCCGCAAGGCAGCGGCCGCGCAGGCCTATCACGAGTGGCTGCCGATCCGCACGCCCGATCCGACGAACCTGCTGAAGATCTATCGCACGTTCGACTTCGCCGGCCTCTTCTCGCTGCACATGATCGACACGCGCATCGAGGGGCGCGTGCAGCAGTACGCGCATTACGGTGACCCGTCCGGCGTTCCCGACTATCAATACGCCGACTATCTCGCCGGCCTGACACCGGTCAACGGCGTGCTGCCCGATGCGTCGCGCACGATGATCAGCCCGACCCAGCAGGCGTGGCTGACCGGCGTGCTGAGCGCATCGCAAGCGACGTGGCAGATCGTGGGCAACCAGGACATCATGGCGCGCATCTGGTTTCCCGCGTCCATCCTCAACGCGCAGAGCGCCGCCAGTGCGGCCAATCCGACGGCGGTGCAGACCGCGATCACAGCCTATCTCACCGCGAAGGCCACGCGCGCCGCCGGGGGCACGACCGCGCTGACGCCGACGCAGGCCGCGCTGCTCAATCCGTCGATCAACCCGCGACTGCCGTACAACCTCGATTCGTGGGACGGCTACCCCGCCAATCGCGAGAGCGTGTTGCAGACCGTGAAGGCACTGGGCAAGCGGCTGGTCGTGCTGTCGGGCGACTCCCACAACGCCTGGTTCAACAACCTGACGACGCTGGCCAACGAGAAGGTCGGCGTCGAATTCGCCGGTACCTCGGTCACGTCGCCCGGCTTCGAAAGCGCGGGACTCGGCGGCATCGCCAGTTCGCTCGACGGCGGTGCGCTGGGCGCGTCAGCGGTCGGCGCGGGCCTCGGGCTGATCGACGACGTCAACTACAGCAACACGTCGCAGCGCGGCTACATTCTCATGACCGTGTCCAACGCCTCGGTCAAGGGCGAATACGTGTTCCTCAGCACCGTCAAGTCACAGACCTATACGGCGACGGTGAGTCGCACGATCACCGTCGCCAGCAATGGCGGGGTGACGTACGCGTGACGTAAACGAGCGGGTCCGCGCGCTTCACGGGGCGCGATAGCCCACCACGGCGCGCGGGTCGAGACGCGGATACACCGTCGCAAACGCGCCGGTATCGAGATCCGCAACCTTGAGAGACAGCATCTGTTTCACACCGACCAGCGGACTGTTGTGCCCGGTGAACCCCGGTTCGACACCGACCGTCGGCAAGGCCCAGTACAGCACGCGGCGAGACGTGACGAAAGCGATGGCGATCTGCTCGTAGCGCTTGCTCATGCCAGGCAGCAGGACCGGCCGGCGCGCCCGACTCGCGAGGTCCATCTGTTCGATGCGGTCGTCGGCGGGTTGATACAGCAGCGTCCGGTTGTCGGGCGACCACAAGGGCTGTTGGCCGATCGCCAGCATCGTCGTGCCGCGCGTCTTGAGGTCGAAGATCTCCACGACCGGCACGCCCTGCCCCGCATGGCCTTCGTGGCCACGGACCTCGGCGGCAAGTGCGGGCTCGAGTCCTTCGACCGTTTCGGCGCGGACGATCAACAACCGCCGACCGTCGGCCGACCACGAGATCGGTTCACCTTCGATGACCTCCACGCCCGCATGCCGCACCGTCTTCGTCTGCAGGTCGACGAGTTCGAGATCGCCGACGAAACGCAGTCCACGAAAGCGCGCATCGGACGGCAACCTTCCCGAGTAGCCGTCGCCCTTGAGCAGATGGACCACGGGGACGACGGCGACCCATCGACCATCGGGCGAAACGGACAGTGCCTGGTGATAGGGATTGCCGGTCGGCGGCCGCGACCACGCGGTGTACGTCTCGTTGCCTTCGGCGGTGCAGATCTTCGCGGAGGGCGAGCACGGTGACACCCGTTCCAGCGCGATGGTCAGCGGCAGACGCGCCGCTTCGGCGGACGTGCCGACCGGCATCAGGCGCAGACGCAACGCGGTCTTCGCGCCCAGCGGAACGATCGCACTGTCCCAACCCGGCACCGCGTCTTCGTTGGTCCGCGAGACGCATTGCGTCGGTGAACTCGCGTCCAGCCCGCGCAACGGATAGCAGGTCGATCGACCCTCGCTGACCGCGAAACTCCCCGGCAGCCCCGTCAGGATTTCAGGACTCTCGGGACCCGGAACGGTATCGAACGGAACGGCGCGCTCGAATGACGCGCAACCCGTCAACACCGCGAACGACAGGACGGCGAGCAGGGCGTGTGGACGCAGCACGGGAGCGGACATGGCGACTCGGTGTCGTGGACGAGGAAAGCCCACCGTGACGCGGCGCGCGCGGGCGGACCAGCGTCCGCTTCGGAGTATCACGCACCGACCTCCGCGGGTGCACGGAGTGCTACTCGATTCCTTTTCTCGGGTCCGCGCGAGGCATCGCCATCGCCTCGCAGACGCGGCGGCAAGACCGGCTCACGATGCGTGGAGCCTGGCGAAAGCGTTGCCGGCGGGTCTCAGACGTCCGAGCCTGCTTCCAATGCGATGCGGCGACCGACGTGATCGATCGTGACCTGCGACGCGTGGAACCCGGCGACCTCCGGTCGACCGCATCGCTGCGCTAGCGACCGACCTGTCGCGAATCCGCGAAGCGCTCGGCAGACCGATCGTCGGCGTGCTCGGTTACAGCCTGCTGAATCGCACCCGTCGTGCCGCCGAGGACGAGCGCGACGAACGCGGCGATGAACGCGGCGAGGACGCGGCGTCCACCGGATCGCATGGCTCGCGGACGACGAGGCAGAGCAACGCGCGGATCAATCCAGTCCACGGGACAGATCGGCCTTCAGGTCCTCGACGTTCTCGAGCCCGACGGCGACGCGCACGAGCCCTTCGCCGATCCCCGCCGCCTCGCGCGCTTCGACCGGGACGCGGCCGTGCGTCGTCGTGGCGGGATGCGTGACGGTGCTGCGCGTATCGCCGAGGTTGGCCGTGATCGAGATCAGCTTGCAGCCGTCGACCACGCGCCACGCAGCCGCGCGGAGCGCGGCATCGTCCTGCGCGTCGTCCTTGAGCACGAAGCTGACGACCGCACCGCCGGCGCTCTGCTGCCTGCGCACGAGATCGATCTGTGGATGGCTGTCGAGGCCGGGATAGAGGACCTTCGCGACGCGCGGATGACGTTCGAGCCACTGCGCGAGCAGCAACGCGTTGGCCGACTGGCGCTCCATCCGCAGCGACAGTGTCTCGAGTCCCTTCAAAAGGATCCACGCGTTGAACGGCGACAGCGAAGGGCCCGCGGTGCGCAGCACGGGCAACAGCTTGTCGTGGATCAGCGCTTCGCTGCCGAGGACCGCGCCGCCGATCACGCGACCCTGACCGTCGAGGAACTTGGTCGCGGAGTGCACGACCAGGTCGGCGCCGAAGCGCATCGGCTGCTGCAGCGCCGGCGAGCAGAAACAGTTGTCGACGACCAGCACCACGCCGCGGGCCGACGAAATCTGCTTCAACGCCGCGATGTCGGCGATCTCGGCCGTGGGGTTGGATGGGGTCTCGACGTAGAACAGCTTCGTTTCGGCCTTCGTCGCCGCGGCCCACGCGGACGGATCGGTCGGATCGACGTAGGTCGTCGTGACGCCGAAGCGCGACAGGATGGTGTTGAACAACTGCACCGTCGCGCCGAACAGGCTGCGCGACGCGACGATGTGGTCGCCCGCGTTGAGCAGGCCGAGGCAGGTCGTGAAGATCGCGCTCATGCCCGACGACGTCGCGATGCACGCCTCGGCGCCTTCGAGCGCCGCGAGCCGATCCTGGAACATCTTGACGGTCGGGTTCGAGAAGCGCGAATACACGAAGCCATCGGCGCCCGGCTTGAAGCGTTCGGCCGCTTCCGCCGCGCTGCCCATGACGAAGCTCGACGTCATGAACAACGCCTCGGCATGCTCGCCGTATTCCGTGCGCAGCGTGCCGGCGCGCACCGCGCGCGTATCGAAATCCCAGTCTTCGTTCATCGAGCCGTCTTCATTCTCTTGTGATCCCGTGGTCCCGCATCCTGACCGGACGCGGATTCTCGCTGCGCGTGCCCGCACGCGTCAAGGCGACGCTCGCGCACTACGGCGCAGTCTGATGGTTGATGGTCGGATTCGCGGCTATAAGGTTCCCATGAACATCAAGCTGACCTTCAACGACCTGTTCGAGCTCATCAAGAAATCGGTGATCTCGTGGTCCGACGACTACGCGCCGAGCATGGGCGCCGCGCTCGCCTACTACACGGTGTTCTCGATCGCGCCGCTGCTGCTGATCGTGATCTCGATCGCCGGCCTGATCTATGGCCAGGACGCGGCGCGCGGCGCGATCTTCAACCAGATCAGCGGCCTCGTCGGCAACGATGGCGCCGCGGCGATCCAGGGGCTGCTGAAGAGCGTCAACAAGCCCAGCGAGAGCATCGTCGCGACCATCGTCGGCATCGGCACGCTGCTGATCGGCGCGACGACGGTGTTCGGCGAACTGCAGGACGCGTTGAACCGCATCTGGCGCGCGCCCGCGCTGGTCGACAAGGGTGGGCTGTGGAGCCTGCTGCGCCGCCGGCTGCTGGCGTTCGGGATGATTCTCACGATCGGCTTCCTGATGATCGTGTCGCTCGTGCTGAGCGCAATTCTCGCGGCGGTCGGCAGCTTTCTCGACGGCTTCGCCGTGTGGGAAGTGCTGCTGCACGTGATCAACTTCGCGATCAGCTTCGGCGTCACGACCGTGCTGTTCGCGATGATCTACAAGATCATGCCGCGCGTGAACATCGCGTGGCGCGACGTGTGGCTGGGCGCGGCCGTGACATCCCTGCTGTTCTCGATCGGCAAGTTCCTGATCGGGCTGTACATCGGCAAGACCGGCGTGGCGTCCGGGTTCGGGGCCGCGGGATCGCTGGCCGTGCTGCTGGTGTGGATCTACTACTCGACGCAGGTCTTCCTGATGGGCGCCGAGTTCACGTGGGTGTACGCGAATGCGTACGGCTCGCGGAAGGGCAAGGACAAGGTCGAACTGCCCGCGCCGGCGGTACCGGCCCGCGGCGTGGAAGACGGTGGCCACGGCGTGCTGAGCGAGCACGCCGCGCGGTAGCCGACGCACCGTCAGCCGTCGAGGGCCAGGCTCAGGTTGAGTTGCGACCGTTCCGGCGCATCGGCAGGTGGCGGATTGAGACGTGCGTGTTCGAGCCGATCGAGATAATCGAGTGAGATGTCGCGGGTCACGTAGTCGCCGTCGAAGCACGACGCCTCGAAGCGTTCGATGCCCGACCCCGCCTCGTTGACCGCGCGCTTCATGTCGGCGATGTCCTGGTAGATCAGCACGTCGGCACCGATCGCGGCGCGAATCTGTTCGTCGTCGCGGCCGCTCGCGATCAGCTCATGGCGCGTCGGCATGTCGATGCCGTACACGTTCGGGAAACGCACCGGCGGCGCGGCCGACGCGAAGATGACCTTGTTGGCCCCCGACTCGCGAGCCATCTCGACGATCTGGTTGCTGGTCGTGCCGCGCACGATGGAGTCGTCGACGATCAGCACGTTCTTGCCCTTGAACTCGACCTCGATCGGGTTGAGCTTCTGCCGCACCGACTTCTTGCGGATCGCCTGGCCCGGCATGATGAACGTGCGACCCACATAGCGGTTCTTGATGAAGCCTTCGCGATACTCGAGCCCGAGCCGCAGCGCCATCTGCATCGCGGCCGGGCGGCTCGAATCGGGAATCGGCATGACGACGTCGATGTCGCCGAGGTGCAGCTCGCGACGCACCTTGGCCGCGAGCGTCTCGCCCATCCGCAGCCGCGCCGCGTAGACGGAGATGCCGTCCATCACCGAGTCGGGCCGCGCGAGATAGACGTATTCGAAGATGCAGGGATTGAGTTGCGGATGCGCCGCGCATTGCTGCGTGTGCAGGCCGCCGTCGATGTCGATGAAGATGGCTTCGCCCGGAGCGACGTCGCGCACCAGGCGGTAGCCCATGCCCTGCAGCGCGACCGACTCCGACGCGACGAGATACTCGCGACCGTTCCCGGTGTCGATCTCGCCGAGCACCAGCGGGCGGATGCCGAACGGATCACGGAACGCCAGCACGCCATGGCCAGCGATCTGCGCCACCACCGCGTAGGCGCCACGCACCCGCTCGTGCAGGCCCTTGACGGCCTTGAACACGGCGGACGGATCGAGCGAATAGCCGGCCGTCGATTTCTGCAGCTCGTGGGCGAGCACGTTGAGCAGGACCTCGGAATCGGACTCCGTGTTGATGTGCCGCCGATCGATGCGGAACATCTCGTCCTTCAATTGCTCGACGTTGGTGAGGTTGCCGTTGTGCGCGAGCGTGATGCCGAACGGCGCGTTGACGTAGAACGGCTGGGCCTCCTGCGCGCTGCCCGGCGAGCCGGCTGTCGGATAGCGGACCTGCGCGATGCCCGCGTTGCCCGCGAGGTCGCGCATGTTGCGGGTCCGGAACACGTCGCGGACCAGCCCCGAGCCCTTGTGCATCGAGAAATTCTTGCCGAGCTCGGTCGCGATGCCGGCCGCGTCCTGGCCGCGATGCTGAAGCAGCAGCAAGGCATCGTAGAGCAGCTGGTTGACCGGCCCGTTGGACACGACGCCGACGATTCCACACATGTTGGATCCCTGGCCCGCAGGCCCTGTCGTTGCTGACGACTAAAAATTCACGCGTGCGGCCCAGGCGTCGGGCAGCCACGGCTTGAGGGTACGCACCGCACTCTCGACCACTCCCGACAACAGCGCGTCGCGCCAGAC
>CAZZWS010000055.1:0-4245 GCA_964657795.1 Beijerinckiaceae bacterium
CCTTTCTTTGGCGGTTCAAAGAAAGGAACTGGCCCCGAAGGGGACATACGCCTTCCGCCTCTTCGTTCCTTTCTCTGGCGGTTCAAAGAAAGGAACTGACCCCGAAGCGGACATACGCCTTCCGCCTCTTCAACCACTTGCTTAACCGGCCAGGAAAGCAAGTGCCCCCCAAGCAGGACATACCCCTTACTGGTACATCCACTCCCGCGTCATCGGAAACGGATTCGCCCCCCGACCGCCCAGCTTGCACGCCAGCAACTGGTAGATGTTCATCCAGTTGTCGCGAAAACCGACCGAACTTCCCGCGAGATAGACCCGCCAGATGCGAAAGCGCTTCTCCCCCGCGATGCGACGCGCTTCCTCGGGATGCCGGTCGAGCCGTTGCGCCCAGGCCGCGAGCGTCAACGCGTAGTGACGACGCAGCGATTCCACGTCGACAACTTCGAGCCCGTGCTCCGCCATCATCCGCGTCACGTCGCCCAGGTGCGGCAGCTCGCCATCTGGAAAGACGTACTTGTCGATGAATTCGCCCGCGCCTCGACCGACCTGGCGCTTCCGCGGATGCGTCGACGTGATGCCGTGCATCAGCATCGCGCCGCCGTCCTTCAGCAAGCGCTGCATGTGCTCGAAGTAGAGCGGCAGGTTCTTCATGCCGACGTGTTCGAACATGCCGACGCTGGTGATCTTGTCGTACCCACCCACTTCCGGCACGTCGCGGTAGTCCTGCAGCCGCACCTCGCAGCGGTCCGTGAGGCCGAGCGCGGCGATGCGTTCCTTCGCATAAGCGAACTGGTTCTCGGACAGGGTCACGCCCACCGCATGCGCACCCTGCTGCGCCGCCCGAATGACGAGCCCGCCCCACCCGCAGCCCACGTCGAGCAGACGATCGCCCGCCGTCAACCGGACCTTGCGCAGGATGTGATCGAGCTTGTCGCTCTGCGCCTGGTCCAGCGCGTTGTCGTCGCGCTTGAAGTAGGCGCACGAGTACAGCATGTTCTCGTCGAGGAACAACTTGTAGAAGTCGTCCGAGACGTCGTAGTGATACTCGATCTTCTCCTTGTCGCGACTGCGGCTGTGCGCGAGCACCCGCGCCAGCAGACCGGGCTCGGGCTTGGTGAATTCGTCCTCGCCGGTGGTATCGGAAAGCTGCACGCCGACTTCGAGGATGTCGTCGATCGAGCCTTCGAGGTCGATATCGCCTTCGACGTAGGCCGTGCCGAGGTTGCCCAGCGTGGGATTGAGCAGCGTGCGGAAGGCGGATGCCGACTTCAGGCGCAGCAGGACGTTGGGCTTCGGGCCCATGTCGATGCGGCGTCCCGACGGCAACTCGATCGTCAACGGCATCTCGTGGCCTGCGCGCGACAAGATCCAGCGCTCCAACTGCGACTCGAACATCACTCCCCCCGGTGGACCCGCATCGATGAGCGAAGCTTAGCGAGCCGGTGATCCGGCCCGCAACTCCTCGAAGTCCTATACCAGCAGCGCAGGCAACTCCGATTGTTGCGCTCGACCACCCGTCACGCCCTATCCCGATCCGGATGCTGACCGTCGACATCGTCGATTGCGCAGCCTGACGGTCGGCGCGTCACCATCCGTGCGTCACGACCCGGTGTCCCGGGAGCGGGCTTGTGACACAATGACGGCCGTCGTGCGGACGTGGCCGCGGTGGCGAAATTGGTAGACGCGATAGACTCAAAATCTGTTTCCTGAAAGGGAGTGTCGGTTCGATTCCGACCCGCGGCACCACGCAGCGCGACATCGGCAGGCTCCCGCCGCCTCCCGCAGCAGCCTGGACGAGACCGCAGGGATTTCTGTCGATCGGGTTCCGGTCCGAAGACTTCACGTGGCCGTCTCGGCGCCGGGAGCGCGCCCTCCGTGCCCTCGGGTGCGCCGACTCGATCGGCGGATGGCGGACGTCGTGGCACGATGCGCAGCGCCGATGTCGCCGCAACTCGCGACATGACTTCGGCAGAATCGGAGATTCGATGGTCAGCAAGGTCTTGATCGCGGCGCTGCTGATGACCCTGGCGGCCTGCGCGTCTTCGTCGCTGAGCTACAGCGGCCTCGTCACCGCATCGCCCGAGGAATCGCACGCGCACGACATGCCGACCCGGCGCGTCGCCTTGCGCGACCGCGTGACCGTCGTCACGCACGTCGCGTCGATGAACGGCGACAGCCACGGCAGTCAGCATCCCGTCCGCTGGAACTGGTACGAGGGGCAGACGTTGATCGCCGAGCAGAACAAGACCCTCGACTTCCCGCGCATGCCTTACCGCTTCTCGCGCAGCCTCGCCGCCTCGGATCTCGGCGTCGGCCGCTATCGCGTCGAGGTGCTGGTGGATGGCGTGCGCGTCGACGAACAGACTTTCGACGTTGTCGCCAACTGATCGCCACGATTACTTGGCCGACGCGTCCATCAGGCTGACGTGCGCGGCGACGACGCGCCAGCCTTCGGGCATCTTCACCCACGTCTGGCTCTGCCGGCCGATGCGCGCGCTGCCATCGCGCGTGAATTCGATGTTGGTGGTGGCCGTCGACGGCCCATAGGTCGTGATCACCGTGCGCGTCACGGTGCGTGCGAGACCGGCTGACGGGCGCGCTGCCCGAAACGCCGCGATCGCATCGTGGCCGTACAGGTTCTCGCCCGGTCCGTAGCGCAACGTCTGCGGCGACGACCAGAAGAGCTCGTCGAGAACGGCGACGTCGTTGTCGACGAGCGCGCGTTCGTAGCGGTCGAAGGCCGCGGTCACCTCGGCCAGCGTCGCGGGGTCGTCGATGATCATGGGGTTCCTGTCCGGTCGTGCGATCGATGAATCGGGCGGCGCCGGCTGGGCGCCTTGCGCGGTCGACGCCACGATGCCGACCGCGAGGATCGCGATGCGGGACGTGGAGACCAACAGCGACGACGCGGCGAGCACGATGGATCTCCCTGCGACGCGAATCGTGGACGGAGGGACTCGTCTGTGCATGCGTCTCGCGGCCGCTGTCATGAAGAAACGGTCATGACGCCACAGCCGCGCGCGCGACGGCCACGCCGAGCACTTCGAGCGCATGGGCGACGCGCAGCACGAGGTCTTCGCGCCACGGCGCGGCGATGATCTGCACGCCGATCGGCAGGTGCGCATCGGCGCCGCTGGTCACGCCGAACAACGGCGCGATCGCGACCGGCAGGCCGACTGCCGACCACGGCTGGGTCAGCACGCCGAGATGCGGACGGGCCGGGACGCGCCGGCCGCCGATGTCGAGGAACTCGGTGCCGATCGCGGGCGCGGCGCATGGCGTCGCCGGCGCCAGCAGCACGTCGCAACGCTCGAACAACCGGACCGCGCGCTCTGCGGCGACCCGTCGCACGCGCTGCGCGCGCTCGACCCAGGCCGCTGGCAGCAGTGCGCCGGCCAGCAGGCGGTCGCGCGACAGCGGCTCGAAGTCGGCGGCGCGCTTGCGCAGGTCGGGCAGGTGCAGCGCGGAGCCTTCGGCGTTGGTGATCACGAAGGCCGCTGCCCGCACGGCTTCGGCCTCGTCGAAGATCACGACTTCCGAGGCGCCGAGCGCCGCGGCGGCCGCGCGCACGGCGGCCTGCGCGTCGGTGCCGGACTGCAGCGCGAACCAGCCGCCGAGCGTCGCGATCCGCAGGCCGCCGATGCCGAGCCCGAGGCCGGCGACCGTTGGCTCCACGGGCCGCTGCGCGCACGCGATGTCGTCGGGATCGTCGCCCTGCATCGCGTCGTAGGTCAGTGCGAGATCGCGCGCGCTGCGCGTCAGCGGGCCGAGGTGATCGAGGCTGTGGACGAAGGGATAGCTGCCGCGTCGCGACAAGCGGCCGAACGTCGGCTTGAGCCCGAACGTGCCGCAGAGCGACGCCGGCACGCGGATCGACCCGTTGGTATCCGATGCGAGCGCCAGCGGCACGGTGCCGGCGGCGACCGCAGCCCCCGAACCGCCCGACGACCCGCCGACGATGCGCGTCGGATCGTGAGGGTTGCGGCCCGCGCCGTAGTGGCTGTTCTCGGTCGTGAAGCCGTACGCGTACTCGTCCATGTTCAGTGCGCCGACCAGGATGGCGCCGGCCGCTTCGAGACGGCCGATGAGGACCGCGTCGCAGCGCGCGGGGGCCGCATCGCGTTCGATCTTCGAGCCCGCGAGCGTGGCGATGCCGGCGATGTCGTAAAGATTCTTTACTGCGAACGGCATGCCGAACAACGGCAGGTCGCGGTCCCCGGCGTCGTCGAGCAGGTCGGCGCGCGC
>CAZZWS010000055.1:4255-20147 GCA_964657795.1 Beijerinckiaceae bacterium
CCACGATTCCGCAGGTATGCCTCGAAAAGGCGCCGGGCGGCACCGCGCTCGCCGAGCAGGTGGCGCGCGCGCTCGTCGAGCACCGCGGTGTAGGCGTTGATCGACGGGTCGACGTGCGCGATCGAGGCGAGGCTCGCGTCGACCATCGCCCGCACGGTGACGTCGCCGACGCGCATCGCCTCGACCATCGTCGAAGCGGAACCGGCCAGCAAGGCTTCGGGTGTCAAGGCGTTCCGTTCGCGACGGGCATGCGGAAGACCTCGCCCGACTCGTCGTGGACCCCGAGCGGGAACGCATCGATCGCCGCGTTCATCCCGGCCGCGAGCGCGAAGTAACGCAGCACGCCGTCGCGCCAGGGGCCTATGGGCAGGTCGAGGAGCATCGCGGCGGCGTCGACGTAGGCCGCCTGCTGTTCCGGTGTCATCGACGAATCGCCCGGCCCGCTCAGCGCCGTACTTCGCGCTGGAAGATCTCCATCGAGCGCTTGCGCGTCTCGATGAAGGTGGGGGTCGACAGCGTCTCGATGGTCCGGGGCCGCGGGTCGCCGTAACGGAGGATCTCGGCGACGCGGGTCGGCCGCTTGGTCAACAGCAGCACCTCGTCGGCGAGGTACACCGCTTCCTCGAGATCGTGCGACACCAGCATCATCGTCGTACCGGTGGCCATGAAGACCTCCTGCAGCTTCTCGCGGATGAACAGCGTCATCTCGAAGTCGAGCGCGGAGAACGGCTCATCGAGGAAGATGACCTCGGGCCGGGGCGCCAGCGCCCGCATGATCGACGCGGTCTGCTGCTGGCCGCCCGACAGTTCGTAGGGAAAGCGCTTGAGGTCGAACTTCACCGAGAACGACTGCTCGAGCTCGTCGATGCGCGCGGCGATGTCGCCCTTCTTCATCCCTTCGAGTTCGAGCGGGTAGCGGATGTTGTCGATCGTGCGCC
Organism: Beijerinckiaceae bacterium; assembly: GCA_964657795.1. Taxonomy (GTDB): domain Bacteria; phylum Pseudomonadota; class Gammaproteobacteria; order Burkholderiales; family Burkholderiaceae_D; genus CAHJXF01. Next base: position 5,194 of record CAZZWS010000055.1, read on the forward strand.
GCCAGGGCAGCAGCGCCTCGCGGTAGTTCTGGAAGACGTAGCCGATCTTCGTGTCCTTCAGCGACTTGCCGTCGAACAGGATCTCGCCGGCGTCGATCGGGATCAGGCCCGCGATCATGTTGATCAGCGTCGACTTGCCGCAGCCGTTGGGACCGAAGACCGAAACGATCCTATGCTTCGGGATGTCGAGGTCGAAGTCTTCGTACAGCGGCCAGCCGGCGAAGTACTTGGTGAGGCCGCGGATGGTGATGTGCGTGCCGGGCGGACCGGGCACGAAGGTCTTCTTCGGTTCGACCATCGTCGGGTCCATGACTTTCATCGACCGCTCCAGTGCACGATGCGTCGCTCGGCGACGAGAAACAGAACGTTGAGCACGTAGCCGAGCGCGCCGGCCGCGAGGATGGCCGCGTACATGCTCTTGACGTTGAGCACCTGCTGCGCGTCGATGATGCGATGGCCGAGTCCGGTGTCGGAGCCGATGAACATCTCGGCCACGATGACGATGACCAGCGCCATCGATACGGCCGAGCGCAGCCCGACGAACGTCGGCTGCAGGCTCTCCCAGATCAGCACGTCCTTGAAGATCTGCCAACGCGACGCGCCCATGACCTTCGCCGCCATCACGCGTTGCTTGCGCGCATTGATGACGCCGTACGCGCTGTTGAACAGCACGATCAGCAACGCCCCGAACGCCGCGATCGCCACCTTGTTGACGTCGGACACGCCGAAGATCAGCAGGAACAGCGGGATCAGCGCGGACGACGGCGTCGAGCGGAAGAAGTCGATCAGGAACTCGACCGATCGGTAGGCCCGCTCGTTGGAGCCGAGCAGCACGCCGAGCGGCACGCCGATCACGGCCGCGATCACGAAGGACTCGAGCGTCCGGACCACCGTCACGATGAAGTCCGCGAGCAGCGGACCACCGGCGAGCCCGGTGACCAGCGCCTGCAAGGTCGCCCACGGCGTCGGCAGCAGGATGGCCTTGATCAGCCCGAAGCGAACGACGAGATCCCACAGGATGAACAGCACGATCGGCCCGATGACGGGCAGGAGCCGTTCACGCAGCGGCGGCTTCGGCGTGCGCAGGTTCTGCTCGAAGCCGGGGGCTTCCCACGGCTTCGTCCCGGTGGCTGCGACGACCGCTATGGGCTCTTCCACGATCGCGCTCATGTCAGGCCTTGTAGAGCAACCCGCCCACGTCGACCTTGCGTTCGAAGATGCCCTTCTCGGTGAACAGGTCGTAGAACTTCTGGAAGTACGCGATATCGGCCGGCTTGAAGTCGGTCGAGAACAGATAGTCGGACATCGGCACCTCCGCGGTGAGCGGCCCCTCGATGGCCGTGTAGCCCTTGAGGTAGGGACGCGCTTCGGCCGGGTTGCTCTTCACGAGCTCGACGCCCTTGCGGTACGCGGCCATGTACTTCTTCGCCGCGTCGGGATGCTTCTTCAGGAAGTCGGTGGTCAACGTGGCCGAGCCGCCGTGCCACGGCGCCATCGGATCGCCGAGGATGTACTTGGCCACCACGCCGACCTCGAGCGTGCGCGTCGTGCCGTTGAGCCGGCCGACCGTGCCGGTGGGCTCGAGCGTATAGACGGCATCGACCTGGCCGGACGCAATGGCCGCCACGTGCTGGCCGATCGGCAGTTCGGTCACCGACGATGCGGGGGCACCGGCGCGTTCCAGCATGGTTTTCGCGAGCGTGGTGTTCTGGATGCCGGGCCCCGACGCGATGCGCTTGCCCTTGAGGTCGGCGAGCGACTTGTACGGAGCGTCCTTGGCGACGATGAACTCGTCGAGCACGTACTTCGCGTTGGTGGGATTGGTACAGAAGATCTTGAACAGACCGGGCTGCGCGATCTCGCCGATCGCGAGCACCGCCGACGCCACGCCGTTGGCACTGCCTTCGCAACGATCGGACAGCATGCCTTCCATGACCTGTTGCGCGCTGGCGAACTTCAGGACCTCGACGTCGACGCCGGCCTCCTTGAAGTAGCCCTTCTCGACGGCGACGAAGAACGGCAGCGCCGAGGCGACCGGCCAGAAGCCGATGCGGATCTTCGGCGCGGCCTGCGCGCGGACGATGGCGGGTGCGGCCAACGTCGCGAGGGCCGCCGAGGTGGCTGCGATGAAGTGGCGCCGGCCGCCATGGACTTCCGTCACGGGGTCTGATCGCGACGGATCGGCGGGGTCGTCGGCGTGGGACATGCGAATCTCCGAGGCGGCGGCGTGCTCGCGGATGCGAGACCAGCGCCCTGTTACGCAGATGCCGTGCCAGCTGTCGGTTGCTTGCGCTCGACCACTGGTCTCCCTGGACGGATCGGGCACTTGCCGGCCCCGCTCGCTCGCCGCGCACCTTCATCGAGCCTGAAGGCGGTGCATGAGGACGCCAGCGTGGCGTCCGGGCGGCAATCGCGGTCAGCGCGGTTGCGGTTCGAAGAAACCCGGCATCTCGACGGTGGCGTCGACACCCTTCGGATCGGGATCGATGCCGGCGTCCGCACCCCGGCCGAGGCATGACCGGCGCCATGAAGGGTCCACGGCTCCGCGACCGCGCGACCCTTTCCGCAAGTCGTACCATCGGCCGATATCCGCCAGGTTGATGACGGCTCGCGCGATGCGCTCCGGATCACGAGTCCGACCAGTTCATCGCGTCTCAGATCGACGAAACGACCGTTGAGCGTCAATTGAAACGGGGCGCGCATGGGAATGCATATTCCGTGTTCCAAAGACCATTTGATGCCAAGCGCGTCCCGGCGCGCGCTTACTTAATATACCGGATCGAATGTCGAGACGTGATTTTCCTGTTCGTCGGTGAAAGTAGCCGCCCGGGGATGATGCGCGACCCAATATAACAAGACCGCGGCCACGAAATATTCGATCGACCCCAGAGTAAGCATTGGATTGTAAGATCCGAACTTATCGTAGGCGATGCCGAACGTCAGCGCACCAAGTGCGTGTCCGCCGAAATTGAAGAACGTTACGATCCCCGACAGCCCCGCAAATGACTCCATGCCGAAGTTGCGAGCGATCAAGAATGCGCCGAAATCTCCTTCCGCACCTTGCGCCAAGCCGCAAAGAGCGACTCCTGCCATCAGCAATGGCACATTGCCGCTCGAAGCGAGCATGAAGATACAACCCAGCGCCGGACCGATAAAGATGGCGATGGCGACATATTTCGCGGGATATCGATCCAACAGGAAGCCGCTGCCCAAGCGACCCACGATAACCGCCGCGGGCATGGCCGCCAGCAGCCAGGCGATAGAGGTCGCGTCGCGTTTGGAGAGGTCGACCAGAATGGGCGCCAATTGACTCAGGATTCCAGCGGCGGGGAGGTTGTAGATTAAGAGGGCCGCGCACAACATGGCGAGTTGTCGTCCCCTGCCAGGGGGCACCATCGTCAAGGTGGGAGCGTGTCGATCGACGTCACGGTCATGACGCTGAACTCCGATCAGCGCGAGCCCGGTCAAACCGCCGGCCAACGCCCCGAAACCGAGAACGACATAACCCATGCGCCACCCATAGGTCGCGATCAGGTGTGCAAACGGCGCGCTCAATAGAAGAGCGGCAATCGGGATCACCACCATCGAAACACTCAGCGCACTGCCGCGCGCGCAGTCGAATTTCGCGCTTACCGGCTTTGTCCACAGCATGACCGACGTGCCGAATGAAAAGACATTCAGCATGATTATCCAGCCGTAGAAGGCGATCAAGCTGCCGGACTGCGAGGCCAAGCCGAAGAATGCTCCCGCGAAACCAAGCGTGGACACGAGAATCACGGGACGTACACCGATACGATCGGTCAGCCGGCCGAGCGGAATTGCAAGCAGGGCGATGACCAGGAAAAACCCGCTCCCGCGCGTGATCTCGCCGCGCGACCACCCGAACTCTGCGCCGAGCGGCGAGATGAACAAACTACTCAAGTAATAGTTGAAGCCTGCACCGGTCCCGAGTCCCAAGCCCGCGCCAAGCACGGTCCGCCAGCCGGCGCGCCACTCGCGTCCTAGCGTGCGCCGGGGTTGCAACGCTTTCATGAAGGAGATCCGATCAGGTCAACGGGGATGCGCCAGCGACGGGAACGCACATATTCGCCCAGCGCCTTGGCCTGCCGGTCGATCCGCATGGTTGCGGTCGCACCCTCGTCAAGCATTCCGCGAATGACAAAGTTGAGTGCGAGAATGTTAGGCAGTTCGTAGCGATCCATGTGCAACGCTGAAGTATCGGGCAGGATTGCGCGCAACGCATCCACCGTCAGTTCGCTACGAAGCCAATGATAAGCACGTTCGGTCTGCACCCAGACACCAAGATTGGCGTTGCCACCCTTGTCGCCAGATCGCATGTTGGCGATTGAAGCGAGTGGTATGAACTCGGTTCGCCCCCAATCGCGCTGCGGGAGGTCCTTCTTTTTTAACCGAGGTACCTGAAGCGTTCCACTCGGAGGGACTGGCGCGCGTAATGTCGTTCCGTCGGCCAATATCGTGCGATGGTCCAGCTGTGACTGCAGCAATAGCGCCGGCCAGTAGATACCGAACATGCTGGCATTGCGATTGGCGTCACCCAACACGAACAAGCCCGGGTAGCTCGCAAGTCCAAGCTCGATCGTGGCATCGAAAAAGTCGCGCCCTGCAACAACCGCGCTCCCCTTGATCGAAACCCTGAGCAACGTGGTCGCCGCGAGTTGCGAAGCGGGATCGTCGGCGGGTGTCCCGATCGTTTCGAAGCGCAGCTCTGCAACGTCGGGTTTATTTTCCGCCCATGTTCGAAATGCGCGTTCGATCGAATTGGCCTTGGCATCGACGTCGAGACCGGTCATTGCGAACACGACTGCATTCTGGAAGCCGCCAATCGCGGTGATGGCCACCTTGGTCGTTGCCGGAGGTGGCGCACCGCGCGTCCCGCTGATGGACACGCGATCCGGCCCTTCGGCGGCAACCTTGACGGTATCGAGATGGGTCACCACATCCGGATTCAGGTAGTCCGTTCCCTGGATCTCATAAAGCAGTTGCGCGAGGACGGTGTCGGTCGTGACTGAACCGCCCGTATCGGCGTGCTTGGTGATGACGCTGGTACCGTCGTATGCGATCTCGGCCAGCGGAAAACCCGGATTCTGCAGACATTCAAGCACACGGAAGCCGGAAAAATTGCCGCCCGTAGCTTGCGTACCGCACTCGATCACATGGCCGGCTGCGACAGCCCCCGCCAGCAGGTCCCAATCCTCGAGCGCCCAACCGTGCCACCATGCCGCCGGTCCGACGATCAGTGATGCATCCGTCACGCGCGGGCAGATAACGATATCCGCCCCGGATTTGAGGGCGTTGACGATCCCCCATCCCCCAAGGTAGGCATTCGCGGTCAGCGGTTCGTAGGGCCAAGACGCGAGTGGTTCGGCGCTGTCCAAATGCGCCAGCGTGTGCCCCTCCGCCTGCAAACGCGCGAGCGCGGGTTGAACATCATCGCCTTCGATGTGGGCGACCGAGAGGTCTGCGCCCTGCGCGAGACATATCGACCGCACCCGCTCGGCGAGTACTGCCGGCGCGAGTCCGCCAGCATTGACGACGACTTTGACGCCTCGCGCCGCGATCTCGCCCACGAGGGGTTCGATCTGGCTAAGAAAGGTTTTCGCGTATCCGGCCGCCGGGTCCTTGATACGATTTTTTGCGAGGACCAACATCGTCACTTCCGCCAGATAATCGCCGGTCAAAACATCGATCTCACCACCGCGAAGCATCTCCGCCATCGCGCTCGCACGATCGCCGTAAAAACCCGAGCAATTGGCGATACGGATCGGGCGGCGGAAGTTCCCGGTCATGTTCAGTCTCCCAATGCGCCGGCAGCACGCAATGCGGCGAGCTGCTCTCCGCCGAGGCCTAGAACATCGCCCAATATGTCGTCACTATCCGCGCCGAGTTGCGGAGCCGCGCGAATGTCTGCGAGATGGGACGTCCCGATTCGAATGGGCGAACCGGGCACCGGTATGCTGCCCAACACGGGATGCTGGACATCCCGGATCATGCCGCGGCTTCGCAGATGCGGATCCTCGGCGACTTCGCGAACGGAAAGGACCGGAGCCGACGGCACACCGACCTCAGCCAGTTTCGCGACGATATCCCAGCGCTTGTACTGCGACGTCCAAGCCTCGACCGCGGCGTCGAGGGCATCGATATTCGCGATCAGCGCGGCTGAACCGCTGAACCGCGGATCCATCGCCATCACCTCGCCGCCTACCAGCCTCACAACCGCCGACGCATGGGCCGGCTTCGCGGACATGACGGCGATATACCCGTCTGCGGCGCGATAGACGTTGTAAGGCGCTACCGCCATGCCGCTATGGCGATTGCCGGTTCGCTCGGGCATCTCGATGCCTGGATTGTTATAGATCGCGCCCAGCGGCGACGCGAGCGTGGGATAGATCGTGTCATGCATCGACACCTCCACCAACTGGCCCTGTCCGGTTTTCTCGCGCTGGTAAAGGGCGCTGGCGATTCCCGCGAACAGATGGACGCCGCCCATGATATCGGCGAAGGCCGGCCCGGCTTTTACCGGAGGACCGTCCGGGAAGCCGGTAGCCGCGATAACGCCGCCCATGGCCTGGACCGTGATGTCCATCGCCGGCATTTCCGCATAAGGACCGTCCGAGCCGTACCCCTTTCCGGACGCGTAGATGAGGCGCGGATTGCGCGACATCAAGCTTCTCGCCGAAAGCCCCAACCGTTCCATTGCGCCAGGCGCGAAGTTCTCGATGACGACGTCGACCTCGGCCGCGAGATCACGGAACAGCTCCTTGCCCTGGGGCGACTTCAGATTCATGACGATGCTACGTTTATTTGAATTCAGCATCATGAATTCATGTCCCTCGACATGATCGGTCGAGCGAAATCTCAGCCGCTCCCCGCCGGGCGGTTCGACCTTCATCACATCTGCGCCGTGCAGTGCGAGAAGTAATCCACAATAGGGGCCGTTATAGATCTGCCCCATATCCAGGACACGGATTTTGCTAAACGTATCGGCCTGATTCTTCATCAAAAATTCGCTTGCAAGCGTGATAGCGCCCGACAACGTCGTACGGAGAGAACTTGGTGGAGCGATATCCGCCATACGATTTCGTTGGAATGATCGGCGGGTCGCGATCGAACAGGTTGTCGACTGTCATGAAGAATGGGGCATCCTCGCCCGCCGCCTCGGTATCGAAACGCGCCGTGGGATCCGTATAGCCGATCGAAGGAACATGATCATCGGCGAATGGGCCCGCGACCGTTGTGGTATCGATGATGGACGCTGGATCGCGCGTTGATTTATTGGAATTGAATGGTCGTTTTCATCGGCGATCGGAATCGAGTACCGCAGGGAAAGTACGGGCCGGACTCGCGACGCAATCGCTTCATCGACGATCCCGCGATCGATCATGGGCTGGTTGGCGGCTTCTGACTCTCGAATCCTCAGCCGCTTCTGGGCGGTGACGACGTGAAAGAAGTCTTTGGCGATGTCGGGTTTCCGTTTTGAACGACTCACCGTTCAGACATGCGTCAACGGTGAATGCAGCCGTTCGCGGTCTGGTTTATAGCACGGTCGGATCGCTCACCGCTTGGAAAGCAGTTGGAGTCTACAAGCCGTTTCCGCGCTACTCGGTCCCGCGACCGGTTTCGCGATAAAGGATCGGGCACTCGCCGGCGCCGCACGCTCGCCGCGCACCGTCATCGAGTCTGACGGCGGTGCAGGAGACGCCCGTGCGGCGTCCGGGCAGCAAGCGCGGTCAGCGTCGCTGCGCGTCGAAGAAGCGCAGCATCTCGGCGGTGGCGTCGACGCCCTTCGGATCGGTATAGGTGCCGGCGTTCGCGCCGCCGGCCCAGGCATGGCCGGCGCCGTGAAGGGCCCACGACTCCCCGACCGCGCGGCCCTGGTCGTCGCTGTAGCGCGTGCACGTGAACGGCGGACCGCCCGCCACGGTCTGGACGGAGGTCGTCCGCCGCAAGCGACGATCGCCCACGACCGCGTCGATCACGCGGTCGCCGTTGGACGGATGGACGGTCCTGTCCGCGTCGCCCTGAAAGACGATGGTCGGGACCGTGGTCGGAGCCGAAGCCCGCTTCCGCGCGCCATTGCGCATCGCCAGCAACGCGTCCGGCAGGTTGCTCGCGGCGCCGGCCGGCAGGCCCGAATGAATGGCCGCCGCGGCGAACAGCGTGGGATGCGTGGCCGCGAGGTTGGCCGCCATCGCGCCTCCGGCAGAAAGGCCGGCGACGTAGACCCGCGCCGGATCGACACGATGGTCGGCCACGACTTGCCGCACGAGGTCCGCGAGGAACGCGGTCTCGCCCTGACCGCGCTGCTCCTTCGCGCCGAACCAGTTCCAGCACGCCGAGGCATTGGCTTCGCGCGACTGGTGCGGATAGAGGACGAGGAAGCCGCCTGCCTCGGCCGCGACATTCATTCGCGTGCCGGCGGCGAAGTCGTCGGGGCCCTGGGTGCAGCCGTGCAGCATGACGACCAGTGCCGGCTGCGATTCGGCGGCGGACGGCACGAACAGCTTGTAGGTCCGCGTCAGGCCGCCGAATGCGTGCGTCGCGGACAGGAAGGCGCCCTTGCCCTCGGGCGGGTCGCCGAAGGAGCGTTCGACGGCGGGTACGCGATCGAGCAGCGCACGGGCGACGCGCTTCATCGCCTTGGCGGCGGGGGCCAATGGCGATCTCACCGACGCAGGACTGTCCGCCGCGGCCGGCACCTTGCCGGCGCGATCGAGCGCGCGCAACAGACCGTCGGTCAGCAGCGTCGTCGCATCGACGAGCCGGCCCTGCCGCGTCAGGCTGCTCGCCGCGGACATCCATCGATTCAGCTTCATCGTCACGTTCCGGAATTCATCGCGCGAAGTCGATCGCGCGAGGTTTATGTTGCACTGCAGCGTAAGTCTATCGCAACGGACGCGCTGTAGGACAGCGGCTTTTCAGCATGGCCAACGCCGTCGCTGCGTGGTGTCGTCGCTATCATCATCGGTCCGTGAGCGGATCTGGGGAATGACATGACGACGCGAATCAGCGGTATGTTCGACGTGGCGATCGACAAGGAGCCCGTCCACGACGCGGCGCTGGACAGCGGCATCGGCCGGATGACGCTGGACAAGCGCTATCACGGGGCGCTCGACGCCACGAGCGTCGGCGAGATGCTGACCGGCATGACCGCCACGAAGGGTTCGGCGGGCTACGTCGCGATCGAACGGGTCGACGGGACGCTCGAGGGACGCAGTGGGACGTTCATGCTGCAGCACGCGGGGACGATGAACCGGGGGGCGCCGACGCTGTCGGTCACCGTCGTGCCGGACTCCGGAACCGAAGAACTCGCCGGACTCGAAGGCCGCATGGCCATCCGCATCGAGGACGGGCAGCACTTCTACGATTTCGACTATCGACTCGACGACGGGCGGGCGCAGGCGTGACGGGTCGTCGGATGGACGGCCGTGGCGTCGCCACGCTTCGGCGCCGGTCGCCATGCGCGCCGTTGCCGATGACCCGAAATGAAAGAAGACGGTCGCTCGCACGACCGCCTCCGTATTAGCACGCGGTATTCAGGCGGCCTTGCGGCGACGTGCGACGGCGATAGCCATCACGCCGAGGCCGAACAGCGCGATCGAGTCGGGCTCCGGCACGGCGACCGCCGCGGGCGCCGCGACGAAGGAGACGTTGTCGAACACGTCGTCGTAGACGCGAGCGGTATTGGTGATCTTCAGCGTCGTGAAAGCCACCGAATCGGTGAAACCGAAGAACCCGAAGCCGGACGAGCCGCTGTAGTTGTAACTACCGATGGAGACGCCATCGACCAGGAATCCGAACGTGGCGCTCGAACTGCCGACGAAGCCCCGTGCGATGGTCGCGAGATCGATGCCGAAGGCCGTGATGCCCCCACCGAACGTCAACGTGATATCGCCGTAGGCCGCGTCGAGCACGGACCCTGCAGCGACACCGAACCGGTTCCGAATCTGGTTGCCGCCGTTGACGTACGTGTTGTCGAGCACGTTGAGCGCGGCGCCGCTGACGCCACCGTCGGTGACGGTCAGCGCGCCGCGGCTGAACGTCGTGCCGTAGGAAACGTTGCCGATGCCGTTGGAGGTCGGCGTCGTGATGCCTTCGAAACCTTCGGTCGTGGCCGTCGGATTGGCTGTGCTGAACGCGGCGCGCGACGCGTAAGTCACGATCGACGCGTTCGCGTTCGGGATGCACGCAAGGGCGAGAAGGACCGTCGAAGCAAGGGTACGGATGATCATGGGAACCTCGTCTAGGTTGGGCGAGGCGTTCAGCAAGACGTATGCCAAAACATGAACAACCCTATTTTCAGGGACTTATAGCAGTAGCTTATGTTTGAAGTGTCAAGTATCTCGACATGAATCCATGGTCCCGGTAATGCTGCAACGCAACGTTCCTCGTTCCATTCGAAGCGTGGGACCGCAGCATTTGCCGATGGTTGAGACCTGAAGCAATCGGCCGATCGTCCTCGCGACTCGCGAACGCGTGTTCCGGCGCTCGCCCGGAGACGGTACGGCGCCGTTGCTAGAATGCGAGGCTCCTCAACCGCAGTTCCCCCGCAGTTCCCCGACACCTACCCGCTGGAGATCCCCATGTCCATGGCCGACCGCGACGGCTTCATCTGGAAGGATGGCAAGCTCGTCGATTGGCGCGACGCCACCGTCCACGTCCTCACGCACACGCTGCATTACGGCATGGGGGTCTTCGAAGGCGTCCGCGCGTACAAGCAGGCCGACGGCTCGACCGCCGTGTTCCGTCTCGAGGACCATACGAAGCGCCTGCTCAACAGCGCCAAGATCTTCCAGCTCAAGGTCCCGTTCGATCACGCGACGCTCGTCGAGGCACAGAAGGAAGTCGTCCGGCAGAACCAGCTCAAGAGCTGCTATATCCGGCCGCTGGTCTTCATCGGTTCCGAGAAGCTCGGCGTGGCCGCGAAGGGCAACACGATCCACGTCGCGATCGCAGCCTGGCCGTGGGGCGCGTACCTCGGCGAGGACGGCATCACGAAGGGCATCCGCGTCAAGACCTCGTCGTTCACGCATCACCACTCCAACGTCACGATGTGCAAGGCGAAGGCGGTCGGCAACTATACCGTGTCGATCCTCGCCAACCAGGAAGCCCTCAACGACGGCTACGAGGAAGCGATGCTGCTCGACCCCGAAGGCTACGTCTGTCAGGGCTCCGGCGAGAACGTCTTCATGGTGCTCGACGGCAAGCTCTACACGCCGGATCTGTCGGGCGGCGCGCTCGACGGCATCACCCGCCAGACCATCATGACGCTGGCCGCCGAGTTCGGCATCCCGTGCTTCGAGAAGCGCATGTCGCGTGACGAGTTCTACATCGCCGACGAAGCGTTCTTCACCGGCACGGCCGCCGAGGTCACGCCGATCCGCGAACTCGACAGCCGGCCGATCGGGTCGGGCACGCGCGGTCCGATCACCGAGAAGCTGCAGACGGCGTTCTTCGACATCGTCAACGGCCTTAATCCGAAGTACGCGTCCTGGCTGTCGAAGATCTGAGGGCGGACGATGGAAGCAAGCCCCATGGCATCGGAGGAGCCCGCGTTCGTGGAACTCGACGGCAAGGACCTGCCGGCGTTCTGTCCCAACCCACGGATGGCGTTGTGGAGCCAGCACCCGCGCGTCTTCCTCGACGTGGTGCCGACCGGCCAGGCGATGTGCCCTTACTGCGGTACGAAATACCGGCTCAAGCCGGGCGCCGTCGTGCACTCGCACTGAGCGTTCACTTCGATTCGGCATGCCGGCGATGAAGACGCTCGTCGTCGCGCCGAACTGGATCGGCGACGCGTTGATGGCGCAGCCGCTGCTGATGCTGCTGAAGCGGGCGCACCCCGACCAGCGCATCGTCGCGCTGGCGCCGCGCTGGGTGGCGCCGGTCCTCGAAGCGATGCCCGAGGTCGACGCAGTCGTCGCGACCGACCTCGCGCACGGTGCCTTGCAGTGGTCGGCTCGTCGTCGCCTCGCGCGCGCGTTGCGGGCCGACGGCTTCGATCGGGCGTTCGTCCTGCCCAACAGCTTCAAGTCCGCGCTGATCCCGTGGTTGGCCGGCGTTCCCGAGCGCATCGGCTATCGCGGCGAGTCGCGTTTCGGCCTCGTCAACCGGCGCGTCTCCGGCCCCGATCCGGCGCTCGCCATGAGCGCGCGCTACGCGGCGCTGGCGGGCGGCGCAATCGCGAACCCGTTGCCATCGCCCCGACTCGTCGTCGCCGAAGCGCAGGTCGTCGCGGCGCGCGCACGTCACGCGTTGCCTGCCGGTGCCGAGATCATCGCGCTGTGTCCCGGCGCCGAGTACGGTCCCGCGAAGCGCTGGCCCGCCGAACACTTCGCCGCGCTGGCCGGCAGCCTGCTGGTCGAGCGGCCCGCGGCGCACGTCGTGCTGCTCGGCGGCAACGGCGATCGTGCGATCACGACCGCGATCGTCGCGCAGGTCGACGACCGCGGCGGCCGGTTGCACGACCTCGCCGGCCGCACGTCGCTGGCCGAGGCCATCGCGCTGATCGCCGGCGCGTCCGTGGTCGGCAACGACTCGGGGCTGATGCACGTGGCGGCCGCGTTGTCGCGTCCGCAGGTCGCGCTGTTCGGCTCGAGCGATCCGCGCCACACGCCGCCGTTGTCCGCGCGCGCGCAGGTGCTGTGGCTGCATCTCGACTGCAGCCCCTGCTTCGAACGCACCTGCCCGCTCGGCCACCTCAACTGCCTCGTCGGCATCACGCCCCGGCAGGTGCTGGATTCGTTGCAGAATGTCGCCGATACGACCGCGGCCGAACCGTGACCCGCATCCTCGTGCGCTACCTCGTCCCATGCCCAGACTGAAGAGCCTCCACGCCACGCCCGAAGCGGTCGAGACCGCGTTCTACGACGCGCTCGAATCGGGCGACGTCGATGCGCTGATGGACTGCTGGTCGAACGAGGAAGAGATCGCCTGCATCCATCCTGGCGGCCCGCGCCTGTTGGGTCATCAGGCCATCGCGTCGTCGTGGCGCGAGATCCTGTCCAATGGGCCGATCACCGTGCGGCCGACCGAGCCGCGGATCATGCAGGCGTCGCTGGTCTCGGTGCACAGCGTGCTGTCGCGCGTGATGGCTCTCGTGCGGACCGAAGGCGAAATGGGAACGGGAACGCACCCCGGCCAGCCGGCGACGCAACGGACGATGGCCGTCAACGTGCTGGTCACGCAGGTCTTCTTCAAGGGCGCCGAAGGGTGGCGCATGGTGATCCATCACGCGTCGGTGACGACGCAGGATGCCGACTCGATGCCGTCGCCTTCCACAGGCACGCTGCACTGAACCGTGACGACGAGCGGTCGCACGCCGTACGGCGACAGCGCGTTCCGTTCGGCGTGGTGGTTGCGGGGTCCGCATCTGCAGACCATCGTGCCGGCGCTGCTCTGGCGGCGCGCGCCGGTCCGCTATCGACGTGAACGATGGGATACGCCGGATGGCGACTTCATCGACGTCGATCATGTCGTGCGCGACGAGACGGTCGACTCGTCGGCACGACCGACGCTGGTCGTCTTCCACGGACTCGAGGGGCATGCCGGCGCCCGCTACGTGCGGGGGTTGATGGCGGCCGCCAGCGCGCGCGGATGGCACGGCGTCGCGCCGCATTTCCGGGGCTGCGGCGGCACGCCCAACCTCGGTCCACGCTTCTATCACTCGGGCGACAGCGAAGAGATCGACTGGGTGCTGCGACGCGTCGCGGCCACGGCGCCCGGACCGGTCGTCGCGGCCGGCATTTCGCTCGGCGGCAACATGCTGCTGAAGTGGCTCGGCGAACGGGGCGATGCGGCGCGCGAGGTCGTCGCCGCCGCGGCAGCCGTCTCGGCGCCGCTGGACCTCGGCGCCGGCAGCGTCAGCCTGCGTCGCGGCTTCAATCGTTTCTACGCTTGGAACTTCCTGCTGACGCTGAAGCGGAAGAGCCGTCACAAGCTGACGCAGCACGCGTCGCTGTTCCGGCGCGACGCGATGGAGGCCGCGCGGACGCTGCACGCGTTCGACGACGCCGTCACGGCGCCGGTCCATGGCTTCGTCGACGCGAACGATTACTACGACCGCTCGTCGAGCAAGCGCCATCTGCCGCGCATCGCGGTCCCGACGCTGGTCCTCAACGCGCGCAACGATCCGTTCCTCCCGGCATCCGCGCTGCCCGGACCCGGCGAGGTCTCGTCGATGGTGACGCTCGACTATCCCGAGCACGGCGGGCACGTGGGCTTCCGGGCGGCCGGCCGTGACGGCGACCTGTGGATGCCGCGTCGCGTGGTGCACTATCTGGCCGATCGGCTGGTGGCACGTGAACGTCGCATCGACGAAGGAGACGCGGATGGATGAACTGGTCAGGCAGGCGCTCGCCAAGTGGCCCGACGTGCCCGATTGCACGGGCTGGCTGGTGCTCGATGCCCGCGGTCGCTGGCGGATCGGCGATGGCGTGAGCGGTCCACGGGAACCGATCACGCATGCGGCGACGATCGGCTTCATCAACCGCAACTACGCGGCCGCGGGTCGCTGCTGGATCTTCCAGAACGGACCGCAGCGCGTCTTCGTCGACCTCGCATACACGCCGTTCGTTTGGCGCCTCATGCCGCGCGACGACGAAGGCTGGGACCTGGTCGCCCACACCGGCGAGGTCGCGACGCCCACGACGCTGTGGCTCGACGACCACGGCCGCTTCCTCGCCGAAGCGCGCACGGCGGGCGGCGAGTCCCGCATCGGCGTCATCCACGATCACGACACGGCGCTCGTCGCCGAGCTGCTCCGGGACGACGACGGCGAGACGATCGCCGACGACGTGCTGGCCCGGTTGACCTCCGTGCCGGTGGCGGACGCCGTCACCGGCACCACGCTGCGCTGGCCGACACCGACCGCGACGCTGGCGTTGCCGCTGCGGCGGATCGCGACCACGCAGGTGGCCACGCGCTTCGGCTTCGAC
>CAZZWS010000056.1:0-19981 GCA_964657795.1 Beijerinckiaceae bacterium
AAGCGCGCGAATGACCAGGTTGTCACCCCGGCGAAGGCCGGGGCCCAAGTTGCTCTTGACCCGGATCTCGGCACGTCACATCTCCCCGTCGTTCCCGCGAAGGCGGGGACCCGGCGGCGTCCGTGCATCCCGCACGTAACCAGCCGATCAGCAACGTTCCCAGCGACTCGCCGGAAGTCGCCAGATACGATCGAAGGAGCCCCCATGACCCCCCGTCGCCGCTTCCTCAAGCAAGCCTCGTTGGGCGGCCTCGCGTTCTGCGGCTGCGGCCTGCTCGACGCTGCGAAGGCGCAGCGGGCGACGACAACTTCGCCCAGCGGACCCACCGTCATCGACGGCAAGCGCATCCGCACGATCGATGCCCACGCACACTGCTACTTCCAGGACGCCATCGACCTGATGGGCGCCGAAGCGAAGGCCGTGCTGCCGCCGGTCAAGGGCGTGCGCGAACACTTCATCGGCGACGGCGCATTCGAGCAGCGCCTTCGCGAAATGGACGCGCAGTCGATCGACACCGAAGTGCTCAGCATCAATCCCTACTGGTACCGCAAGGACATCGCGACCGCGAAGGCCATCTGCGAGCTCAACAACCGCCACATGAGCGAGCTCTGCGCGGCGCGGCCCGACCGCTTCGTCGGCCTCGCGTCGCTGACGATGCAGGAGCCCGAGGTCGCGGCCACGCAGCTCGAAGAGGCCGTGACGAAGCTCGGCCTGAAAGGTGGTGCGATCGGCGGCAGCGTGGCCGGACGCGAGTTCTCCGACGCGAGTTTCCAGCCGCTTCTGGCGAAGGCCGAGGCGCTCGGCGCCGTGCTCTTCATCCATCCGCAGTCGACGCCCGAGCTCGCGACGCGCTTCAAGGGCAACGGCTGGATCTCGAACGTGATCGGCAACCCGCTCGACACGACGATCGCGCTGCAGCGGCTGATCTACGAAGGCACGCTCGATCGCTACCCGCGCCTCAAGGTCCTCGCGGCGCACGGCGGCGGCTTCCAGCCGACCAACGCCGCCCGCTCCGACCACAGTTGCTTCGTGTCACCGAACAACTGCAGCCCCGACGTGACGTTGAAGAAGCAGCCGAGCGAATACCTGAAGCAGCTGTACTTCGACTCGCTGGTGTTCACGCCGGAGAATTTGCGGCATCTCGTCGCGGAGGTGGGGGCGAGTCAGGTCGTGGTCGGCAGCGACCATCCGATTCCGTGGGATGAGCATCCGGTCGAGGTCGTGATGAATACGGGGACGCTGACGACGGACGAGCGGATCGCGATTCTGGGCAGGAATGCGGAGAGGCTGTTCGGGCTTCGACCGTGATCACGCGCCCGTCGGTCGGCCCGCACACGAGCTTCCGCGCCGACCCTGGCGAGTCGATCGATCTGCCCGCTCATGGCCGAACGCTCGCCGGGCCCGGCGACCTGGCTCGCGGTCGTCGACATTCGGTCGGGTCACGCCGTGGCGATCCCCACGCACCTCAATGAGCGGTGAGCGTGCTGCGATGCGCGTTGCGATTCAAGCAACACCTTGCTGAGAAACAAGCACTGGATCGCACTGGTCGTTTCTCGTAGCCTGACGTCTTTCGCCTCGGCACCTCGAGGCGTTCCCGAAGCGGGCGTCGTGCCGTCAGGTCGCACGGCTCGCGCGGCGAACGCCGGTTGTCACGAGAACTCGTCCGCCTGAAGCACTTCCTTGCATCATCGACGTCTCACTCTTCCAGATTCAATGACCAAGCTCATCGCTGTCCTCTTGCTTGTGCTCGTTTCGCCCTTCGCCTCGGCATCGTTGGTCACCATCGACGATACGTTCGTCGTCACGAATATCGCCAACGCGCCGAACCTGACCATTACCGGCGCATTCAAGTTCACGTACGACGATGCGGTCGCGTCGAGCGGAAACATTGTCGGCGCGACGATCTCGGTCCCCGTTAGCGGATCGATCGCCTACGCATACGATCCTGCGGGTCCATTCTTTCTCACCATCTATGACACGCTGAATGCCCAGAATGTGCACGGTGGTACCCAGGATTTCATTATTTGGCTCTCGACCATCTACGACGCTGGCCCCCGCTTCTTTTATGCGACGCCCAGTTCCCGCATCGTCAGCGGCGGGATGATCACCGTAGATCCGGTGACTGCAACGGCCATTCCAGAACCGGAATCCCTGGGCCTGTCGGGTCTGGGGCTCGCCGCGCTCGGCTTCATGCGTCGCAAGCGAAGCGGAGCGCTCACTGCTTGAGGATGCGATCCGTGCTCAGCGGGGTTCGCTTCACGAAGGTCCGGGATGACGGGCTGGCGTCGTAATCGAAACGGAAATTCGATCGATACGGGCAAGACGCACGTCTCACGATCGGTGGGCTCGCGTATACCCAATGCTGGTTGACCTGATACGGACGATACGTTCCGACGGACTCGGGCAACACCCGATCCTCACCGCATCACCGGCGTATCGGCCAACTCTCCCCGTGGTGCATTCGCATCTGCCGGGAAGGCCAGCGTCAGAGCGTCGTGAATGCCGACCAGCGCTTCCGCCGCGCCGCTTTCGTAATCGCGAGCCTTGAACGCAAGCTGTGCTCTCGCCGCGATGGCGCGCCAAGTCCCTTCCTCCACACCCCGCGTGGCCGCCCGATCCGCGACGATCTCGATCCTTCGATCGGCCACGTTCAGATACAGCAGCACCCCGTTGTTGTCCTCCGTATCCCACACCCGATAACTCCCGAACAGATCGATCGCCCGATGCCGCGTCGTCATGCCGCGCACGACCTTGCGCAGCGGCAGCGCCGATTCGACGATCAGCCTGACCTCGCCGCGATGCCGAACCTCGCCGTCGGCGATCACCTGCTGCAGCCGCTGCAGCGCATCGCGGTCGAACAGCTTGCGGGCGTCGCGCTGCGTGGAGCGGACGTGCCGGAGCACGCGGGCGACGTCCATCACCAGTTGCCCGACGCACCGCCGCCGCCGAAGTCACCGCCACCGCCGGAAAATCCTCCACCACCGCCTCCGCCTCCCCCACCGAACCCGCCACCGCCGCCGCCCCGGTTGATCAGGCTGCCGAGCACGGCTCCGGTGACGAACGAACCGAGCCCGCCGTTCGATCCCCGATTTCCCGCCGCGTAGCCCATGCTGCGCCCGCCACCGAACAGCCGCAGCAGGATCGGCAGCACGATGAACAACACGATCACGAGGCCGAAGCCACCCAGTCCGTTGCCGCCTGAACCCGTCTGAACAGACGATGTCGTGCGGGTCGCCGGCGGCGGCAGCGCCTCGCCTTCCAGCAAGCCTTCGATGCGCTCGACGCCAGCGACCAGGCCACCGTAGTAGTCGCCCTGCCGGAAGTGCGGCGCGATGTTCTCGTCGATGATCCGCTTCGCGTAAGCGTCCGGCACCGCGCCCTCGAGCCCGCGGCCGACCTCGATGCGCAGCCGCCGCAGCGCTGGCGGGTTGTCCTTCGCGACGATCAGGATGATCCCGTCGGCCGTGCTCTTGCGGCCGATCTTCCACGCGTCGGCGACGCGGATGCCGTACTGCTCGATGGCCTCGGGCGCCGTCGACGAGACGGTCAGCACGGCGATCTGCGTGCCCTTCTTGGCCTCGTAATCGGCCAAGACCGCCTCGAGCGCGGTGCGCTGATCGGGCGTCATCAGCTGCGCGGTGTCGGTGACGCGTGCGGTCAATGCGGGGATCGGCGCGTCCTGCGCGTGGGCCGTGTGCGCGACGCAGACGAGGCACAGCCACGCGAGCGTCCACAGCGCGTCACGCCAGACAGTCCCCTGGCGACCCACTCCCCGCGCGTTCAGAACTTCACCGTCGGCGCGTTGGAGATGCTCTTCTCGTCGGCGACCGTGAAGTTCTCCTTCGGCTTGTAGCCGAACACCATCGCCGTCAGGTTGTTGGGGAACGAGCGCACCGACACGTTGTAGGCCTGCACCGTCTGGATGTAGCGGTTGCGGGCCACCGCGATGCGGTTCTCGGTGCCTTCGAGCTGCGCCTGCAGGTCGCGGAAGTTCTGGTCCGACTTGAGCTGCGGATAGTTCTCCGTGACCGCGATCAGCCGCGACAGCGCGCCCGACAACTCGCCTTGCGCCTGCTGGAATTTCTTGAACGCCTCGGGATCGTTGAGCGTCTCGGGCGTGACCTGGATGCTCGTCGCCTTCGCGCGCGCCTCGGTGACGCCGATCAGCACGTCCTTCTCCTGCGCCGCATAACCCTTCACCGTATTCACGAGGTTGGGCACGAGGTCCGCGCGGCGCTGGTACTGGTTGACGACCTCGCTCCACGACGCCTTGACCGCCTCGTCGCCGCTTTGGAAGCTGTTGTAGCCGCAGGCCGACAACAGCAGCGCGCATGCGGCGACGAGGCCCAGCCGCCACGCGCGTCCGAAGCCCGATGCGACGCGTTCCTGCTGGTGTTCGATGGCCATGCGCATGACTGCTCCTGAAAGTCGACGTCCGTGATGATGCTCTGCGGGGCGGCAATTGCAAGCTGACGCCAAGCGATGCGGGTTGTGTTTCCGTCGACCGTCCTCGCGCGAGCGGCATCCGCGGCTGATCTCGCAGAGCCCACGGACGCAGCGACGCCACGCGGGCGAACGTCGGTCGGCGGCCGGACGCTGCCGCTCGTTGCGTCGAAGCGATCCCATCGGGTTGTCGCCGGCGACCGGCACAATCGCGCCATGACGACCCCGACCACGCCGCCACTTCTCGACCATCCCCACTGGCGACGCAATCTCGTCGTCTGCATGTTCGGCGCGTTCACGACGATCGTCGGCATGACGCTGCTGCTGCCGTTCCTGCCGCTCTACATCGAGCAACTCGGCGAACACGATCCGGCCGCGATCGTGCAGTGGTCGGGCATCGCGTTCGGCGCGACCTTTCTCAGCGCGGCCTTGATGGCGCCGGTGTGGGGCCGCCTCGCCGATCGCTACGGCCGGAAACTCATGCTGATCCGCGCGAGCCTCGGCATGGCCGTGGCGATCGGTGCGATCGGGCTCGTGCACGACGTCTGGCAGCTCGTGGCACTGCGGCTGCTGACCGGCCTGCTCGGCGGCTACGCGTCGGGCTCCACGCTGCTGGTCGCGACGCAGACGCCGAAGGCGCGCTCGGGGTGGGCGCTGGGCACGCTGTCGGTTGCGATCATGACGGGCAACCTTGTCGGCCCGCTCGTCGGCGGCGCGCTGCCGCCGCTGATCGGCATCCGCAACACGTTCTTCGCGTCGGGCGCGGCGATCTTCGTGGCGTTCCTGGCGACGCTGACGCTGATCCGCGAAACGCCGAAGCCGCGCGTCGCCCACGTCGACGACCAGCGATCCATCCAGTCCGGCTGGCGCGCCATCCCCGACAAGGGTCCGCTGTTCGCGATGCTGGCCACCGGCGCGTTGCTGATGCTCGCCAACATGTCGATCGAGCCGATCATCACCGTCTACGTCGCGAGCCTCGTCGACGACCCGGCACGCATCACGATCACCGCCGGCTTCGTGATGGCCGCGGCCGCGCTCGGCAGCATCGTGTCGGCGTCGCGCCTCGGCGAGCTCGCGGACCGCATCGGCCACTGGCGCGTGGTCGTCGGCTGTCTGGCGACGGCCACGCTGTTGCTGATCCCGCAGGCGCTGGTCACGAACGCGTGGCAGCTCATCGCGCTGCGCTTCGCGATGGGCGTCGCGCTCGGGGGTCTCTTGCCGTGCATCGCGGCCGTGATCCGCCATCATGTGCCGACGTCCGTCGTCGGCTTCGCGCTCGGCTACTCGGTGTCTGCGCAGTACGCGGGACAGGTCATCGGTCCGGTCCTCGGCGGCTTCGTCGGCGGCCACGTCGGCATGCGCGCCGTGTTCTTCGGGACATGCGTGCTGATGGGCGCAGGCGCCGTCGCGAACGGATGGTTCCTAAGACTACGAGCGAGACCCGACTGAACGAGCCTCGCGCGCTTCGCTGCATCAAACCACCAGTTCGCCCTGATCCTCGCCGTCCCAGTAATGCACGCGGTGTGCCTTGACCTTGATCATCGTCACGCCCGGCGTGTCGATGCCGTCCTTGAACCAGTGGTCGAGGTCCTTCGTCCAATGCTCTTCGAACTGTGCCTTGTCGCGGATCAGTTCGGCGTGGCCTTCGACCGAGACGAACAGCGGCGGCTTGCCGAACAGGCCCTTGTTGCCGGAGAACGTGAGGCCCACGGCGGCGTCGTGTTCGATGTCGTCGGTCATCCGCGAGTCTTCCCATGTGAAGTAGTAGGAATCGCCGTCGAAATCGACCTCGCCGTTGTTGCTCATCGGCCGCGCCGAGATCTGGCCGGCCGTGGTCTTCGTGATCAGCATCGCGAAGTCGATGTCGGCCATCTTCTTCGAGAGGTCTTGCAGGGTCATGTCGCTCATGCGGTCTCCTGGGTCGTTCGTGAACGTCGACGGATCGCCTCCGCATGCATGCCGATGGGCAGCGCGCGAAGACGGAAGGCGCAGCGTGCACCGTCGTTCCACCGTGCACCCGTCGTCGGACGCTGAACCGCAAGTCAGCTCAAGCCGGTTCGGATCATTCGCACAGGTAGCCCTCGATCCGTCCGGGCGCGGCGCTAGACTCTCGCCTTTCCCTCTCGGACCGGACCCGCATGCGCCCCATCTCGAGCCTCTCTCTCACCGCCGTCCTGCTCTCGAGCAGCGCGACGATCGCATTCGCGCAGACCGCTTCCTCGCCGGTGCCCCCGGTCGCTCCGGTCCGTCCGGTCACGGACGTCTACTTCGGCACGCCGGTCGTCGATCCCTATCGCTATCTCGAGAACCTCAAGGATCCCGAGGTCCAGACGTACATGAAGGCGCAGGCCGGGTACACGCGTGGCGTGCTCGACGCGATCCCCGGACGCGAGGCCTTGCTGGCGCGCATCCACGCGCTCGCCAACAGCGATACGCGGCGCGGCGGCATCGTCCAGCGCGGTCAGCGTTACTTCTATCTGCTGAGCGAGCCGGGCATGCAGCAACCGCGACTGGTCTGGCGCGACGGGTTCGTCGGCGAGGAACACCTGCTGCTCGACCCGTCGACGCTGGGCGCGGGCACGCCCACCCACTACGCCCTCGACTACTACCAGCCGTCGTGGGACGGCAAGACCATCGCCTACGGCCTGTCCGCCGGCGGGTCCGAAGCCAGCGTGCTGCAGGTCATGGACGTGGCGACCGGCCAGCCGCTGGCCGAGAAGATCGAACGCGCGCACGACGCGATCGTCACGTGGCGTCCCGACAACCGCTCGTTCTTCTACATGAAGTTCGCGAAGCCGACGGCCGACACGCCGGCCAACGAGACCGAGTACAACGCGCGGACGTATCTGCATGTGCTCGGCAAGGGGCCCGATGGCGAAAGCGACCCGGTGGTCTTCGGTCGCGGCGTGTCGAAGCTGGCCGTACCCGAAGGGCAGGGCACGTACGTGCTCGGCACCGCCGCGTCGACCTGGGCAGTCGCCATCGCCAACCACAACATGGACGAGAACCCGTCGTCGATCTACGTCGCGCCGTTGGCGCAGGCGACCGGTCCCGCCACCGCCTGGAAGAAGGTGGCCGATGTCGGCGACGGCGTCAGCGATGTCGCGATGCGGGGCGACACGCTGTACTTCCTGTCGCGAAAGGACGCATCGCGCTTCCGCATCCTCGCGACGTCGCTCGCCCGGCCGGACGTTCGGCATCCGCGCGTGATCGTGCCCGAAGGCAGCGGCGTCATCACCGGCTTCGGCCTCGCGCAGGACGGCCTCTACTACCGCGTACGCGACGGCGCCGAGTCACAACTCGTGCGGACCGACTTCGACGGCAAGGGCGCGAGGCCGGTGCCGACGCCGTATGCCGGCAACGTGTTCGGCCCCATCACCGACCCCGACCGGCCAGGCGCGCTGTTCAGCCTGCAGAGCTGGTCGCGAACGCCGCTGCTGTACGCCTACGATCCGGCGCGCGACGTCACGACGGACTCGGGCCTGCAGCCGCCGTCGAAGATCGACGCGTCGCAGATCGAATCGAAGGAAGTGCTGGTCACGAGCTACGACGGAACGCGCGTGCCGCTGTCGATCATCTACAAGAAGGGCAGCGCGCTCGACGGCAGCCATCCGACGATCCTGCAGGGCTACGGCGCGTACGGCATCGTGTCGGAGTCGGCGTTCCGCTCGACGGCGGTGGCCTGGATCGAGCGCGGCGGTGTGTACGCGATCGCGCACATCCGCGGAGGCGGCGACTACGGCGAGGACTGGCATCGCGGCGGCATGATGCGGACCAAGCCCAACACCATCCTCGACTTCGTCGCGTGCGGCCAGTACCTGGTCGACCAGAAATACACCAGCCCGAAGAAGCTCGCGGCCAACGGTGGCAGCGCCGGCGGCATCACGGTCGGCGGGGCGATGACGTGGCGACCCGACCTGTTCGCCGTGATCCTCGATCAGGTCGGCATGTCGGACACGCTGCGTGCAGAGACCGAGCCCAACGGACCACCCAACGTCTCCGAGTTCGGCTCGACGAAGACCGAGGACGGCTTCCATGGCCTGTACGCGATGGCCGCGTACGAGCACGTCGTCGACGGTACGCCTTATCCCGCGGTGGTCTTCGCGACCGGCGCCAACGATCCGCGCGTGGCGCCGTGGCACATGACGAAGATGACGGCGCGCACGCAAGCCGCCACGTCATCGGGCAAGCCGGTGCTGCTGCGCATCGACTACGACGCCGGACACGGGATGGGCTCCAACCGCTCGCAGTTCGAGCAGGAGACCGCGGACCTGTGGAGCTTCGCGCTGTGGCAGATGGGCGAGCCGGCATTCCAGCCGGGTCGGACCGCCCCGTGAGTCACGCCCGTCCCCGATTTGTTCTCGCGCTGCTGCCCATGCTGATGACGCTGACCCAGCCGCTGGCCGCGGCCGAACCCACCCTTCCCGCGAGCAACCCGTTCGCGGCGCCGAGCACCCTGCCGCTCGAATACCCGGCCTTCGACCGCATCCACGACGCCGACTTCCGGCCGGCGTTCGAGGCCGGCATGGCCGCGCAACGCGCCGAGATGGACGCCATCGCCCACGCGTCGCAGGCGCCGACCTTCGACAACACCATCGTCGCCATGGAGCGCACCGGGCAGTTGCTCGCGCGCGTGCGCACCACGTTCGGCAACCTGACGTCGGCCGACTCCGATCCGGAACGTCGGAAGATCCAGACCGAGATGGCGCCGAAGTTCGCGGCGCATTCGGACGCGATCTATCTCGATCCCGCGTTGTTCGCACGGGTAAAGAGTCTTTACGATCGACGTGACTCGCTCGGCCTCGACGGCGAGTCGTATCAACTGTTGACGCGGACCTGGACGCAGTTCGCGCGCGCGGGCGCTGCGCTGTCGGACGCCGACAAGGCGACGTTGCGCACGCTCAACACGACGCTGTCCTCGCTGACCACGCAGTTCCAGCACAACGTGCTCGGCGGCGTGCAGGCCGCGGCAGTGCAGATCGACGACGTGAGGCAACTCGACGGTCTGTCCGAGCCGCAGATCGCCGCCGCGGCCAACGCCGCGAAGGCGCGTGGCCTCGACGGCCGCTGGCTGCTGCCGTTGCAGAACACGACGACGCAGCCGGTCCTCGCGCAGTTGAAGGATCGCGCGCTGCGCCAGCGGATCTACGAAGTCTCGATCGCCCGCAACATCGGCGGCCCGTTCGACAACACGGCCGTCGTCGCCGACATCGTCCGGCTGCGCGCCGAACGCGCGAAGCTGCTCGGCTACCCCGACCACGCGGCCTGGGTGCTGGCCGACGAGACGGCCGGCACGACGGACGCCGTCAACCGGTTGCTCAGCCGGGTCGCGGCGCCCGCGCTGGCCAACGCGAAGAAGGAAGGCGCCGCGATCCAGCAGCTCATCGATCAACAGGCCGCCGCTGCGCGGACGCCATCGTTCGAGCTGCAGCCGTGGGACTGGGCGTTCTACGCCGAGCAGGTGCGCGCGCAGCGCTATGCGTTCGACGAGGCGCAGGTGCGCCCCTACTTCGAGCTCGATCACGTGCTGAAGGACGGCGTGTTCTACGCGGCGCACGAGCTGTACGGCCTGAGCTTCAGGGAGCGAACCGACCTCCCGGTCTACGAGCCCGACGTCCGCGTGTTCGACGTCACCGATCGTGACGGCTCGGTGCTGGCGATCTTCATCGCCGACTACTACGCCCGTGACAGCAAGCAGGGTGGCGCGTGGATGAGCGACTACGTGTCGCAGTCGCGGCTGTTCGGCGAGAAGCCGGTCGTGGCCAACCACCTCAACATCCCGAAGCCATCGGCCGGCCAACCGACGCTATTGACCTTCGACGAGGTCACGACGATGTTCCACGAGTTCGGCCATGCGTTGCACAGCATGTTCTCGGACTCGACCTACCGCAGCCTCGCCGGCACGCGCGTGCCGCGCGACTTCGTGGAATACCCGTCGCAGTACAACGAGATGTGGGCGCGCGATCCGCAGGTGCTGGCGCATTACGCGAAGCACTACCAGACCGACGAGCCGCTGCCGCAGGCATTGCTCGCGAAGGTGCTGGCCGCGCAGGCGTTCGATCAGGGCTTCGACACGACCGAATACGTGGCTGCCGCGACGCTCGACCAGAGCTGGCATCAACTCGCCGCGGGCCGGACGCCCGATGCGGCCGGCGTCGTGGCCTTCGAGGCCGACGCGTTGCGGCAGGCGGGCTTCGACTTCGGTCCGGTCGGTCCGCGCTATCACACCGACTACTTCTCGCACGTCTTCTCGGGCGGCTATTCGGCGGGCTATTACGCGTACCTGTGGAGCGAAGTGTTGGCGCGCGACACCGAGCAATGGATGAAGGACCACGGCGGCCTGCAGCGCGCCAACGGCGACTTCCTGCGCGCGAAGGTGCTGTCGAAAGGGCGCAGCACCGACGTGCTGACGTCGTTCAAGACCTTCTACGGGCGCGATCCGGAGATCGAGCCGCTGCTGGTGCATCGGGGGCTGGTGGAAAGTCCGACGAAGCAGTGATGGCGGTCGCGGCGCACGGTCGAAACCGTGTTGCATGTGAACGGATCGCAACCTGATCTATTCCGGCGCCGCTGTCCCGGGTTCCTGACCACCCATCGTCAGGATCCACTGCCCGAACGCCTTCACGGCCTGATCGCCGGCGCGATCGGCGTTGACGACCAGCGTGTAGTCGGGCGCCCGCCACGCCGGCGTGGGAATGGGACACACGAGGCGGCCCGCAGCAAGCTCACGCTGGATCAGCGGCAGCGAGGCGAGCGTCACGCCGAGGCCTTCCACGGCTGCGGCGAACTGCAGGTAGGCGTGGTCGAACTCCATGTGATCGGCCGCGCGCAGGCCGGGCGCGCCCGCCTCGCCCAGCCACTGCGCCCAGGCCGTCCGCGTACTGGCGGAATGCAGCAGCGTGTGATGTCGCAGATCGTCCACGGTCCGGATCGGATGCTGACGCAGCAGCGCCGGACTGCACGCGGGCAGGCGCAGGTCGGCGACGAGCGCGAGCGACACGAGTCCCGCGCCCTGCTCCGGGCCGGACCGCACCCCGAGGTCGAACGCGTCGCCGACGTAGCGCAAGCGGCGCGAGGTGGTCGACAGGCGGACGTCGATGTCCGGGTAGCGCGCTCGAAAATCGGCGAGCCGCGGCATCAGCCAGCACAAGGCGAAACTGGCCAGCACGTTGACGCGCACGACACCCGATACGCGGGGCGTCGATGGATCATGGCGCACCCGCGCCGCGCCGGTGGCGAGTCGTTCGAAGGCCCCGCTCACGTCGCCGAGCAACGCCGCGCCTTCGTCGGTGAGCATGACGCCACGCGCACGCCGTTCGAACAGCGGCACGCCGAACCAGTTTTCGAGCAACCGGATCTGCTTGCCGACCGCCCAGTGCGTCACGTGCAGTTCAGCCGCGGCGGCCGCGAAGCTGCCATGCCTGGCGACGGCCTCGAAGTTGCGCAGCGCGTTTAGCGGCGGCAGCTGACCGCGCCCTCCCGCGTGGCCCGGCTCGATAGGCATGACGTGACCTTTTCTCCCTGCTGGGTCGATATTATGTCTGTTGATGGGTCGTCTCGGGCGGCTCTATAGTCAGTGCATGGAAACGTCACGAAGCGCCGTGTGTGGCGATTGGCCCGAGCCCTCCTGCGATGGAGAGGTCACGCAGGTGACCCCCACGCGCGTCGTCCCGATCCCGTCACCACCGCGAGCGCCGCCCGGCCCGGCCGGTCGTGCCGCGCCGTCGTCGCGTTCGCGCGTGCTGTGGCTCTCCTGCGTCGCGCATGCGCTGCACGATGGCTACACGGACATGATCTATGTGCTGCTGCCGGTATGGCAGACGGACTTCGGCCTGAGCTACGGCGCCCTGGCGATGCTGCGCGGCATCTATGCGGGCACGATGGCCACGTTCCAGTTGCCCGTCGGGCGCATCGCGGGCCGGCTCGGCAGTCGCTCCACCCTGGCGCTCGGCACCTTGCTGGCCGCGATCGGTTACGCGGCGGCAGGGGCGTCCGGCAGCCTTCTGGGCCTGTGCGTTGCGCTGGCGATATCGGGCGGCGGTTCGGCCACGCAGCATCCGCTCGCGTCGGGGGCCGTAGCGCGCGTCTACGGGCGCGAGGCCCGAGGTCCCTTGAGCATCTACAACTTCGCCGGTGACCTGGGCAAAGCCGCTCTGCCGGCCGCCATCTCGCTGCTGGTGACGCTGATGCCGTGGCGCCATGCGCTAGGGATCGCGTCCGCCCTGGGAATCGTGGTAGCCGGGGCGATCGCACTATTTCTCCCGTCGATACCACGCGGTGTTCCTGCGGACGAAGCGTCATCGACGACTGGGCGTGCCATCGTGAGCAGCGGCTTCAGGCTGCTCTTCACGATCGGCGTGCTCGATACCGCCGTGCGCATGGGCCTGTTGACCTTCCTGCCGTTCCTGATGAAAGCCAAGGGCGCTTCGTCGCCGACGCTGGGACTGGCGCTCGCGCTCGTCTTCATCGGCGGCGCCGCCGGCAAGTTCGCGTGCGGCTGGCTGGGCGCACGGCTGGGAGTCACGGGGACCGTGCTCGCGACGGAAGGTGGCACCGCGGCGTTGATCGTCGCCGTCGTGTTCTGTCCCCTGACGCCGACGATGATTCTGCTTCCCGTCCTGGGCATGATGCTCAACGGCACGTCGTCGGTCCTGTACGGGACGGTGCCGGAGCTGGCTCCCCCGGACGGAACCGAGCGCGCCTTCGCGCTGTTCTATACCGGCACGATCGGCTCGGGCGCCATCTCGCCGGTGCTCTACGGTTTTCTCGGCGACGGGATCGGCATCGACGGCGCGACGTTCGCCGCGGCGTTGACCGCCGTGGCCATCGTCCCTTTCGTGTTCGCGTTGCGCCCGCATCTGGAAGCCGCGTCGCGCGCGCGTTGAAAGCGGCGAACCGGAAGCAGCCGCCCGCGGCCGGCCCGGATACTCGACGCGGGAAAGTGCGCTTGGTGGTACCGGTTCCGAGGCCCACCAGGCCCGATCACGGGCGGGTCGTGGTCGGGCACCGACCAGCCTGGATCAGGAGCGACATCCGGGCGATCGTGAGCCCGGCATCGACGTTACGCGCCAGACGATCTCCAGCATGCATTGCGAAAGACTCGAAGTGCATGCAAGACTGGACCGAATGGCTCAGCGTGATCAACTTCCTTCCGACGTCTTGTCCGACGCGGCATCCGTGAGCAGTTGGTGCGCGCGGACCCGTCCGCCTCGGTCCTCGCCGAGCGGTTCCACATGACCCTGACGGGCATGAACTCAAGGAGAAGCGTGATGGTCGCAAGCAGCGAAAGTGAGTCGTTCTCGTCCGGGAACCGCACGACGTCGGAACGAAAGTCCGAGCGCGAACTGGTCATCAGACGGATCTTCGACGCCCCGGCGCCGCGCGTATTCGAGGCGTGGACCAAGCCCGAACTGTTCAGGCAGTGGTGGGTGCCCGAGTCGAGCGGCGCGACGCTGCTGTCCTGCGATCAGGACGTCCGGGTCGGCGGAAGCTACCGCCTGGTATTCGCGCACCCGGCGAGCGAGACGCCGATGGCGTTCTTCGGCCGGTATCTCGAGGTGGTGCCGAATGCCCGTCTCGTCTGGACCAACGAGGAGAGCGAGGACGGCCAGGTCACGACGGTGACCTTCGAGGAGACAGATGGCCAGACGCTGCTGGTGATGAGCGAACTCTATCCGTCGAAGGAAGCCCTCGACAGGGCCACGGAGGGGATGGACGAGGCGATGCCCGAGACGTTCGCACAGCTCGACGCCTTCATCGTCGCGCGCGCGGCCGGCACCGGACGGAGCTGACTCGTCGAACTCGCGAGCCGCCACCGAGTCGTCGCGCTGCAGGATCGTCGTGACCTCGGGCCGGTCGTCCAGCAAACCGCCACCGCGAGCCCGGCGCAACCGGAACGTCGGACCCCGCAGGTCGATGGATCGCCACGATCGATGCGGCGATGGCGAACGCCGGTCGCCGGCTCCGTGACCTCGGCGGCGCCTTGATCGGCGCGAGGTCCGCAACGAGCGGCCCCACTCACTCCACCGTCACGCTCTTCGCCAGATTCCGCGGCTTGTCGACGTCCGTCCCCCGCGCCACCGCCGTGTGATACGCGAGCAGTTGCAGCGGCAGCGTGTGCAGGATCGGCGACAGCTTGCCGTAGTGCTCGGGCAGGCGAATCACGTGCAGCCCTTCGCTCGATTCGATATGCGAGCCTGCGTCCGCGAAGACATAGAGCTGACCGCCGCGCGCCCGCACTTCCTGCATGTTCGACTTGAGCTTCTCCAGCAGCGTGTCGTTCGGCGCGACCGTCACCACCGGCATCGCCTCGGTCACGAGCGCGAGCGGGCCATGCTTCAGCTCACCCGCCGGATACGCCTCGGCATGGATGTACGTGATCTCCTTCAGCTTCAACGCGCCTTCGAGCGCGATCGGGTAGTGCAGCCCGCGACCGAGGAAGAGCGCGTTCTCTTTCGACGCGAACGCTTCGGCCCACGCGATGATCTGCGGCTCCAGCGCCAGCACGCTCTGCAGCGCGGCAGGCAGGTGGCGCAGGTCCTTCAGCTCGGCGGCTTCGGCGTCGGGCGACAGGTGGCCGCGCAGCTTGGCGAGGGTCAGCGACAGCAGGAACAGCGCGCAGAGCTGCGTCGTGAACGCCTTGGTCGACGCGACGCCGACTTCCGCCCCGGCGCGCGTCAGGTAGGCGAGCTCGGTCAGCCGCACGATCGCCGACGTGCCGACGTTGCAGATCGCGAGCGTGTGCGGATGGCCGAGCGACTTGGCGTGCTTGAGCGCGGCGAGCGTGTCGGCGGTCTCGCCCGACTGGCTGATGACCACGATCAGCGTTTTCGGATTGGGGACGCTGTCTCGATAGCGGTATTCGCTGGCGACCTCGACCTGCGTCGGGATCTTCGCGACGGACTCGAGCCAGTATTTGGCGGTCAGTCCGGAGTAGTAGCTGGTGCCGCAGGCGAGGATGAGCACCGAATCGATGGCGGCGAACGCGGCGGCCGCGACCTCGCCGTCGTTGGGCGCGTCGAACAGGTACGGACCGATCGCGTCGCCGTCCATGCCGATCCCTTCGAGCGTGTCGGCGATGGCGCGCGGCTGCTCGAAGATCTCCTTCTGCATGTAATGGCGATACGGACCGAGTTCGGCCGCGCCGGTGTGGGCGTTGACCGTGCGCGCCTCGCGCGTGACGGGGAGGTCATCGCGGTCGGTGATCCAGTAGCGGCCGAGCTGGATATCGACGGCGTCGCCGTCTTCGAGATAGACGATCTTGTTCGTCACCCCCGCCAACGCCATG
Source organism: Beijerinckiaceae bacterium (assembly GCA_964657795.1). GTDB lineage: Bacteria > Pseudomonadota > Gammaproteobacteria > Burkholderiales > Burkholderiaceae_D > CAHJXF01. Next base: position 15,731 of record CAZZWS010000056.1, read on the forward strand.
GCGTCCGACGCGAGGAAGCACTCACCTTCGACGGCGGATCCGTCACCGGTCCCACAGCCGAGGATCAACGGCGAGCCGTCTCGCGCGCCGACGATGCGATGCGGCTCCTCGCTGCAGAACACCGCCACCGAATAGGCGCCCTGCAGGCGCTTGAGTGCGGCGCGGGTCGCATCGAAGAGGTCGCCGTCGTAGAGCGAATCGATCAGGTGAGCGATCACTTCGGTATCCGTCTGGCTGACGAACACGTAGCCCTTGCCGATCAGTTCGACGCGCAACGCGTCGTGGTTCTCGATGATGCCGTTGTGGACCAGCGCGATGCGCGCCGACGCGTTCGACGGCGAGAAGTGCGGGTGCGCGTTGTGCGTGGCGGGCGCGCCGTGCGTGGCCCAGCGCGTGTGGGCGATGCCGGTGAAGCCGGTCAGCGCGGTCTCGCGGACCTGCGCGTCGAGCTCGGCGACGCGGGCGACGCTGCGCGCGCGTTTCGGACCAAGCGCGTCATAAACTGCCACGCCGCAAGAGTCGTAGCCGCGGTATTCGAGTCGCTTCAGCCCTTCGACGAGGACCGGGACGATGTTTCGATGGCTGACGGCACCGACGATTCCGCACATGCTGCTTCCCCTGTCCGATGATTGATGCGAGCCGAGCGTACCGACTTGCTCGTGCAATAGGTAATCAAAGTGCCACCATCTTTGGCGGTTTTCTTCACAATCTGACCACGTTGCGATAAACTTCCGTAATTGTCCATTTTCTGGTCCTTTATTTCATAAATGACGATCGTCAGCCTCGACGCGATCGACCACAACGTCCTCGACCTGCTGCAGACCGACTGCGCCCTGTCCAACCAGGATCTGGCGGAGCGGGTCCACACGTCGCCGGCGACCTGCCTGCGACGTGTCAAGCGACTGGTCGACACCGGGGTCATCGAACGAAGAATTGCAATCCTCGCGCCAGATCGCGTCGCTTCCGGACCGACGGTCGGTATCACGGCGATCGTCGAGATCACGCTCGATCGGCAGGCTGCGGAATTGCAGGCTGCCTTCGAACAACGTGCCGTGGCCGATCCGGCGGTACAGCAGTGTTATCGCGTGACACCGGGACCGGACTTCGTATTGATTGCTTACGTGATGGGAACAGAGGGCTATCAGGCGCTGGTCCAGCGTTTGCTAACCAACGATGCGAACGTGCGGAATGTGAGGGCCTACTTCTCGGTAAAACGGGGCAAATTCGAGCCGCGCGTGACGTTGCCCCACAGCCCCGACATCTCGACCTGAACGCGACAGCTCGAGACAACGGCCATACACCCCATGCGTACCAGTGCATTGGCGACCAGACCAGATCGGACCAGAATCAGCGCTCGGAAGCTCATCGACTCCTTATGGATATCGTCAATATCTACGACGCCAAGACTCGGTTGTCCCAACTCGTCGACCAGGCGATCTCCGGCCAGGACGTGGTGGTCGGACGGCATGGCAAGCCGCTCGTCCGCATCACCCGACTCGATCCGGCGAAGCGCGAGATTCGCTTCGGACTGTTGAAGGGACGCATCCGCGTCTCGGCCGATTTCGATGCGCCGCTGCCCGACGATGTGCTCGCGGCCTTCGAAGGCCGCTGATGCGTCTGCTGCTCGACACGCACATCTTTCTCTGGGCGATCTCGGGTAGTGCGCAACTGAAGGGGCCTGGCCGCGCGTTGATCCAGTCCGCGGCTGCCGTCTACGTGTCGGCGGCGTCGATCTGGGAAATCGCGATCAAGGCCGAACTCGGCAAGATCGACGCGAATCCGGACGAACTGGTCGCCACGATCGGAGAAAGCGGATTCGAGTAGTTGCCGGTTCGCGCCATTCACACGGCCCACGTCGCACGTCTGCCGGCACATCATGGCGACCCGTTCGATCGCTTGCTGATCGCACAGGCCCTCCACGAACCGCTGCATCTCGTCACCGCCGATCGGGTCCTCGCGTCCTACAGCGACCTGGTGATGTTGATCTGACGGAGGAACCGGTCCGGGTTCACGCCCCGCGAGCGCATCGACGTCCGGATCCGCCGCCCATTTCGGCTAAGCTGCCCGATCGAATTTTTCCGGTCTCCCCACCAGCACCAGCATGCCCAGCAATCCCTATTTCGGGTTGGCAGACCGCCCCGCCGGCTACCCGGGCGACGAGGCAGATCGACGGAGCCGGCGGGCCAACCGGCGACGGCTGTTCGTCTTCGGGTCCGTCTTCCTCGTGCTGGCGATCATCGGCCTGATCTACGTCTTCGCGCGGCCCGCGGTGTACCGGGCGACGGCGCAACTCGACTTCGTGCCGGCGACCAACCAGGCCGCCGGCAGTCCCGCCGATGGTCCTGTCGACGCGGCGGCCGACAAGGCCTACTCGTTGCGCGACGAGGTGCAGTACCTCGGCAGCACGACACTCCTGGCCCGGGTCTGGGACGATCTCAAGGACGCACCCGACGTTCCGAAGACGCTGCTGACGAGCAACCCTCCGGCCACGCTGCAGGCCATGCTGTCGGTGGTTCAGGTGCCGAACACCAACATCGTCGCGATCCAGGCGGAGGGCGGCGATCCCGTCTTCCTGCCGCGCTTCGTCGACCGCGTCATCGCAGACTACCGGACAAGCCTGGGCGAGCGCTTCCACAGCGGCTCGGCGACCGCGTTGGCGGATGCGACCGACGAAGTCCGCAAGCTCGACGCGGCCGTGAAGGACAAGCGTGTCGAGGTCGACGGCTATCGCGCGAAGAACGACATCGTGTCGGTGGAGCGCGACGAGAACCAGGTGCTGAGCGAGGTCAAGGGCGTCGGCGCCTCGCTCAACGCGGCCAACGACAAGCTGGTGGCAGCCGAAGCCAAGTATGGCGCGCTGAAGGACGCCGAGGCCTCCGGCCAGGCCGTCACGCGCGCGCGCGACAACCCGACGCTGGCCGCGCTGGAACAACAGGCCATCGCGGTTCGTGCGGACCTGCGGGCCACCGCGCGGCAGTTCACCGCCGAGTACATGAACATCGACCCGCGTGTCCGCGATCAGCGCGCCCGACTCGCCGACCTCGAGGAGCAGATCGCCACGCAGAAGAAATCGAGTCAGCAGGGCGCGGTGCAGGAAGCGCGCGAGGAGGTCGCGAGCGCGCGCGCCGCGGTGGCTGCGCTGCGCCAGCAGCTCGCGACGAACCAGAGCTCGGTGCAGAGCTTCACGTCGCGCTTCAACCAGTACAAGACGCTGCAGGACCAGCAGAAGCGTCTCGAGCTGCTGCAGCAGAAGGCGGCCGATCGCGTGGCGATGCTGGATGCCGGTGAACGCACGCGCAAGCCCAAGGTCGAGGTGGTCGAATCGCCGTCGGTCCCGCAGTCGCCGTCGAGCCCGTTCTACGCGCGCGATGCGCTGCTGGTGATCGTGGGCGCACTGCTGATCGGCATGCTCGCGATGGGCATCGTCGAGTTCTTCAACCAGTCGCCGGCAGGACCCGCGACGGTGGTCGTGGCGCAGAGCTGGTCGCCGCTCGCGATGCCGGAGGCGATGGCCGCGCTGCCCGGTGCCGCCGTCTACGACGCGTTGCCGCGCGGCGCGACGCCGGAAGCGGTGCAGCCGGTGGCGCTGTCGGCGCCGCAGGTCCTGCCGCGCGAGCTGAGCGACGCGGAGTTGCGCGCGCTGCTCCACGCGGCGGACCCCGAGTTCCGGGCGGTGGCCGCGCTGCTGCTGATGGGCCTGACGCAGCACGAGGTCGTGCAGTTGCGACGCGGCGACGTCGATCGCGACACGGGCGCCGTCATCGTCACCGGCGCGGACGAGCGTTCGATCGTGCTGCCGGCCAACGTGCTGCCGTGGCTGCCGTCGCGAACCGATCCGGTCGACGCGCCGCTGTTCGCGACCGCGAGCGGACGGCCGCTGAGCGAGGCGGCGCTCGACACCGCGTTGCTGTATGCCGCGCACGACGCGGGTATCGAACGCGCCGACGACGTCACGCCGCAGGCGCTGCGTCATACCTACGTGGCGCATCTCGTACGACAGGGCGTGCGCTTCGGCGAGCTGGCGAAGATCGTCGGGCCGCTGCCGGTGGATCGACTGTCGGCGTACAAGCGGTTGGCGGACGGGGGATCGACGACGCGGGCGGCGACGCTGCACGACCGTCGCATCGACCTCGTTCTGCCGGCGATCCGTGATCAGGCGCTCTAGCTCGTCGTTCCCGCGCAGGCGTAACCCGGCGTCGTGCGCGCAGAAAGAACGGAGCGCGATGCGATCACACGTCGCCACCGACACCG
>CAZZWS010000057.1:0-14804 GCA_964657795.1 Beijerinckiaceae bacterium
TCGATCGTTCGGATCGATCGTTCGCTCTAGTCCTGCAGCGCGATGTCGAACGCGATCGGGTTGCGCATCGAGTTGGCCACCGGCGAATAGAAATTGGCATGCGTGACGATCGCGTCGAGGTCTTCACGCGACGCGTCGCCTTCGACGAGCACCTTCACGCGGATCGCCTGGAAGCCCATCTGCGACGGCTCCATCTGCGCCCCGCCCGCGCCCCACGCCGCGGGGTTGCCGATGTCGCCTTCGATGAACAGTTCGAGCTTGGACAAGGCGACCCTGCGGGCCGTCGCGACGGCCGTGATGCCGACAGCGAGGCAACCGCCGAGTGCCGCCAGCACGATCTCGCCGGGCGCCGGTGCCGTGTCCTCGCCGAACAGATGCGGCGGCTCGTCGACCACGACCGGCTGATGATTGCCGACGTAGGACAGCGAGCGGTACTGCCCGTCCATCACCGTGTGAACCTTGTTCGTACCGCGCTTGGTCGGGTTGGCGCAACCGGCCTCGGCGAACTTCGCGAGACCGTCGCGATCGATGGGTCGCAGGTAGACCTTGGTGGTCGACGTCTCGGCCGGGGTTGCAGTGCTGGTGGACATGTGGGCTCCGTTGATTTGTTTTCTAGGCGCGTCGAAGCGCGCGAGATGGCTACACGCAATGGCTCCATCGAGATGGCACATCGCGATGACTACATCGCAAACCGCGTGCCATGCGCGATCCAGGGCACACGGACCACGAGACCTCCCGTGCCTGTCGACAAACTGTCGCTAGTTCGGGTGCGATGGGTCGCTGATCCCGAGCTTCTGGAGTCGATAGGCGAACTGTCGAGCCGTGAGCCCGAGGGCCTGCGCGGCGCGCGACTTGTTGCCCCCGGCCCGCGCCATCGCGTCGAGCAGCGTCGCGCGTTCGTGCGACTGATGCGACCGGTAGTCGCGGATCAGCGGCGGGTGGGCGGCTGCGACGGCCTCGGTCGCGGAGGCTCGCACCCGCGCGGTCGACGACGACGGTGCGAGGACCACGTCGACCTCGTCGCCGGTCACGACCGGCCCGGCAGACAGCAACACGAGCCGCTCGACGACGTTGCCGAGCTCGCGGATGTTGCCCGGCCAGTCGTGCGCCTCGAGCCGGGCGATGGCCTCCGGCGACAGATGGACGGCGCGACGATGGGTCTGCGCCGCGCGGGTCGCGCAGTGGACCGCCAGCATGCCGATGTCGCTGCGTCGCTCGGCCAGCGTCGGCAGGCGGATCGGAATCACGTTCAGCCGATAGAACAGGTCCGCACGAAAGCTGCCGTCGACGATGCCCTGATCGAGATCGCGATGCGTGGCGGCCACCACGCGCACGTCGATATGCGTCTCGCGCTTGCCGCCCAGCCGGACGACGATCGACTCCTGCAGCGCGCGCAGCAGCTTGGCCTGGACGCCGATCGGCACTTCGCCGACCTCGTCGAGGAAGATCGTGCCGCCGTCGGCGCGTTCGAACCAGCCGGCCCGCGCGTCGTGCGCGCCGGTGAACGCGCCGCGCTCGTGACCGAACAGCTCCGACTCGAACAGGCTCTCGGGGATCGCGGCGCAGTTGACCTTGATGAACGGCTTCGCGCTGCGGGCGCTGAGCTCGTGCAACGCCCTCGCGAACAACTCCTTGCCGGTGCCGGACGCGCCGAGCAGCAGAACGGTCGCCGACGTGCTCGCGACGCGCTCGCATTGCGTGAACGCGTGCAGCAGCGACGGCGCGTCGCCCACTATGCCGAAGCGCTGCGATGCGTGCGTGACCGACTTCTCGAGCAGGCGGTTGCGCGCTTCGAGCGCGGACGTCCGCTTCTCGACGTCGTCGACGAGTTGCAGGATCTGTCCGGCGATCGTCGCGAGGATGCGCAGCATCGACAGGTCGGCATCGAGCGGCCGCACGCGCGAGCGGATGCGATGGCAACCCAGGACGCCGATGGTCTGACGCCCGCCGGTGATGGGCACCGCGATGTAGGCCACGGTCTCGGGCGGCAGGTGGCGCCGCTCGACCATCCGCCCGAGGAAGGTGGGCTCCGCGTCGATGTCCTGGACGATCATCGCGCCACCACCCGCGAGCACGCGCCCGGTGACGCCCTCGCCCGCCGCGTACTGCCCGCGCGCCATCTCGGCGCGCGTCAGGCCGTACGCGTAGTGCACGGTGCCGCTGACGGCGGCGCCGCCGGCCACGCGATCGGCGAGCACGATGCGCCCGCGGTTGAGTCCGAGCAGTTCGGACATCAGGTGCAGCATCTCGCGGAAGACCACCTCCGGCGCGAGGCTGCGTCCGATCAGCTTCATCACCTCGCGCATCAGCAACGTTTCCTGCTCGCGCCAGTCGAGCGCGGCATCGCGGCGTTGGATCGCGGCGGAGAAGACCGTGTCGTGCTTCGGTTCGTTCAGAGGATCGGCGGTCACGATTGTCGTCATAGTGTCGACAAGGACACGAAGCCTACCTCTTTCGGTACTGCAGAGAAATCGCGTGCCGGCATTCGCCGGGGTGACAGCCATGCCCGCGAACTCTTCGAGAGGTCGCAGCGGAAATCGGGCCCCGGCCTGCGCCGGGGCGACAACGAACAGCGACGGACCTGGATGCGGCGGGTGCCAACGAAAAGCGAGCGACGGACCTGGATGCGGGCGTGTCATCCCGGGCGCAGGCCGGGACCCGATTCTTCCACCTAAGCCGCCAACGGCGTCGCCCCTTCCTCGATCGGCAACGACGGATCGCGCGACCACTCGTTCCACGAGCCGAAGTACATCTTCACGTCGTCGAAACCCGCTTCCTTCAGCGCGAGATAGGTGTTGGACGCGCGCGCGCCCTTGAAGCAATACAGATAGATCTTCGCGTCCGGCGCGATGCCGGCGCTGCGGCATTCCGCACGGACCTCCTCGGGGCTCTTGAACATCGGGCCCGCCGCGGTCGGCTTCATCATCCGGTACCACTCGATCCACTTCGCGTTCGGCAGCCGACCCTTGCGCGGGCAGAAGTCCTTGCCGTACGGCGAGCTGCTCTCGCCGATCCATTCGTCGATGTCGCGCACATCGAGCTTGACGATCGCCGGGTCGTCGAGCGACGCCAGCATCTCGTCCTTGTCGATGATGACGTCGCCGGGCGTGACGTTGTCCGGGAAGGTGGCCGGCGTCGGCGTGGCCGCTTCGGTCGACAGCGGCAGTCCGGCCTTGATCCAGGCCCCGAGACCGCCGTGCACGACCTTGATCTTCGGATAGCCGAGATAGGTCAGCAGGAAATAGCCGCGGCACGACTGGCCGAAGCCGGAGTTCATCGTGTCCTCGTACAGGACCGCCGTCTCCTTGCCGGATAGGCCGACCCGTCCGAACTCGGAGACGAACTTGTCGTGCATCGCTTCCACGCCTTCCGGGGTCGACGTGGCGAGGTAGGTGAAGATGTCGCGCAGGTTGACGGCGCCGGGAATGTGGCCGCTGGCGTAAGCGGCTTCGTCACGCGTATCGATGACGACGAGCGATTCGCCGCCGTCGAGGGCCGCGCCGAGTTCGACGGGACTGATCAGGATGCCTGGATTCATGACAGCGCTCCTTGCTGGAGTGAGGGTGGGCCAAACGATCAACCCTTTCGCAGAAAGCGTGCCAACGTCCTTTTCGCGTGACGACGGCGATGGGCCGCGCATTCACGAGGCCTCATCCACAGATGAGGAACACATTGTTGACAATGGTCGACTAGACGAACGCGCGTAGTCCGATCCGCGTCAGCAATTCCGCGAACGCCGGATCGTCGCGACACCGGCCGAAGACCGGATCGATCGGCAGGCTGCAGATCGACGCGTCGCGGTCGCGGATGCCCTGTTCGAGCGCGGCGCAGGCGGCGCTCCGGTCGCCGAGCGCGACGTGAGCCTTCGCGAGACTGAACGGCGGGCAGTAGCGTCCGTCGAGCGATGCCAGCCAGGCGTCGAGCGCGTCGCGACCTGCCGCCACGTCGCCGCGCATGCCGAGCGTCGTGACGCGCCCGAGCGGGCCCGACGAATGATCGGGGTGCGACGCGACGATGGCGTCGAAACGCGCCAACGCGGCATCGAACTCCCCACGGTAGAGGTGGATCAGCCCCATCACGTACGTCATGTACAGATGGCCCGGCTCGAGTTCGAGGATGCCCTTCGCGGCGACCTCCGCCTCGTCGTATTCGCGTGCGAAGACCGACAGCTGGGCCGAGTGAGCCCGCAAGCCGAGGTTGAGCGGATCGAGATCGATGGCGATGCGCGCGTGCGCGAGACCTTCGGTGAAGCGGCCGTTGAGGATCAGGCAGAACGCGAAGCGATAGTTGAGGCTGCTGGTCCGGGCCGAGATGCGCAGCGCGTCGTGGAACAGGCGTTCCGAGCGCGCCCAGTCGAACGAGAAGCGGAACGCGATCATCGCGCGCATGGCGATGGCGTCACCGTCGCGCGGGTCGAGTTCGATGGCCCGGTCGAGCGCGGCTTCGAGGCGCGGCAGGACGGAGAGCCCGGGCGCCTTCAGCAACGTCGTCTGATGCAGGCACGCCGTCGCGAGCGCCACGTGCGCCGGCGCGCTTTCGGGGTCGAGCACGATGGCCTGCTCGGCCAGGGCGATGACCTTCTCGGTGCTGTCGGCGTCGTAGCGCCGATCCATGTAGCTCGCCCGCTCGAGCAGATCGCGGGCGCGCCGACGATGAGTCGACGGGGTGAAGCTGGCGCGAGCGTCGCTTCCTGCGTCGCTTCCCGCGTCACTCCTTGCGTCTCTCGTCGCCACGACCATCGACGACTCGGCGACGACCGGCGATGCGGCGGCGAGCAGCGCTTCGACGATGTGGTCCTGGAACGCGAACAGGTCGACGCCACCGTCGGCGTCGACGTGGGCGCCGAACCTGGAACGCGCGGCTTCGTCGTTCGAGTCGAACGAGTGGGACCACAGGCAGACGCCGTCGCGTGCGCGATAGATGTGGGCGACGCAGCGCATCCGCGCGCCCTGCCGCTGGATGCTGCCGTCGACGACCCGCGTCACCTTGAGCAGCTTGCCGAGCGCCTGGACCTCGAGATTGCGTTCGCGCGCCTTGAACGCGGAGAAACGCGCGATGACCTTGAGGCCCGGCACGCGTCCGAGCCGGCCGATCAACTGGTCGGAGAGGCCGACCGCGAACGAGACGTCCTCGTCGAGGCCGCTGTTGGCGAACGGCATGACCGCGAACGACTCCACGTCGCGGTCCGCCGGCGACGTGGGACTGCGTCGCTCGAAGCGCGGCACGTAGCTGCCGACCGGGATGTCGAACGCGAACGCGTCGCCGGCGCCATCGGTCGCGTAATAACGCGCGAGCTTCTCGCGCACGCGACCGGCTTCGACCCGCACGATCGGATCGCTCCTCGGATCGTAGGTGTCGATGCGACGCTCGAAGAGCGCGATGCCGAGCAGCACTTCCTTCAGCTGGTCCTGTCGTCCGTCGAGCGTCGCGTCCACCACGTGTCGCAGGAAGCGGCGGTGCCGCTCCGAGCGCCGGAACACGCCGCTCGCGAGCAGCTTGACCAGCGACGACTCGACGAGCGCACGCGGGTAGGTGCCGAAGACCGTCGTATCGGAACGCTGCACGCGGCTCACCGCGGTCACCGATCCTCGTGCCAGGCGACCCGCGCGGCGCTCGCCTTCCGGAACAGCGCCTCCAGTCCCTCGGCATCGGCTGCATCGAGCGTCGCACGCAAGCGGTCCAGTCGGGCGCGATAGGCGTCGAGGTCGTCGAGCAGCCGGACGCGATTGGCGAGGGCGATGTCGCGCCACATCACCGGATCGCTCGCCGCGATCCGCGTGAAGTCGCGAAAGCCGCCACCGGCCAGCGAGAACCTGAGCGCCGCGTCGTCCGCATCGGCGATCTCGGCGACGAGCGCGTAGGCCAGCAGATGCGGCAGATGACTGACCGACGACAGCACGGCATCGTGGACGTCGACGGCGATGCGGTCGACCCGCGCGCCGCACGCCGTCCACGCAGCCGCGACCCCGGCGACCGCGGTCTCGTCCGTCTCGGCGATCGGTGTCAGCAGCACGCGACGTCCGCGAAACAGGTCGGCACGCGCGGCATCGGGGCCGTGGACCTCGCGACCCGCGATCGGATGACCCGGCACGAAGCGATCGATCGCCGACCCCAGCGTCGCGCGCGCGGCCGCGACGACGTTGCCCTTGGTGCTGCCGACGTCCGTGACGATGGCGTCGAAAGCGAGCCCGCCCACCAGCGTTGCGAACACGTCGGCGATGGCGCGGACCGGCACGGCGACGACGACGAGCTCGGCTCCGTCGACGGCTGCTGCGATGCGTGGCTCCGCCCGATCCGCGATGCCGAGTGCGACGGCGCGTTGCGCCACGTCGAGCCGCAGGTCGAAGGCGACGACCTCGTCGACTTCGGCCGCCGCGCGCAACCCGAGCGCGAAGGAACCGCCGATCAACCCGCAGCCGATGATCGCGACGCGACGGAACATCGGTTGCTGCACGACGTCTCGACCCGCGGTCAGGTCGACGCCTGCGGGCTGCCGGCCGATGGAGCGACGTAGGGCAACGCGTCGGGCGGCACGGCCGCCGGCATCGAGCCGTTGGCCGCATCGACCGCGGCGGGCAAGGCCGCGATGAACGCCGCGTTCTCCGACTCGGTGCCGACCGACACGCGCAGCCATTGCGGCAGTCCGTAGTTGGCCACCGGTCGCACGATCACGCCGCGCTTGAGCAACGCGAGATCTGCCTTCATCCCGGCATCGGCCGCATCGCCGACCTTGAACAGGACGAAGTTGCCGGACGACGGCACGTACTGCAGACCGGCCGCGTCGAAAGCCCCGGTGAGCTGTCGATAGCCCGCGCGGTTGACGCGATAGCTCTCGTCGAGGAACGCCTGATCCTTCAGCGCCGCGATCGCCGCGGCCTGCGCCATCGCGTTGACGTTGAACGCGGCGCGCACGCGATTCATCAGGTTGGTCAGCGCGGGCTGCGCGATGCCGTAGCCGACCCGCAGGCCGGCCAGGCCGTAGGCCTTGCTGAACGTGCGCGACACGAGCAGATTGGGAAAGCGCCGGACCCACTCGACCGAATCGAAGCGCCGGTCGGCATCGAGGTACTCGGTGTAGGCCTCGTCGAGCACGACCACCGTCGCCGGCGGCACCTGTTCGAGAAACGCTTCGACCTCGGCCGGCTCGAGGAACGTGCCGGTAGGATTGCTCGGGTTGGCGACGTAGACCAGCGCCGCCGACTCCACGCCGGCCTCGCCGACGACCTCCGCGAGCATCGCGTCGAGATCGTGGCCGAGGCCGGCGGTGGCCGGCACGACCACGGCCTCGGCGCCGACCTTCTTCGCCGCGAGCCCGTAGACCACGAAGCCGTATTGCGAATGCACGACCCGACCGCCGTTGCCGGCGAACGTCATCGCGGCCGTGACCAGGATGTCGCTGGAGCCCGCACCGAGCACGATCCAGTCGTCGTCGACGCCGAGCTTGTCGCACAGCGCGCGCTTGAGGTCGAACCCGGCGTCGTCGGGATAGCGGCCGAGTTCGTCCATCGCCTTCGCCATCGCCTGCTTGGCGCTGGCGGGGATGCCGAGCGGGTTCTCGTTGGACGCCAGCTTGACGATGGTGGCCGGGTCGAGTCCGAACTCGCGGGCGACCTCCTCGATCGGCTTGCCGCCGATGTACGGTGCGATCGAGCGGATGTAATCGGGGATGTGGAACGTGGGCATGGCGGAGACATCGGTCATCGTGCAGCACCCTTCGAATGAATCATGCGCGCGGGTACGACCCGAGGACCTTGAAGAACCCGGCGCGGCTCTTCAGTTCAGCGAGCGCGGTCGCGACCGTCGGCTCGTCTTCGTGGCCTTCGACGTCGATGTAGAAGTGATAGACCCAGACGCCGGTGCGCGCCGGCCGCGACTCGAAGCGCGTCATGGACACGCCGTGACGCGCGAGCGGTTCGATCGCATCGTGCACCGCGCCCGCCTGGTTGGCCACCGAGAACACGATCGAGGTCTGGTCGTGACCCGACGGCTTCGTCGAGATCGATCCCATCACCGCGAAGCGCGTCGTGTTGCGGGCCAGGTCCTGGATGTGGCTCGCGACGGCCGCGAGTCCGTAGCGCTCCATCGCGAGGTCGCCGGCGATGGCCGCGACGCTCTCGTCGTCGGCCGCCATCCGCGCCGCAAGGCCGTTGCTCGAAACCGGCACGCGCTCGAGCTGCGGATGGTGGCGATCGAGCCAGCCGCTGCATTGCGCGAGCGCCTGCGGATGCGCGGCGACGCGGGTCACGCCGTCGCTGCGGCCGCGGCGCGTCAGCAGGTGATGATCGATCGGCAGCGCGACCTCGCTGCAGATGCGCAGCGGCGAATTGACCAGCAGATCGAGGCTGCGGTTGACCGTGCCTTCGGTCGAGTTCTCGATGGGGATCACGCCGAAATCGGACGCGCGGGACTCGACCTCGCGAAAGATCTCGTCGATGGTCGCGCACGCACGTCGTTCCACGCTGCGGCCGAAGCGCGCGATGACCGCCTGCTCGCTGTACGTGCCTTCGGGCCCGAGGTACGCGACCACCGCCGCGCGCTCCAGCGAGCGGCACGCCGACATCACCTCGCGGAAGATCGTGCGGACTGCTTCGTCCGGCAGCGGGCCGTCGTTGCGTTCGCAAAGTCGACGCAGCACCTGCGCCTCGCGTTCGGGCCGGAAGACCTGCGCGTCCGGATCGGCGATGCGCTTGACCTCGCCGACTTCGAGCGCGACGGCCGCGCGGCGGCTCAGCAGCGACAGCACTTCCGCATCGATCGCATCGATGGCATCGCGCAAGGCGCTCAACGACGCGTCATCGCTCATCGTGCTCGCCGGAAGTCAACCATGTGTGCGTTCGAAGTCGCGCATGAAGTCGATCAGCGCATCGACGCCGGCGAGCGGCATCGCGTTGTAGATCGACGCGCGGATGCCACCCACGGCCCGGTGGCCCTTCAGTCCCTTGAGTCCCGCGGCGGCGGCCGCCTGGACGAACGGCATCGTCAACGCATCGTCCGCGAGCCGGAACGTCACGTTCATCCGCGAGCGATCCTCGGGCACGACGCGCGTGCGATAGAAGTCCGACGCGTCGAGCGCGGCATAGAGCCGCTTCGCCTTCCCGATGTTGGCTGTCTCGATCGCCTGCATCGGCGTCGCGTCCGGCATGCCGAGCGCGGCCGGCCGCCGCAGCAGCCACTTGAACACCAACCCCGCGAGATAGATCGCGTAGGTCGGCGGCGTATTGAACATCGAGTCGTTGTCGGCGACGACCTTGTAGTCGAACGCGGACGGGCAGAGTGGATGCGCATGACCGATCAGGTCCTCGCGCACGACGACGAAGGTCAGCCCGGCCATGCTGACGTTCTTCTGCGCGCCGCCGTAGATCAGGCCGAAGCGCGACACGTCCACCGGTCGCGACAGGATGTGCGACGACATGTCGCAGACCAGCGGCGTGTCGTCGTTGCCGTAAAGACTCTTTACATCCGGCGTCCACTGATACTCGGTGCCGTTGATGGTCTCGTTGCCGCAGATATGCAGATACGCCGCTCCGGCCGTCGTGCACCAGGTGTCCAGCGGCGGCACGCGCGTGTAGTCGTCGCCCTTGCCGGACGCCACGACGTCCACGCGGCCGTAGCGCGAGGCTTCGGCGATCGACTTCACCGACCAGACGCCGGTGTCGACGTAGTCCGCCGCAGCGCGTCCACGGAACATGTTGAGCGGCACGATGGCGTTCTCGGCCAGTGCACCGCCCTGCATGAAGAGCACCTTGTAGTTCTCGGGTATGGCGAGCAGCACACGCAGGTCCGCCTCGGCCTCCGCCATCACCGGCGCGTAGTCGGCGCCGCGATGGCTGATCTCCATCACCGACATGCCGGTGCCGCGCCAGTCGAGCAGTTCGTCGGCGGCCTGTTGCAGCACCTCCGTCGGGATCGTCGCGGGACCCGGCGAGAAGTTGTACGCGCGCGTCATCGCGGCGGGCGACCCAGAGCGGGCACCTTACTTCTTGGCGGGCGGCGCCGCCTTCGCGGGCGCATCGCCCTTGGCGACGACATCGATCTGCTTCTGGACGGTGGTCTCGGCGAGCGCGTTCAGCTTCGGTGCCAGATTGCCCATCATGCCCTGCATCGCCTCGCGGCTCGCCGTGGGAACGGCGGCGAGGGCCTTCTGGCCCAGCGGACTCTTGTAGAACGCGACGAGCTGCCTGACTTCGTCCATCGTGAAGCTGCGCGCATAGACCGCGACCATGCGATCGAGCACGTCGTCGATGACCTTCGGGTCGTTGATCATCTTCGTGCCGTCGGCGACGGCGCCTTCGAACGGCTGCTCCATCGACGCACGGATCTTCTGCTTCTGATCGGCCGACAGCGACGTGTTGGTCTCGATGCGCTGCGCCATCATCTGCCCCATCTGCGGCCGCAGGCCCTGCGACATCTGCTGCAGCACGCCGGTCAGCGCGTCGCGCGTGTGCGTGACGTCGAGCAGCTCGCGGATCGCGGTCCGCTGTTCCGGCGTGACGGGGGCAGCGGGCGCAGCAGGGGCGGGAGCCGGGGCCGTTGCAGCAGGCGCCGCGGCGGCCGCGGCCTTGGTCGGCGCCTGGGCATGCGCGGCCGTGACGATCGTCGAGGCGACGAACAGCGGAGTGATCAGGCGAGTGATGAGGGGCTTCTGGTTCATGCAATGTCTCCAGCTCGATGCGGGTTGATGCGGAAATCGCGCCACGACCGGGGTCGTGGGTGGATGTTGTTCAGGTGTCGTCGGTCGGAGGAGTCGACGGCGCGGTCGACGGGTCGATAGACGCGTCGATCGACGACTCGATCGACGGCGCGGCGGCAGCGCCGAGGTCTTCGGCATCGTCGCTCTCGACCACGCGTTGCAGGCCGACCAGATGCGTGCCGGCGTCGACGCTGATCAGCGTCACGCCCTGCGTCGCCCGTCCCATCTCGCGGATCTCGGAGACGCGGGTACGGATCAGGATGCCGCCCGTGGTGATCAGCATCAGCTCGTCCTTGACGTCGACCAGCGTGGCCGCCACGACCTTGCCGTTGCGCTCGGACGTGGAGATGGCGATCATGCCCTTCGTGCCGCGAGCGTGACGCGTGTATTCGTCGATCGGCGTGCGCTTGCCGTAGCCGTTGGCGGTCGCCGTCAGCACGCTCTGGGCGACATGACCACCACCCGCCCGCAGTTCGTCCTCGTTCGGCGCGACCAGCAGCGCGATGACCTGTTGCCCGTCGTCGAGGTTCATGCCGCGCACGCCGCGCGCGCCGCGTCCCATCGAGCGCACGTCGTTCTCGTCGAAGCGCACGGCCTTGCCGGCGTCCGAGAACAGCATCACGTCGTGACGGCCATCGGTGATGGCCACGCCGATCAGGTGGTCGCCCTCGTCGAGGTCGACCGCGATGATGCCGGCCGTGCGGCGATTGGCGAAGTCGGTCAGCGGCGTCTTCTTGACGGTGCCGAGCGAGGTCGCCATGAAGACGTAGTGCGCGTCGTCGAACGCCTTGACCGGCAGCACGACGGTGATCTTCTCGCCGTCCGCGAGCGGCCACATGTTGACCAGTGGCTTGCCGCGCGACCCGCGCGAACCCTGCGGCGCCTCGTAGACCTTGAGCCAGTAGACGCGGCCGCGATCCGAGAACGCCAGGATCATGTCGTGCGTGTTGGCCACGAAGAGCTGGTCGATCCAGTCGTCTTCCTTCGTCGTCGTGGCCTGCTTGCCGCGACCGCCGCGCTTCTGCGCGCGGTACTCGGCGATCGGCTGGCTCTTGATGTAGCCGCCGTGCGAGATGGTCACCACCATGTCCTGCGGCGTGATCAGGTCCTCGTCGTTCATGTCGAGGGCGTTGAGCACGATCTCGCTGCGCCGGTCGTCGCCGAAATCGGCACGGACCTGCAGGAGCTCTTCGCTGATGATCGCCGTGATGCGCTCGGGCTTCGCGAGGATGTCGAGCAGATCGGCGATCTGGCCCATCACGTCGCGGTACTCGTCGACGATCTTGTCCTGCTCCAGGCCCGTCAGGCGCTGCAGGCGCATCTGCAGGATCTCCTGCGCCTGGTCGTCCGAGAGGCGATACAGGCCGTCGGTCTGCATGCCGTAATGCACGGGCAGTCCCTCGGGACGGAACGCCTCGCGACCGCCGGGCGTCTCGGCCTCGGCGCGCGACAGCATCTCGCGGACCAGCGACGAATCCCACGAGCGCGACATCAACTGCGTCTTCGCGATCGGCGGCGTCGGCGCGGCCTTGATCAGCGCGATGAACTCGTCGATGTTGGCCAGCGCGACCGCGAGGCCTTCGAGCACGTGGCCACGCTCGCGCGCCTTCTTGAGCTCGAACACGGTCCGCCTCGTCACCACCTCGCGACGATGATTGACGAACGCCTCGATCATCATCTTGAGGTTGCACAGACGCGGCTGCCCGTTCAGCAGCGCCACCATGTTCATGCCGAACGTGTCCTGGAGCTGCGTGTTCTTGAACAGGTTGTTGAGCACGACCTCCGGCACTTCGCCGCGCTTGAGATCGATGACGACGCGCATGCCCGACTTGTCGGACTCGTCCTGGATGTGCGCGATGCCTTCGAGCTTCTTCTCCTGGATCAGCTCGGCGATGCGTTCGAGCAGCGTCTTCTTGTTCACCTGATACGGCAGCTCGTCGATGATGATCGACGTGCGCGGCGTCGAACTGCCCTTCTCGACGCGCTCCTCGAAGTGCGTCCGCGCGCGCATCACCACGCGACCGCGACCGGTGCGATAGCCCTCGCGCACGCCGGCGATGCCGTGGATCACGCCGCCGGTGGGGAAGTCGGGCGCAGGAACGATCTCGATCAGTTCCTCGATGCCGCAATCCGGGTTGTTGAGCATGTGCAGGCAGGCATCCACCACCTCGCGCAGGTTGTGCGGCGGGATGTTGGTGGCCATGCCGACCGCGATGCCCGTGGCGCCGTTGATCAGCAGGTTGGGGATCTTGGCCGGCAGCACCACCGGCTCCTGCTCGGAGCCGTCGTAGTTGGGCACGAAGTCGACCGTCTCGCGATCGAGGTCGTCGATCATCGCCTCGGCGATCTTCGACAGGCGGACTTCGGTGTAGCGCGACGCCGCCGCGTTGTCGCCGTCGACCGAGCCGAAGTTTCCCTGACCGTCGATCAGCGGATAGCGCAGCGAGAACGGCTGCGCCATGCGGACCATCGTGTCGTAGATGGCCGAGTCGCCGTGCGGGTGGTACTTGCCCATCACATCGCCGGCGATCCGCGCCGACTTCTTGTGCGGACGATTCGAATGGTTGCTGAGCTCGTTCATGCCGTACAGCACACGACGGTGCACTGGCTTGAGCCCATCCCGCAGGTCGGGCAACGCACGCCCGACGATCACGCTCATCGCGTAGTCGAGATAGGACCGGCGCATCTCTTCTTCGAGACTGACCGGGATCATTTCCTTGGCGAACGAATTCATGAAGGCGGAGCCGCAAAAAAAGTCTTCGATTTTAGCATGCGAGGTCGACGCGAACGGGCGATGCGAACGATCGACGACGCAGGGTCACGAGAAGGCCCGGACCCCTTTGTTATATTGGATCGATGGACCTCTCGCCCGACCGTGACCGCGCCGTCCCTGCAGCCATCGACATCCGCGAACTGATCGTGCCGCGCTGGATCGTGCCGATCGAACCGGCCGGCATCGTGCTCGAAGGCCATGCCATCGCCATCGGTCACGACGGACGCATCGTCGACGTGCTGCCGGTGGCGCGCGCCGAAGCGACCTACGCGGCCGCGGACGTGACCCGCCTGCCCGACCACGTCGTCACGCCCGGCCTCTTCAACCTGCACACGCACGCGGCCATGACGCTGCTGCGCGGTCTGGGCGACGACCTGCCTCTGATGGAGTGGCTGACCACGCGCATCTGGCCAGTGGAAGGAGCGCTCCTGAGCGAAGAATTCGTCGCCGCCGGCACGCGCCTCGCGTGCCTGGAAATGCTCAAGGGCGGCACGACCTGCTTCTCGGACATGTACTTCTTCCCCGACGTCGCCGGCGCGGCGGCGCGCGAGATCGGCATGCGCGCGCATCTCGGACTGACCGTCATCGACCTGCCGACCAACGCGGGCAGCGACGCCGACGACTATCTCGATCGGGGACTCGCGATCCACGACCGTCTGCGCGACGAGCCGTTGCTGTCGTTCGCGTTCGCGCCGCATGCGCCCTACACGATCGGCGACGCGACGTTCCGGCGCATCGCGACGATGATGGGCCAGACCGGTCTGCCGCTGCAGATCCATCTGCACGAGACCGAAGAGGAGATTCGCCGCGGCGTCGCCGAACACGGCGTGCGGCCGGCGATGCGACTCGAACGGTTCGGCCTCGTCAACGCGTCGATGACCGCGGTCCACGCCGTTCATCTCGACGCCAACGAGGTCGCGCTGTTCGCGGCCCGCGGCGTGTCGATCGCGCATTGCCCGGCGTCCAATCTCAAGCTGGCGTCGGGCATCGCGCCAATCGCGTCCTATCTCGACGCCGGCATCAACGTGGGCATCGGCACCGACGGCTGCGCCAGCAACAACCGCCTCGACATGCCCGGCGAATTCCGATTGGCGTCGCTGCTCGCGAAAGGCGCGTCGGGTCGGGCCGATGCCTTTCCCGCGCATCGGGTGTTGCATGCGGCGACGCTCGCCGGTGCGAAAGCGGCGGGACTCGATGACCGGATCGGCAGCATCGTCGTCGGCAAGGAAGCCGATCTCGCCGCATTCGATCTGTCGGCGCTCGAATACAACCCGGTATTCGATGTCGCATCGCACCTGGTTTTTGTGGCCGGACGCGAGGCCGTCACGCATGTTTGGGTCG
>CAZZWS010000057.1:14814-19863 GCA_964657795.1 Beijerinckiaceae bacterium
CGCCGGCAACCCTGTTGTGCGGAAGCGACAATTCGTCGCGGATGGCGCGCGCGCCGCAGAGAGCAAGGGTGCAAGCGACATGGTGCTGTGGCAGAATCGAACGAGAAGTCAACTGGATACACGCTAGGGATACGGGCGCTTTGCATTGCGGGCTCTTTGCACTCGTGAAGGCATGAACGGATGAGCACACGAGTCGGGCGCTTGCGAATGGCGAGGCAATAACAGTCGTGCGTGTATTCGTTGAATAGTCATTTGTGTGGCACGAAGCCCACGTACGATTTCGGCCGGTCCGGAATCAATCGTTAAAGGGCCGTGACCCACCAGGCTTAGCGGGTATAAATGCGCCGTCGCGACGAGCTGGTGCGACAGCGTTGAAATCGAAATCAAAAGGAGAAACATGAAAACGTCGGTCAAAATGTCAACTTTGGCTGCTCTCCTCGCTACGGCGAGTGGCGCCGCGATGGCGCAGCAACCCCTTACGGACATCAAGGCCGCGAAACCGGTGAGCGGCTATGCGCAGGACGCTCGCGGTAACGTCGTTCGCGATCCATTCGGTCTCTGCTGGCGCGATGGCTATTTCACGCCGGCGCTCGCGATCTACGAATGCGATCCCGATCTGGTGCCGAAGCCCGTCGTCGTACCGCCGACTCCGCCGGTCGCTCCGCCGCCTGCGATCACGCCGCCGCCGTCGGTCATGAACGAGAAGATCACGTTCGCTGCCGACGCGTTCTTCGACTTCGACAAGGCCACGCTCAAGCCGGAAGGCAAGGCCAAGCTGGACGACCTCGTCGGCAAGCTAGGCGCGATCAACCTCGAAGTCATCATCGCGGTCGGTCACACGGACAGCATCGGTACCGTCCCCTACAACCAGAAGCTGTCGGTGCGTCGTGCCGAGTCGGTCAAGGCTTACCTGGTCAGCAAGGGTGTCGAAGCCAACCGCGTGTACACCGAGGGCAAGGGCAAGAGCCAGCCGATCGCCCCGAACACCGTCAACGGCAAGGACAACCCTGCCGGCCGCGCGAAGAACCGTCGCGTGGAGATCGAAGTCGTCGGCACCCGCAGCAGCCGCTGATCGAACGATCGAGCTACAAGAACAGCGACGCCTCGAGCGTCGCCATCAGCCCCGCGAAAGCGGGGCTTTTTTTTGTCCCGCGGAGGTGCGATCGAACACCAAGCGGCGGACGCGAGGCGTGTCCTCGTGACGAATGCATTTTCTTACGGCCTTGATACGACCGCGCGCGATCTGTATGCAGCCTTGATGCGACCGCGTCCATGCTCCCCGACTTCTCTTTCGGAGTCGGCCACGGCGGCGCGGAAAGGCGCGGCGAGCATCGTTCGCCTGCCGGCCCGCCGCGTGCAGGACCGGCTGATGCGGACCGGCCGCGATGGATGCCATCGAGATGTTCGGATTGCTGATCTTCGGCGGCGCGACGTTGACCCTGACGCTCGCAGCGATGCTGCGGCTCGCCCGACGGACGCCGGGACCCGACGACCTGGCGACGCGCGACGATGGCCGCGAAGAGGTGTCGACGCGCGACTGAAACCGCGCCGATTCCTTGATACTTTCCTGATGGCGATCGCCCTCGATTTGACGAAGCGCTGATGTCGCATCTCGTAGGATCGACGCTCCGGGCCACGTCGGGTCCTCTCGCGAGAGCGTCATGTCCCTTCCTTGCCTCTCCACGCCGATGACGTCTCCGCATCCGCTCGAAAACGCCCTGCTGGACGTCGCCGCGTCCGATCGCAAGGCCGCGCTGCGGACGGCGGCGGCGATGATCGCCGCCGCACACGCGCTCGACGTCACCCTCGTCTTCGACGCACTCTGGCGTCGCGAGCAGGCCGGCTCGACGGCTCTCGGTGACGGCTTCGCGGTCCCTCATGCGCGCATTCCCGGCATCGCGAGCCCGTTGACGGTCTATCTGCGGACCCGCAGGCCCATCGACTTCGACGCCGCCGATGGACGACCCGTCTCGCATCTGCTGGTGATCCTCGTGCCGATCGATGGCGACCACGAGGACCATCTGCGGATGCTGGCGCACGTGGCCGGTCTCGTGGCCGATCGAACGTCTCGCGAACGACTCTGCGACGCGACCGATCCACACGGGGCCGCATCCGCCTTCATGACGGGAATCGAAAGGAGTTTCGTCGCCGACTGACAGGAACGGCGGGTGCGACCGGCGCCGCGTACGCGTGCTAGGGTTCGCGTCTTTCGCCTCGCATCGCCATGAACGACAGCCCCGTCGCGACTCCCGCAGCTTCCGCACCCGCAGTTCCCGCAGTTCACGCAAGTCACGCGCCCGCCCCCAACGCCGACGCCAACGAGCTTCGCAAGTTCGGCGACCTCGCGCATCGCTGGTGGGACGCCACCGGCGAGTTCGCGCCGCTGCACGCCATCAATCCGCTGCGACTGGCCTGGATCGAAGCCCGCGTCGTGCTGGCCGGCGCGAAGGTCGTCGATGTCGGCTGCGGCGGCGGCATTCTCGCGGAGTCCATGGCCGCACGGGGCGCCGACGTGACCGGGATCGATCTGTCCGAGAAGCCGCTGTCGGTCGCGGTGCTGCACGGGCTCGAGTCGGGCGTCAAGGTGCGTTACGAATGCATCGCGGCCGAAGCGCTCGCGGCCCGCGAGCCCGCCCGCTACGACGTCGTGACCTGCATGGAGATGCTGGAGCACGTGCCCGACCCGGCCGCCATCGTGCGGGCCTGCGCGACGCTCGTGAAGCCCGGCGGTCACGTCTTCTTCTCGACGATCAATCGCAACCCGAAGGCCTATCTCTTCGCCGTCATCGGCGCCGAGTACGTGCTGCGGCTGCTGCCGAGACGCACGCACGACTACCAGCGTTTCATCAAGCCGGCCGAACTGTCGCGCCACGCGCGCGACGCCGCACTGCTGACGACCGCGATGACCGGGCTGCACTACAACCCGCTGACGAGACGCTACTGGCTCGCGCCGAACGTCGACGTCAACTACATGGTCGCCACCGTCCACGACGGGGCCTGACTTGGACGTCGTCACGGCGTCGGCCGCGAACTGCCGCGCGATGCTGTTCGACCTCGACGGCACGCTCGCCGACACGGCGCCCGATCTCGCCGCAGCCGTCAACGCGATGCGGGTCGACCGCGGCTTCGAAGCGTTGCCGCTGGCCGTCCTGAGACCGATGGCATCGCACGGTGCGCGCGGGCTGCTGCAGGTCGCCTTCGAACGCTCGCCTGAAGACGACGACTACGAAGCAATGCGGATCGAGTTCCTCGATCGCTACGAAGCCGCGCTGGCCACGCACTCGCGGCTGTTCGACGGCATGCCCGAGGTCCTCGACGCGCTCGAACGTCGCGGGTTCGCTTGGGGCATCGTCACCAACAAGGCGATGCGCTTCACGACGCCGCTCGCGGCGCTGCTCGGCCTCGCGAGCCGCGCCGGCGTCATCGTCGGCGGTGACACGACCGCGTTCGCGAAGCCGCATCCGGCGCCGTTGCTGCATGCCGCCGACGCACTCGACATCCCCGCGACCGAGTGCATCTACGTCGGCGACGACCTGCGCGACATCGTGGCCGGCAAGGCAGCCGGGATGTACACCGTCGCGGCCGCCTGGGGCTATTGCGGCACGACGGGCCCGGGCGCCTGGGATGCCGACCTCGTGCTCGACCAGCCCGTCGACCTGATCGCGTTGCTGCGCATCTGAAGCGCGTCTCGCCGGTGCGGCGTCCGCCGCATGATCGAGCCGGTATCTATACTTGCGCGCTTTGACGACATGGCCGGAAGATGAACGCGAGCGGACGATGGTGAACTTCGATCGAAGCGCATGGATGCGCCGGGGTCGGCGCGTCGCGATCGTGTTCTTCGTCGTGGTCGTCCTCTTCGAGCTGTTCGGATTCTTCGTCGCCCCCGGGCTGATCAGGTCCGTGACGACCGAGCAGATCGCGTCGGTGCTGGGTCGCAAGGCCACCATCGGCCACGTCCGCTTCAATCCCCTGGTGCTCGCCGCGACGCTCGACGACGTCAAGCTCTATCAGGCCGACGGCCAGGACGTCGCGCTCCAGGCCGACCGGTTGCGCATCGACCTGTCGTCGGCTTCGCTCTTCAAGCGGGCGCTGGTGTTCGACGGGCTGAAGATCGCCAGGCCCGTGATCCACGTCGCACGCCTGACGCCGGATCGCTTCGACTTCTCGGACATCGTCGACAAGCTCGCCGCGCAACCGAAGAGCGAGCACCCGTTGCCTTATTCGGTCAACAACATCGAGATCGACGACGGGACGATCGCCATCGACGACCGCGTCGGCGGACGCAAGCACGTGGTCGACGAGATCCGGATCGGGCTTCCGTTCATCTCCGACCTGCCTTACGACGCGACCGTCTTCGTCACGCCGGCGTTCAACGCACGCATCGACGGCAGCACGATCTCGTTGGCCGGCAAGGCCCAGCCGTTCTCGGCTTCGCGCGAGGCCGTCGTCACGTTCGACGTCGCGGACCTCGACCTGACGCAGTACATGAACCTCGCGCCGAGCACTCTGCCGTTCCAGCTCGCGTCGGGCAAGCTGACCGCGAAGCTCGCGTTGACGTTCAGGGCGGCCACGAAGGACGCGGCCGGCAAGCCGGTCGCGCAGGCGCTGGCGCTGTCGGGCCAGGTGGGCATCGCCGCGCTGAGCATCGCCGATCGCACCGGTCGCCATGCGCTCGGAGCGGCCTCGATCGCGGTGGACATCACGAAGCTCGACCCGATCGGTGGCGCGGTCGCGCTCGCCTCGGTGGCCGTCGACACGCCGGACGTCGATGCCACGCGCCGCGCCGACGGCGGCATCGATCTGCTCGACCTGTTCCGCATGCCCGCGACGCCTGCGCCGGCCGCTTCGGCCGCTTCGGCAACCAGGAAGCCGCCGGCGCCGTTCAGCATCGCCGCGTTGTCGGTCACGCGAGGCAGCGCGCGCTTCGTCGACCAGATGCTGGCGCAGCCGCAGACGACGACGCTCAGGGACGTCGAGGTCAAGGCAGGCGGCATCGCGCTGCCGGGAACGGACGACAAGGCGTCTGCGACGACCTACCGCGTCTCGTTC
>CAZZWS010000058.1:0-19439 GCA_964657795.1 Beijerinckiaceae bacterium
GCCGAGCGTCGCGCGGTCGGGCACGCTCAGACTCGCCGCGCCGTCGCCGAAGAAGACGAAGACGAGTCTGCGATGAACGCGCCGGTGCGAGCGATCCCGATCGAAGTCCGCATGCTGCAGGTCGGCGTCGCCGCCCGCACCGCATCGCGCGCCATCGCCCGCGCCGACACCCGGACCAAGGACGCGGCGCTGAAGGCCATCGCGGCGGCCATACGCGCCGAAGCCGCCGCCATCAAGGCCGCGAATGCCGAGGATGTCGCCGCCGCGCGCGCCGCCGGCATGGACGCGGCGATGCTCGACCGGCTGACGCTGACCGACGCGTCCATCGCCGCGATGGCGACGGGTCTCGAGGAGATCGTCGCCCTGCCCGACCCGATCGGCGAGGTCAGCGAGCTGCGCCATCGGCCGTCGGGGATCCAGGTCGGCCGCATGCGCGTGCCGCTCGGCGTGGTCGGCATCATCTACGAGTCGCGACCCAACGTGACGGTGGACGCCGCCGGCCTCACGATCAAGTCCGGCAACGCGGCCATCCTGCGCGGCGGCTCCGAGGCCATTCGTTGCAACCGGTTGCTGGCGTCGCTGATCCACGACGGTCTGCGCCAGGCCGGCCTGCCTGCCGACGTCGTGCAGGTCGTCGACAGCACCGATCGCGCGGCGGTCGGCGCGATGATCACGATGCCCGAGTACATCGACGTCATCGTGCCGCGCGGCGGCAAGGGCCTGATCGAACGCCTGATGCGCGACTCGCGGGTGCCGATGATCAAGCACCTCGACGGCCTGTGCCACGTCTACGTCGACGACACCGCCGACCTCGATGCCGCGGTCCGCATCGCCGACAACGCGAAGACGCAGCGCTACGGCACCTGCAACACGATGGAGACGCTGCTGGTCGCACGATCGGTCGCGGCATCGTTCCTGCCGCGCATCGGCCGGATCTACGCCGACAAGCACGTCGCGATGCATGCCGACGCCGAGAGCCACGCGATCCTTCACGGGGCGGGTTTTCCGGCGATCGCCGCGGAGCCCGCCGACTTCGACACGGAGTGGCTCGCACCGGTGGTATCCATCGCGGTCGTCGAAGACCTCGACGCCGCCATCGATCACATCGAGGCTCACGGCTCGAAGCACACCGACACGATCGTCACCGAACACCACGGCCACGCGCTGCGCTTCCTGCGCGAAGTGGATTCGGCGTCGGTGATGGTCAACGCGTCGACGCGCTTCGCCGACGGCTTCGAGTTCGGCCTCGGCGCGGAGATCGGCATCTCCAACGACAAGCTGCACGCGCGCGGTCCGGTCGGCCTGCACGGACTCACCAGCCAGAAGTACGTGGTGTTCGGCCACGGCGAGGTCCGTGGTTGACGTCGCCGACCACGCTCCCCGACTCGCTACAATCCGCCGCTCACACGGCCCGGGCGGCCGCCGCAAGGGCTCCGACATGACTTCGCAAGTCGACTATCACGCGCTCTTCCGCGACACGCCCAACGGATGCGTCGTCGTCGCTCGCGACATGACCATCGTCGACGTCAACGACGCGTTCACGAGAATCGTCGGGCAGTCGCGCGACGCGCTGGTCGGCATGCCGCTGTTCGACGCGTTTCCCGCCGATGTCGACGACGAGCAGCGGCGGCGCGCCGACGACGTCAAGGATGCCTTCGAGCGCGTGTTCAGGACCGGGCAGGCCAGTCAGTTGCCGCTGTTCCGCTACGCCATTCCGCTGTCGTCGGTCGAAGGCGAAGGCTTCGTCGACGCGTTCTGGAGCACGTCGCAGCATCCGGTCTTCGACGACGACGGCCAGGTCGAGTTCGTGTTCCAGCTCGTCCGCAACGTGTCCGAGCTCGCCGGGATCGAGGCCCGCGCGTCCGAAGGCGCAGACGATCCCGCCGAGTCCGACCTGCGGCGCAGCGTGGCGGCGGGCGAAGTGCTGCGTCGCGCCGAAGCCGTGCAGCTCGCCAACGCATCGCTCGAAAGCGAGCGGCTGCGACTGCTGCGACTGTTCGACCAATCGCTGTCGTTCGTGGTCTTCATGCGCGAGCCAGAGCACGTCGTGGAGCTCGCCAATCCGGCCTACCTGACGATGGTCGGCGAGACCGATCTGCGCAACCGTCGCTACGGCGAAGCGCACGTCAGCGACGCGCCGATCCCGACGAAGCTGCTCGACGCGGTGTACGAAAGCGGCGTGCCGATCATCGAGCACGGCCTCGCGTTGCGCGTGCCCGACGGCCATGGCGGCACGCACACGATCTATGTCGACGTCGTGATCCAGCAGATCGTCGACCTGACCGGCAAGACCGTGGGCGTCTTCATGCAGGGCAACGACGTGACGATGGCCAAGGCCACGTCGGACGAGCTGTCCGCCTACCGCACGCGGCTCGAGGAGATGGTCGCTGAACGCACGCGGGCGCTCGAACACAGCGAGAAGGAACGCCGCAACGCCGAGGCCGCGCTGCATCGTGCGCAACGCCTCGAAGCCGTCGGCAAGCTGACCGGCGGCGTCGCGCACGACTTCAACAACGTCCTGCAGATCATTCGCGGCAACCTGCAGCTGATCCAGCGCGGTCTCGAGCCCGTTCGCGACGAAGGCAGCCGGCTGGCGACGCGCATCGAGGCCGCGCTGGAAGGCGTCGATCGCGGCGCGAAGCTCGCGTCGCAGCTGCTCGCGTTCGGCCGTCGGCAGCCGCTCGAACCGGTGGTCGTCAACCTCGGCCAGATGCTGCACAAGATGGACGACCTCCTGCACCGCGCGCTGGGCGAATCGATCGCGATCGCGGCGCATGTGCCGGAAGGATTGTGGAACACGCAGGTCGACGTGCCCCGACTCGAGAACGTGATCCTCAACATCGCACTCAACGCACGCGACGCGATGAACCATCGCGGCAGCCTCACGATGCAACTCGAGAACACGTCGGTCGACGCGCTGCATGCCCGGCACGACGACGGCCTCGTCGCCGCCGACTACGTGACCCTGGCGATCTCCGATACCGGCAGCGGCATGACGCCGGACGTGCAACGTCGCGCGTTCGAACCGTTCTTCACGACCAAGCCCGAAGGCGAAGGCACCGGACTCGGCCTGTCGATGGTCTACGGCTTCATGAAGCAGAGCGGCGGCCATGTCTCGCTGTACAGCGAGATGGGTCACGGCACCACGATCCGCCTCTACCTGCCGCGGTCCGGGGAGCCCCTGACCGACATCACCGCCCTGCCCGCACGGGCGCCGGCCCGCGGCAATGGCGAGACGATCCTCGTGGTCGAAGACGATCACGCGGTCCAGTTGACGGTGGTCGAGACGCTCGGTGAACTCGGCTATCGCGTGCTGCGTGCCAGCGATGGACAAAGCGCGTTGACGATCGTCCGCAGCGGTGCGCCGATCGACCTGCTCTTCACCGATGTCATCATGCCGGGTCCGGTCGCGAGCACGGAGCTGGTTCGCCAGGCCCGCCTGCTGATGCCGACGCTGCGCGTCCTGTTCACGTCCGGGTTCACGCGCGACGCGATCGTGCAGCAGGATCGCCTGCAGGCCGGCGTGAACCTGCTCAGCAAGCCGTACGCGCGCGAGGAACTCGCGCGAAGACTGCGCCAGTTGCTGTCCGGCGACATGCCGGTCGGCGTGACCGATCGTTCCGACCCCGTCCCAACACCGGAGGACCGCCCCACCGTGCAAACCCCCCATCCCGACGCCGCCCCGGCGAAGCGACGCATCCTCCTCGTCGAGGACAGCGAAGAGGTCCGCGAGACCACGATCGAGTTCATCAACGAGGTCGGCTTCGACGTCGTCGCCGTCGAGACCGCCGAAGCGGCGCTCGCGACGCTCGCCGGGGACGGTGCACGCTTCGACGTCATCTTCACCGACGTCAGCCTGCCCGGCATGTCCGGCATCGAGTTGGTCAAGCGCGTGCTGAAGGACGATCCGCGGCAGCGCGTGGTGATCGCGTCGGGTTACGGCGCGGAACTCGGCAAGCACGGCTTCGGCAAGGGTGTCGCCGTGCTCGGCAAGCCGTACGACCTGTCGGCGCTCGAGAAGACGCTGAACCAGGTCCTCGACGCCGACGTCGACGGAGCCTGACCATGCCCTGGGTCAAGTCGCTGCACCTCATCTTCATCGTGTCGTGGTTCGCGGGGCTGTTCTATCTGCCGCGGATCTTCGTCAACCTCGCGCTCGAGACCGACCAGGCGGCGCGTGCGCGGCTGCTGATCATGGGGCGCAAGCTGTTCCGCTTCACGACGCTGCTGGCGATCCCCGCGGTGCTGTTCGGGCTGTGGCTGTTCGTCGGCTACGGCATCGGGCTGCGCGGCCCGGGCAACGGCTGGATGCACGCGAAGCTGTTCCTCGTGCTCTGCGTGATCGGCTATCACCACGCGTGCGGCATCATGCTGCGGAAGTTCGAACGCGGCGCCAACACGCGCTCCGAGCGCTTCTTCCGCATCTACAACGAATCGGTCGTGCTGCTGCTCGCCGCCATCGTGGTGCTCGTCATCGTCAAGCCGTTCTGATGGACGAAGCCACGACTTGGGCGTGCTTCGCGCCCTGCCCGCGTGGGCTCGAGGAAGCGCTGGTCGACGAGCTGAAGGAGATCGGCATCCCGTCGGCCCGCGTCACGGCCGGCGGCGTGCACTTCGCGGCGTCGTGGCCCGAGGTCTATCGCATCAACCTGCGCTCGCGTATCGCGAGCCGCGTGCTGGTCCGCGTCGCCGAGGGTCGCTACCGGACCGACGACGACATCAACCGCCTCGCGCGGGCCTACGACTGGTCGCGCTGGTTCGGCGTCGACGACACGTTGCGGGTCGACACCGCGACCGGCAGCGGCCGCCAGAAAAGCGGCGTCAAGAGCCTCGAGTTCGTCAACCTGCGCATCAAGGACGGCATCTGCGACGGCTTTCGCGAAGCCGTCGGCGCGCGGCCGAGCATCGATCGCCAGCAGCCCGACGTGCGCGTGTTCGCATACCTGGATGCGCATACCTGCACGATCTATCTCGACACGTCGGGTGACGCGCTGTTCAAGCGCGGCTGGCGCACCGAGGCCGGCGACGCGCCGCTGCGCGAGAACCTCGCGGCGGGCATCCTGCGGCTCGCCGGCTGGCGTCCGGGCACGCCGCTGCTCGACCCGATGTGCGGCAGCGGCAGCTTCGTCGTCGAAGCGGCGCAGACCGCGCTCGGCATCATGCCCGGCGCCTTGCGTTCGTTCGGCTTCGAGCGCCTGAAGAACTTCGACGCACCGGCGTGGGCGACGGTGAAGGCCGAAGCCGTGCCGCGCACCGACGACGCGGCGCTGGCCGGCGCCGCGCTGATCCAGGGCAGCGACGTGTCCGGCGACGCCGTCGTGCTGGCGCGCGCCAACCTCCAGCGGGCCGGCATTCCGGCCGCGCTCGCCGAGACCATCGCGCCGAAGCAGATCGATGCGCGGCAGACGAAGCCGCAGGCCCCCGACGGCTTGCTGATCACCAATCCACCGTACGGCGAACGCATCGCGATCCGTGGCGAACGCAGCAGCCGCGGAGACCAGGGCAACGAAGATCAGCTGACGACTTTCTTCGACGAGTTCGGCAACACGTTGAAGCAGCGCTTCGCCGGCTGGACCTGCCACGTGCTGACGTCGGACATGAACCTGCAACGCAAGCTGCGCCTCGCGCCGGACCGCCGGGTCGTGCTGTTCAACGGCGCCATCGAATGCCGCCTGTACCGCTTCGCGCTGGTGGCAGGGACGCATCGCTGAAGCAAGTCACGGGGTCGAAGCGCCCTCCTGTTTCCTCTTCGAGACGAGGTGCCAGACCAGGTAGAGCAGCACCACCACGTTGACGAACAACGTCAGCGCGCGCGCCGTGGACACCTTGTGGACGAGCTCCATGATCTCGAACGGCAAGAGCGACGCGGTGACGATGGTCGTCAGATATTCGGCCCAGCGCTTGCGCAGCCAGAGGCCGGTCGCTTCGACGAGGAACACCGCGGCATAGACGAAGCAGCCGATCGCGATCAGCACGAAGCGCTGCATCGACATCGTGCCGAGCGCGTCGCTCGCCTTGCCCGCGAGCTCCGACGTCAGGCGGCGGCCTTCGCGCAACGACAAGTCGTCCAGCCATCCGACGATGCTGTGTTGCCAGGTCGGCTCGATCATCCCGAGTGCGCCGCAGCCAGCCACGATCAGCAGCAATGCCTCGAACAGCTTGAAGCCGGCGATGAGCCTGAGGGTGTCCGAATTGTTCTGGTCGTTCCGATTCATCGCGCTGACTCAGGCCGCGAGCAGCGCCTCGATGTCCTTGGCCATCGCCTCGGGCTTGGTGGTCGGCGCGTAGCGATCGACGACCTTGCCATCGCGGCCGACGAGAAACTTCGTGAAGTTCCACTTGATGTCGCGCGTGCCGAGCAGGCCGGGCGCCGCGGTCTTCAGATACTTGAACAGCGGGTCCGCGCCGTCGCCGTTGACCTCGACCTTGGCGAACATCGGGAACTGCACCCCGTACGTGAGGTTGCAGAACGACGCGATCTCGTCGCTGCTGCCCGGCTCCTGGCTGCCGAACTGGTTGCACGGAAAGCCGAGCACCTCGAAGCCCTGCGACCGGTACTTCTCGTAGACCGCCTCGAGACCTTCGTACTGCGGCGTGAACCCGCACTTGCTGGCCACGTTGACGATCAGCAGGACCTTGCCCTTGCAGGCCGCCAGATCCGCAGGCTGGCCATCGAGCGAAGTCGGAGAAAAATCGTAGATCGTGTCGGTCATGGGGTCTCCTGATGGGCAGCCGGCAGGCGCAGTCGGCAGAATAACCCAGCGCCCGTGGCCGCTCGCGTTGGGCGAGAGCGACAGCGGCAGCGACGAACGCGACCAGTCACAGCGACGTCATCAAGCCTGCACAGAATTGTAAAGATTCTTTCCTCATCCAACTCGTGACGACCGCATGCACAATCGATCCAGCTTTGTTCCGTTCACCGCCCTCGCCACACTCCTGTTGGCGTGCGCCGGTCCCGTCTGCGCCGCGCCCATCTTCACGCCGGGCAACCTGGTCGTCAGCCTGGTCGGCAACGTGGACGGCTCGGGCCCGTACACCGACAACCAGGCGACGCCGATCAAGCTGCAGGAGCTCACGACCAGCGGCAGGCTCGGCAACTCGCTGATCCTGCCGCAGACCACGACGACCATCGGCGGCCGCACGCAGTACGCCGTGTCGGGCGAATACGGCTCGTCGTCGGAAGGCCTGCTGCATCGCTCGGCCGACGGCCTGTCGCTGGTCATCGCGGGTTACGGCGTCAACGCCGCGACCTACAACGCCGGCGGGGCCGCGGTCTACGGCGACGCGCGCCTCGCGCAGTCGACCAGCATCCAGGGCGGTCCGTACACGGCGGTCTCGCGGGTGCTCACCGATATCTCGATCGGCGGCAAAGTCGACTCGAGCACGGGGCTGTTCAACGTGTTCAACGGCAACAATCCGCGCAGCGTGGCGACGGTCAACGGCAGCAGCTTCTACGTCGCCGGCCAGGGATTGAACAGCACCGATACCGCGACGCAGGGCGTGTTCTACGCGGTCGACGGCGCGAGCAGCGCCACGCAGATCACCGGCGTCTCCAACTACCGCAGCGTCTCGATCCAGAACGGCCAGCTCTACGCCTCGCGCGACTACAACGCGCCGAGCGGCGGTCCGAAGAACGCGGAGGTCGACCGCTTCGCCACCGCGCTGCCGACCGCGGCGAGCGCGCCGACGGCGGTCGTCGGCGGTCTGAACGCGGCCGGAGAGACCACCGTCACGGCGGGCAAGACCGACAACGGCGTCAACAACGCGCGCGCCGGCGGCCTGGTCTATCTGAGCCCGGAGGATTACTTCTTCGCGTCCGACACGATCATGTACGTGGCCGACAGCGGCTTCCCGAAAAACGGCAGCACGAACGCCGCGGGACTCGGCGACGGCGGCCTGCAGAAGTGGCAACTCGTCAACGGCACGTGGATGCTGCTGTACGACATCTATACCGGGCTCAACCTCGTCAACAACGCGAGCGCGAGCGGTACGGTCGGGCTGATCGGGCTGACCGGGCAGGTGATCAACGGCATCACCTACCTGTACGCCACCAACTCGACGATCGGCGACCTGGACCAGACCTACGTGTTCAGCGTCTTCGATCCCCTGGTGCAGACGACGCGCGGCGCGGCAGCGGGCAGCGACACGTTCGCCACGATCTTCACGGCGCCCGCCGGCACCAACGTCCGGGGCATCGCGTTCGCACCGGTGCCCGAGCCGGGGACGATCGCGCTGATGATGATCGGCGTGGGCGGGCTCGTGGTGTCACGCCGTCGCGGCAAGCCGATCTGACTCTCCCCGCGCTCAGACCAGACCGAGGTGCTCGATGCCCTTGGTCAGGTCCGCGGCGCGGGCGTTCTTGCTGTGCAGCTTGATCGTCAACCGGAGGTCGTTGACGGAATCCGCGTTGCGCAGCGCGTCCTCGTAGGAGATCCGGTCGGCCTCGAAGAGATCGAACAGCGCCTGGTCGAACGTCTGCATGCCGAGCTCGCGCGAGCGCTTCATGATCTCCTTGATCTCGTGCACCTCGCCCTTGAAGATCAGGTCCGAGATCAACGGTGAGTTCAGCATGATCTCGACCGCCGGCACACGGCCCTTCGTGTCCTTCAACGGGATCAGCCGCTGCGAGATCATGCCCTTGAGGTTGAGCGACAGGTCCATCAGCAGCTGCTGGCGTCGCTCTTCCGGGAAGAAGTTGATGATGCGGTCGAGCGCCTGGTTCGAACTGTTGGCGTGCAGCGTCGCGAGGCACAGGTGGCCGGTCTCGGCGAACGCGATCGCGTGTTCCATCGTCTCGCGCTCGCGGATCTCGCCGATGAGGATCACGTCGGGCGCCTGACGCAACGTGTTCTTCAACGCGGAGTGCCAGTCCTCCGTGTCGACGCCCACTTCACGCTGCGTGACGATGCAGTTGCGATGCGGATGGACGTACTCGACCGGATCCTCGACCGTGACGATGTGGCCGTAGCTGTTCTCGTTGCGATAGCCGATCAGCGCGGCCAGCGACGTCGACTTGCCCGAGCCCGTCGCGCCGACCATGATGACCAGGCCGCGCTTGGTCATCACCACGTCCTTGAGCACGTTGGGGATGCCGAGTTCGTCGATCGTCGGAATCTTGGTCGTGATGGTCCGCAACACGAGGCCGATCCGGCCCTGCTGCACGAACGCGTTGACGCGGAAGCGTCCGATGCCCGCCGGGCTGATCGCGAAGTTGCATTCCTTCGTGGCCTCGAACTCGGACGCCTGCTTGTCGTTCATGATCGCGCGCGCCAGCTCGGACGTGTGCTGCATGGTCATCGCCTGGTTGGACACCGGCGTGACCTTGCCGTCGATCTTGAACGCCGGCGGAAATTCGGCCGTGATGAACAGATCGGACCCCTTCTTGCTGATCATCAGTCGCAAGAGGTCGTACATGAATTTGGTGGCCTGTTCGCGTTCCATGGTGCAGCTCCAGTGTGTCTCTACAAGCCGGGGTCGCTTCGCGCCCCGAGGGTTACGAAGCGCGTGGCCGCTGTCGTGCCGATGATGACCGCGAGGATCGCCGCGACGACGAACCAGGCCGGGTGCGGGATCATCACGAGATTGCCGATGGTCGCGGCCAGCACCAGCATGCCCACCACCCAGCCGCAGATCGAAGAACGATGGCCGGCCACCCGCGCGGCAACGGTACCACCCGCGAAGCTGCCGATCAGGTACGCCCCGATCACGAACGCATACGCGCGGGCCGGCAACGTGTCGAGGTAGGCCTTCATCGCGACCGCGTCGCCGGGCGCCGGTGCGACGCCCGCGGGCGCCACGATAGATCCGATCAGCTCCACGAGCAGGATGACGATGAACGCCGAGATCGTCCCGGCGACGATGGCGACGAAGGCCTTGGCCATCGATGTGCGTGTGAAGGTCAGGCCGGGAAACTGTCCTTGTTGGCCGCGCGATTGCGTGCTTCGGCCGGGTTGACGACATTGCGACGGACCAGGTCGAGCAGGTTCTGGTCGAGCGTCTGCATGCCGACGTTGGAACCGGTCTGGATGGCCGAGTACATCTGGGCGATCTTGTTCTCGCGGATCAGGTTCTTGATGGCCGGCGTGCCGATCATGATCTCGTGGGCGGCGACGCGGCCGCTGCCGTCCTTGGTCTTCAGCAGCGTCTGCGCGATGACGGCGCGCAGCGACTCGGACAGCATCGTGCGGACCATCTCCTTCTCGGCCGCGGGGAACACGTCGACGATCCGGTCGATGGTCTTGGCCGCCGAGCTGGTGTGCAGCGTGCCGAACACGAGGTGACCCGTCTCGGCCGCGGTCAGCGCGAGACGGATGGTCTCGAGGTCGCGCAGTTCGCCGACCAGCACCACGTCCGGGTCTTCGCGCAAAGCACTCCGCAGCGCGTTGTTGAAGCTCAGCGTGTGCGGCCCGACCTCGCGCTGGTTGATCAGGCACTTCTTCGATTCGTGCTCGAACTCGATCGGGTCCTCGACCGTGAGGATGTGACCGTATTCGTTCTCGTTGATGTGGTTGACCATCGCGGCGAGCGTGGTCGACTTGCCCGAGCCGGTCGGACCGGTGACCAGCACGATGCCGCGCGGCTGGTTGGCGATCTCGGTGAAGATCTTCGGCGCGTTGAGTTCGTCGAGCGTCTGGACTTTCGACGGGATGGTCCGCATCACCGCGCCGGCGCCCCGGTTCTGCACGAACGCGTTGACGCGGAAGCGTGCGAGTCCGGGAATCGCGAACGAGAAGTCGCACTCGAGGTTTTCCTCGTAGAACTTGCGCTGACCGTCGTTCATGATGTCGTAGATCATGCCGTGGACATCCTTGTGCTCCATCGGCGGCAGGTTGATGCGACGCACGTCGCCGTGGACGCGGATCATCGGCGGCAGCCCGGCGGACAGGTGCAGGTCCGAGGCCTTGTTCTTGACGACGAAGGCGAGCAGTTCGGAGATGTCCATCGAGTTCCTTGGGAGCGGATAAGGCGGGCGGCGGCGATCCGTCGCGGGTGACATCGTGAGCGTGGCTCGCCGCGGCGAGCCCGTATCATCGCGGGGCGTCGAACACGGGGCCGTCGAAGGCATATCGACCCGCATCCGCAAACCTGAAGCGTTCGAGGTTAGCAGGCACCTGAAGCTCGGCACCCGAAGCTCGACCTGCCGACGTCGGCGAGCGGCTTTCGCCTCGCACGGCCTTTTGCCCTCTGGTCTTTCTCAAACGATTATGTCCGCGACGTCAGACAACCTGCAAGACGTGCTCGAACGCGTGGCCCGCGCTGTGGAAGCGGCGCAACGAGCGCCCGGAACGGTCGCGCTGGTCGCGGTCACCAAGACGGTCGCGGCATCGACGGTGCTCGACGCCCTCGCCGCGGGGCAGTACCGCTTCGGCGAGAACTACCTGCAGGAAGGCGTCGCGAAGAAGGCCGAGGTCGCGCGGCGATGGCCGCAAGATGAGGGGTCGCAGCCGGAGTGGCACTTCATCGGCCCGATCCAGAGCAACAAGACGCGCGCCATCGCGGAGGGCTTCGACTGGGTCCACAGCGTCGACCGCGCCCGCATCGCCGAGCGGCTGTCGGCCCAGCGCGACGCACGCCGCGGTCCGCTCAACGTGCTGATCGAGGTCAATGTGGACGACGAGCCGACCAAGAGCGGCGTGGCGCCGGCGGATGTCGCGGCGCTGGCCCGCCTCGTCGCAGGCCTGCCCAACCTGACGCTGCGCGGCCTGATGGCGGTACCGGCGCACCACGAGGATCCGATCGCGCAACGCGCGCCGTTCGCACGACTCCGGGTGCTCGCCGAAACGCTGAAGGCCGACGGCATCGCCTGCGAGCATCTGTCGATGGGCATGTCGGCCGATCTCGAGGCCGCGATCCTGGAAGGCGCGACCATGGTTCGCGTCGGCACGGCGATCTTCGGTGCGCGTCCCGGGTCGACGATTGCAACGATCGAGGAGACTCGGGCATGAAGATCGGCTTCATCGGCGGCGGCAACATGGCGCAGGCGCTCATCACCGGCATCCAGGCCAGGCGTCCGGACACGGACTTCGTCGTGATCGAGCCGCACGCGCCGACCCGGGCGACGCTGGCGCGCATCGCCGACGCGGTGGTCCTGCACGACACCGCGTCCGCCGACCTCGACGACTGCGATGCCGTCGTCCTCGCGGTCAAGCCGCAGGTCTTCCGCGAAGCCGTGACGCCGGCGGCCCCCTGGCTGGCGCGCCCGCTCGTCATCAGCATCGCGGCGGGCATCCGCACGCGCGAGATCGCGCACTGGCTAGGCTCCGATGCGGCCTCGCGAGCCATCGTCCGCGCGATGCCCAACACGCCGGCGCTGATCGGCGAAGGCATCACCGGCCTCTATGCGGTGCCGTCGGTGGACGCGCAGGAGCGCGCGCTCGCCGAGACGCTGCTGACGGCCGTGGGGCAGACGCTGTGGGTCGCCGACGAGGCCATGCTCGACGTCGTCACGGCCGTCTCGGGCAGCGGGCCCGCCTACGTGTTCTCGTTCATCGAAGCGCTCGAACAGGGCGCCATCGAGCTCGGGCTGTCGGCCGAGGACGCGCGACGACTCGCGGTCGCCACTTTCGTCGGCGCGAGCCGTCTCGCTGCCGGGACCGAGGAGCCGATCGCGGTGCTGCGCGAACGCGTGACGTCCAAGGGTGGGACCACGCAAGCCGCTCTGGCCTATCTGGCAGAAGCGCGATGCAACGAGGCCATCATCACGGCCATCCACAAGGCGGTTCATCGTTCGGTCGAGCTCGGCGACGAGTTCGGCAGCGCGGGCTGATCGCCGCCGTGCGCGTCGATCGGGCGCTACGGCGTGGTCAGCGAGCCATCCAGCGATCGACGACCAGCCCGGCGAACACGGCCGCACCGAACCAGTTGTTGTGCAGGAAAGCCGCGAAGCAGCCCTCGCGCGATCGGGTGCGGATCAACGTGTAGTGATGGACGGCGATGACCGCGGCAGCCCCGAGGCCGATGATCCATGCGACGCCGAGTCCGGCCATCGTCCCCGCCACCACGAGCAGCGCGAGCGTCGCCGCGTAGCACGTCATCACGGCAGCGACGTCGAAGCGGCCGAACGTGAGGGCGGCCGTGCGGATGCCGATCTTCACGTCGTCGGCGCGGTCGACCATCGCGTACTCGGTGTCGTACGCGAGCGCCCAGAAAATGTTGGCCGCGAGGAGAACCCAGCCAATCATCGGCACGCGCCCCTGAACAGCCGCGAACGCCATCGGGATGCCGAAGCCGAAGGCGATGCCGAGATAGGCCTGCGGCAATGCGAAGAAGCGCTTCGTGAACGGATAGCTCGCCGCGACGAACGCGGCGACGAACGACAGCGCGATCGTCAGCCCATTGAGCGGCAGGATCAGCGCGAAGGCGACCGCCGCGAGCACGCCAGCGACCGTCAGTGCCTCCCAGCCGGCGATGCGGCCGCTGGTCAGCGGTCGCCCGGCGGTCCGTGCCACGTGGCGGTCGAAGTCGCGATCGGCCCAGTCGTTGACGGCGCAACCGGCCGAGCGCATCAGCACCGTGCCGACGACGAACACCGTCAGGACGAACAACGACGGCATGCCGTCGGCCGCGATCCATAGCGCCCACAGCGTGGGCCACAGCAGCAGCAGGATGCCGATCGGCTTATCGAGCCGGACCAGCCGGACGTAGAGCGAAAACCGATCGGTCCACGCCGTCGTCGCCATGCGAACGCGGCTTACTTCAGCATGCTGCGCAGCATCCACGCGGTCTTCTCGTGGATCTGCAGACGTTGCGTCAACAGGTCGGCGCTGGACTCGTCGCCGGCCTGATCGGTGAGCTGGAACGCGGTGCGGGCCGTGCGGGTCACGGCCTCGTGGCCCTTGACGAGATAGCTGACCATATCCATCGCCTGCGGGACGCCGGAGACCTCCTCGATCGACGACAGCCGCGACAGTTCGCTGTACGTGCCCGGCGCCGGAAAGCCCAGCGAGCGGATGCGTTCGGCGATGGCGTCGACCGCGGTCCACAGTTCGTTGTATTGCGTCTCGAACATCAGATGCAATGTGTTGAACATCGGACCCTCGACGTTCCAGTGGAAGTTGTGGGTCTGCAGGTACAGCGAATAGGTGTCGGCCATCACGCGCGACAAGGCGCCGGACACGCTCGCCCGATCCTCGGCCGAGATCCCGATATGGATCGCCGTCGAATCCAGCGGTACCGTGCTCATGCCTGAAACTGTTGCCATCAGATGCTCCTCGAATTCATCAGGACGGTCATGCTACGTTCAGCTGACCTATAGTTCCAATCGATTATCCCCAAACGATCGATAGCCTAATCAAGTCGCGACGCTTTCGAGATCGAGCTTCGTCATGCCGGCCAGCTCGCAGGCCTTGACCGCATTGCGGACGACCTCGATCGCCGCACGGCGCGGAAAGGACTTGCGCCACGCCAGCACGACGCGGCGGCCCGGGACCGGCGCCGCGAACGGCAGGTAGTGCAACAGGCTGTCGGCCGGCAGCGGCACCGGCACCGACGTGCGCGGCAGCACCGTGACGCCGATACCGCTCGCGACCATGTGCCTGATCGTTTCCAGCGAGGAGCCTTCGAACGTACGCCGGATGCCCGACTCGTGGCTCCACGACGCGACCGGCAGCGGTTCGAGCTCCGGACAGACTTCGAGCACCTGATCGCGGAAGCAGTGCCCGGCACCCAGCAGCAGCATCGTCTCGTCCTTCAGGTCCGCCGTCGTCACGCTGGCCCGCGTCTTCCACGCATGGTCGCGCGGCACCGCGACGATGAACTCCTCGTCGTAGAGCGGCTGGACCATCAACCCCGCGTCGGGCAATGGCAACGCCAGGATCGCCGCGTCGATCTCGCTGTGCTTGAGCTGCTCGATCAGCCGGCTCGTGTAGTGCTCGTGGAGGATCAGCGACATCTGCGGCGCATCGGCGATCAGATGGCGCACGAGCTGCGGCAGCAGGTACGGGCCGATGGTGTAGATCACGCCGAGGCGCAGCGGCTCGTTGAGCGGGTCCTTGCCGGACTTGGCGATCTCCTTGATCGCCGAGCTCTGTTCGAGCACGCGCTTGGCCTGCTCCACGATCTGCAACCCGACCGTGGTCACGCCGATCTCGCTGCCGCCGCGTTCGAACAGCGTGACGCCGAGCTCTTCCTCGAGCTTCTTGATCGCCACCGACAGCGTCGGCTGACTGACGAAGCACGATTCGGCGGCGCGACCGAAATGGCGTTCGCGTGCCACGGCCACGACATAGCGCAATTCGGTGAGGGTCATCGCGCGGCCACGATCGGACGAATCATTCTGCCGAGTTTAACCAAGCGGACGCGACCACGCCGCCCGATCAAGAGCGACCCGCCTTGCTCTGCGACGACAGGGCCAGCACGCGTTCGGCGACGAGGATGACGGCGCGATCGACCATCCGGCCGTCGACCTTCACCGCACCGCCCTTCGACGACTCCGCGGCTTCGACGACCCGGCGCGCCCAGGCCTCGTCGTCGGCGCTCGGCGCGAAGGCGGCGTGCACCGGCTCGATCTGGTCGGGATGGATGCACAGCTTGCCGGTGAAGCCGAAGCGGATGCCGCGGCGCGTCGCCGTGACGATCTCGTTGCTCTTGCCCGTCTCCAGCGTGACGCCGTCGATGGGCGCCGCGATGCCGGCCGCGCGCGATGCGGCGACGAGCTGGAAGCGCGCCGGCGCGAGCTCGGCCTGGTCGGGGCCCGGAACCATGCCGAGATCGGCCTGGAAGTCGACGTGTCCGAACGCGAGTCGCAACGTGCCTTCCGAGCGCGCGATGGCATCGATGTTGTACAAGCCGACCGCACTCTCGATCAGCGGCACCAGCGGAATCTCTCCGAGACGCGCGTACAGGGCTTCGAGCGACTCGGCGTTCTCTGCCTTCGGCACCATCACGCCGGCCGGCCCGAGCGACGCGCACAGCGCCGCGTCGTCGGCCAGTTCGACGGAGTCGAGTCCGTTGATGCGGATGATGATGCGGTCCTCGTGCGCGAAGTCGCCCCACGCCGCATCGAGCAGCATCCGCGCCCGATCCTTCGCGTCGTGGGCGATGGCGTCCTCGAGATCGATCACGATCATGTCCGCGCCCGACGCGAGGGCCTTCGCATAGCGATCGGTGCGGTTGGCGGGAACGAAGAGCAGGCTGCGCGCGGTCAGCAGGCTCGAAGACATGTCGGTCATGGAAGAGTCCGGAGGCGCGCGTGAGTGGACATCAGAAGTGGTGCGGCCGGCATCGCCCCGGGGCCGGAGTCGCTGCCGAAGCGCATCGACCGCGCAGTTTGCCTGAGCCCGGGACCGAAGCGAGAGCCTCGTCGCGATGCGCCCGTCGAAAAGCGAGTTTGCTGGGGCGCGATCGGCATCGATCTTCGATGATCAGCGTCGTGTCCGAAAACGGCTAGTCCGCGATACGCGGGGCGGTGTTGAGCAACGCGGCGAGATCGTTTTTCCAGTAGCGCGCCTGGAACGCCGTGCCGTGCCCGACGGTCTGGGGCGTCGCGGGGATCAGCAGCGCCCGACCGTTCCTGATGCGCTTCATCGCGCGGTCGACGACGCCGAGCTCGGGCGGATTGCGTTCGTCGTCGGCCGAGTTGATCACGAGCACGGCCGCCGTGATCCGCTCGAGGCCGGCCGACGGATCGAAGTCGCGCGAGCCGTCCCATTGATAGAGCAGGTCGTTCGCGTCGAGCGCGAACGGCGCCTGCAGCCGCTGGTCGACGAGCGCATCGGCCTTCTGGCTCGTCGGTGCGGCGAGCTGCAGCGCCTGCGCGCCACCGTTCATCGCGATGTTGTAGAACGTGAAGGCGATCTGCGCGCTCTTCGGCTGCTTCGTGTAATTGCCGTCGAGCCATTCCGGATCGTTGCGGATCGAGTCGACGATGAGGCGCCGCATCATCCAGTTGCGGCCCGACATGGCGATCGGCATCGATGCCATCGGCACCGCGACGTCCGTGAAGCCGGGCCATTTCTCGGCGAACAGCCAGGTCATCATCCCGCCCATCGAATTGCCGAGCACGAGCCGCACGTGATGCACGCCGAGGTGCTCGGTGACGAGCCGGTACTCGGCGGCGACCATGTCGTCGTAGTCGTACTTCGGAAACGCGGTCCGCAGGCCATCGGACGGCTTGCTCGACTGGCCGTGCCCGATCGCATCGGGAAGGATGACGTAATGGTTCGCGAGGTCGAGCGGCTGGCCAGGCCCGAACAGCTCGCCCGCGAACGGGGGCGCCAGCATGATCGAACCCGACTGGCTGGTGCCGTGCAGGATCAGGACCGGCTCGCCGCCGGGTGCGCCGAGCGTCGTGTAATGCAGCCGCAGATCCGGCAACACGCTGCCGTCGTGAAAGCGGAAGTCGTGCACGATCCAGTCGCCTTGCGTCTGCATCGGAAAGTCAGCCGCGCCGGTTGCCGCAGCCATCAGGAGCAACGATGCGCACGCCAGCACGAAGCGGCCGGCCCTGGTCGCGGATCGCGATCGATTCCAACGCGACGCGACGCTCGAGGCCTGTCGCGCCACAGGTTGCTCGTAGGCCAGCGGGTCGGTCTTCGGGATCATGCGTGCTCCGGTGATGGTCGAATCCGCCGCTCACGGGCGGGCGGACAGCACATGATCCCACCACCGACCGGTCGACAAGATCGCGATAACCCTTGCCGCCGGAAATGATGGCCATGCCCGCGGCGTCGACGGCGCGATGCGATGCGACATGCGTCGGTGATTCGCCGGGCGATGTCGGCGACACCGCCGACCATTCGCGAACTTCGTGCATCGCAATCCACTGACTCCTACCCGACCAGCACGCCTCGTATTGACGAATCGATTCGTCGTAGTCGAATGCGACCGGTGGCTCCGTGTCCGATGCCGGCATCGACGACGTCATGGTCTCGACCAGCGTGCCGGCCAGTGTTCCGGAACCCGGGAGGTTGACGCTGATCGACCTCGCGCTCGGCGGCATGGCGGTCGCGTTGCGCCGCAAGCGCGTGACCGCCTGATCCGACCCTTCGCCATCGAAAGGCGGCCTCGGCCGCCTTCTTCGTGCTCAGGCCTTGAGCCAGTCCTCGCCGCCGCGCAGCCAGCGATGCAGGTGCGCGTCGACCGCGGCGGGGTGATCCTTCATCATCGCGAGCGCCGTCTCGCGCGCGATCCCGACCAACGCCTGGTCGCTCTGCAAGTCCGCGAAGCGCAACAACGCATCTCCCGACTGCCGCCGCCCGAGGAATTCGCCGGGTCCGCGCAGTTCGAGGTCCTTCTTCGCGATCACGAAGCCATCCTGCGTCTCGCGCATCGTCTTCAGCCGGGCCTTCGCCGTCGCCGACAGCGGCGTCTGATAAAGCAGCAGGCAGATCGAGTCCGCCGTGCCGCGGCCGACGCGGCCGCGCAACTGATGGAGCTGCGCGAGGCCGAAGCGCTCGGCGTGTTCGACGACCATCAGCGACGCGTTGGGCACGTCGACACCGACCTCGATGACGGTCGTCGCGACCAGCACGTCGATTTCGCCATCGTCGAAGCGGCGCATCGTCGCGGCCTTCTCGGCGGTCGGCAGGCGTCCGTGCACCAGGCCCACGGTGACGCCGTCGAGAGCCGCGCTCAACGTCGCATGGGTCTCAACGGCCGCCTGCAGTTCGAGGACGTCCATGCGCGACGGCGAAGCGCGTGTCCCGCGGGACGGTGGACCCGCACGGTCCTGGCCGACCGCGTCGAGATCGTCCGCCCGCTCGACCAGCGGACACACCCAATAAGCCTGCCGGCCCTCGGCAACGGCCGCGCCGACGCGCCCGATCACTTCGTCGCGACGGGACGCGTCGATCAGCTTCGTCACGATGGGCCTGCGTCCCGGCGGCAACGCATCGATGGTCGACACGTCGAGGTCGGCGAAGTAGGTCATCGCGAGCGTGCGCGGGATCGGCGTCGCGCTCATCATCAGCTGGTGCGGCTCGCGCGGGCCGTCCGCGCCCTGCGCCTTGAAGCGCAGCGCGAGCCGCTGCCCGACGCCGAAGCGATGCTGTTCGTCGACGATGGCCAGACCGAGTCGCGCGAAGCACACGTCGTCCTGGATCAGCGCGTGCGTGCCGATCACGAGCCGCGCGTGGCCGGACTCGATCAGGTCGCGTGCCGATGCCTTGGCCCGCTTGCCGAGGCTGCCGGCCAGCCACGCGACCGGCACGGCGAGGGCCTCGATCCATTCGGCGAGCTTGCGGAAGTGCTGCTCCGCGAGGATCTCGGTGGGCGCCATCAGCACGGCCTGATATCCGGCATCGATCGCCTGCAGCGCGGCGATCGCCGCGACCACCGTCTTGCCGCTGCCGACGTCGCCCTGCAGCAGCCGCTGCATCGGATGCGGCCGCGCGAGGTCGGCTTCGATCTCGCCGACGACGCGGGTCTGCGCATCGGTCAACGCGAAAGGCAGTTGCGCGATGAAGCGCTGCACGAGCCGTCCGCCGACCGCGAGCGTCGGC
>CAZZWS010000059.1:0-19340 GCA_964657795.1 Beijerinckiaceae bacterium
CTAGAGAACACGAGGACAT
This sequence comes from Beijerinckiaceae bacterium, assembly GCA_964657795.1. Classification (GTDB taxonomy): domain Bacteria; phylum Pseudomonadota; class Gammaproteobacteria; order Burkholderiales; family Burkholderiaceae_D; genus CAHJXF01. Next base: position 20 of record CAZZWS010000059.1, read on the forward strand.
ACCCATGGATCATTCCGAATCGCTCGCACGACCGGGCCGTCGCCGCGCCCTCGGCGCCCTCTCGGCCCTCGGCTTCTCGTCGCTGGTGCCGCGCCTGTCGATGTCCAACGCGATGGCCGCCGGCACCACCGGCGACTATCGGGCGCTCGTCTGCGTGTTCCTGTTCGGAGGCAACGACTCGAACAACATGATCGTGCCGTACTCGACCGCGGGCTATCGCGCCTACGCCGCGGCCCGGGGCGCGCAGAGCGCCGGCGGGCTGGCGCTGACGCAGGCCAGTCTGCTGCCGATCGCCGATCGCAACGGACAGTCCAACTACGCGCTCCATCCGCAGATGAGCGGGTTGCAGAGTCTGTGGTCGCAAGGGCGCATGGCGACGCTGTTCAACGTCGGCTCGCTGATCAAGCCGGCCACCAAGGCGACCTACCTGACCAACGGAGCGGCGCCGCCCAACCTGTTCTCGCACGAGGACCAGCAGCGACAGTTGCAGGGCATCCGCCTCAACAGCGTGTTGCCGCCGAGCGGTTGGGGCGGGCGCATGGCCGACGTGATGGGCGCGGCCGGCGGCAGCGCGCCGGTCGCGTTGTCGATCGCCGGCAACGCGGTCTATCTCAACGGCGACACGTCGACCTACGTCGCGTTGCCGCAGACCGGTTCGATCTCCATCAGCGGATCGTCGACCTCGACGATCGATCAGGCCCGCTCGAATTCGCTCGCCACGCTGCTCGCGTCCACCGACCCGGTGATGGTCTCGTCTCTCGCGGGGCTCGAGAACAGGACGCTCGGGCTGACGCGTGCGCTCAACCCGATCCTGTCGGGCACGTCGGCGTCGGCTGCGGCGTTCGGCGCGCAGAACAACAGCATCGCGAACCAGCTGAAGCAGGTCGCCAAGTTGATCGAGCACCGCGCCGAACTCGGCAGTCCCTCGCGCCAGATCTTTTTCGTCGCGCACGGCGGCTACGACACGCACAGCGGTCAGCTCGTCACGCAGGACGCGCTGTACGCGCAGCTGTCGCCGGCCCTCGCGTCGTTCTACGCAGCGACGGTCGGGCTGGGCGTCGCCAATAACGTGACCAGCTTCACGCTGTCGGATTTCACCCGCACGATGCGGCCGAATGCCAGCGGCACCGATCATGCGTACGGCGGCCATCACCTGATCATCGGCGGCGCGGTCAACGGCCAGACCGCATACGGAACGTTTCCGTCGCAGGTCCTCGGCGGACCCGACGACGTGTCGGACGCGGGCCGCTGGCTGCCGACGACATCGGTGGACCAGTACGGCGCGACGCTCGCCAAGTGGATGGGCGTCTCGCCGGCGGAGCTCGCGGGCGTGTTCCCGAACCTCGGCAATTTCACGACGCGGGATTTGGGATTCTTGACGGCCTGACGGCTCGACGTGTCGTCGCTCGACCGCTGGCGAGATCGCGGACGAGCCGGGCCGAAGAGCCGTCTTCGCATCGCCGATGAACGGATTGTTGGCTCACGGCATTCTCCTGGTCACGATGCTCGCGTTGTGGACCGCTCCGGCGCACGCGCTCGATGCGGCCTCGACCGCTGCGGACGGCCGGATCGACCGCGTCGTGGAAAGTGTCGATCGAAAGGACCCGTCGCTCTTGCTCACCCATCTGACCCGGCGATTCGGGAGTCGCCTGACCGGATCTGAAGACGGGCGCAGGGCAGCAGCCTGGACGTTGCAGTACATGCGGGAGCTGGGGCTGTCACGGGTCCACGCCGAATCGTGGCCCCTCGGAGAAGGTTGGAAGCGGGGACAGGCACGGGCCTGGTTGCCCGGCCCGCCCGCGCGGGAACTCGAAGTGACCGCCTACGGCTGGACGGGCTCCACGCCGGGTCCCGTGACGGGGAGCGTGGTGCTGCTCGACGGCAATCGACCGATCGACGAAGTCGACGCGTCCGACTGGGCGGACAAGGTCGTCCTCGTATCGCCGCTGGCCTCGGACGGCATCCGTGGTGTCGCGGAAGGGCCTGCGCTCGTCGCTCTCGCCGAAAAAGCGCACGCGCTCGCGTTCATCGACGGCGTGAACAGACCGGGCACCGCGCGACATACGGGCCCTCTCGGTTTTCCCGCCGTGTCGTCCCGACTGCCGGTGCTCGACATGTCCGATGCCCAACGCGAGGAACTCGCCGATCTCGTACGGGCCGGGACGCGACCGCAGCTCCGCATCGACGTCGACAACGAGTTCATCGACGGCCCGATCGCAGAAGCGAACGTCGTGGGCGAGATCGTGGGCGCAACGCACCCGGAAGAGATCGTTCTGCTCGCTGCCCATCTCGACGCCTGGGATCTGGCCACGGGCGCGACGGACGACGGCGTCGGCGTCGCGACGGTGCTGGGTGCGGTCGCGGCCATTCGCGATTCCGGCGTGCGACCCGCCCGGACGATCCGGGTCGTACTCTTCACGGGCGAGGAACAGGGGCTTCTCGGATCGCAGGCCTACGTCGAGCGTCACGCGTCCGAGCTGCCCGATATCGTCTGCGTCGTCGCGCTGGACTGGGGCACCGGACGCATCGTCCAGTTCCCGCTCGCGGGCCATCCTGAACTCTCGCCGGTCTTCGAGCGGGTTGCCCGAATGCGCAAGGAATTCGCGGGGATCACGGGGGCTCCGGGATTCCTGACGTTCACCGATGCATTCGCGTTCACGCTCGCCGGCGTGCCGGCCATCGCACCGCTGCAAGCATCCCCCGACTACGATGCGGTCGCCCACTCGGCGGGCGACTCGATGGACCGGGTGGATCTCGATGGGTTGCGATTCAATACGAGAGTGATGGCGGCGACGGCTATGGTGCTCGCCGATGCGGATGTGCGACCCGGCAGGAAGCTGACTCCAGACGAAGTGCGGCGGTCGCTTGCGACTCTGGAGGGCGCGTTGCGGTTGCTGCATTTGTCGGTTCCCGAGGCGAGGCAATGACCGGCCCCGCGCCAGGAGCGGACCTGCGTCGGCTCGCGTTGGTCGCGCCATGACTCGTCGTCGGATAAGTGCGCTCGGCTGCAATCGCCGACCTGGCGACTCCGCTTCCGGCACCACCTCGCTCCACATGGCCTTGCCTTGACCACATGTATTGCGATGTCGCTTTGGGGGCCGCCATCTCGTACACCCAGGTAGGAACGCGCATCGGACGCGTCGATGCGATGGGGGCGCGCGATGGACTGGTTCAAAGCGGGGCTGACGGCGGGCATGGTCCTGATCGTGACGTTGGTGGCCCGGCGGTGCGGGCCACGGCTGGCCGGGGTGATCGCCGCACTCCCCACCGTCACGGCTCCCGCGCTCGGATGGCTGGCGCACGATCGAGGAACGGCGCCGGCGATCTCGGTGGCGATCGCCAGCGTTTCGGTCTGCGCGATGCTGGCTGCATTCACCCTCGCCTATGCATCCTGATCACGGCCCATGTGAAGGAGGGGAGCGGAGCAGCGCTCGACTTCCTGCGCGGCCATGCCTGGGGACTGTTCGGCAAGATCGTGTTCGGAACGGCGTTCGCGCTGCTCGTGCCGCAGCTCGGGGTCAGGCCGGCGATGCTGCTGGCCTGCGGCTGCGCCGTGCTCGGCTCGACGATCCGGCAGCCGGCGGCATCCGTGATCTTCCGGCCCTGACCACGGGCAATCCTGAACTCGTCGTCGAGATGAAGCCGCACTTCGGCGCGTTTCCCCGGCGCACGGCCCGGGCGCTACCATGCACGCTCCGGAATGCGAGCACGGCGGACTCGAAGCATGGGAGAAGTCACGGTATTGATAGGGCGGGCGAGCGAAGGCGACCGCGTGGCGTTCGACCGGATCTTCGAGCTGCTGTACCCGGAATTGCGACGCATCGCGCACCGGCGTCTGTCGAGGGGCGCCCGCGACGGGAATGTCGAGACGACGGCGCTGGTTCACGAGTGCTACGTGAAGTTCGTGCGGCGGGGCAGTCTGACGCCTGCCGACCGCTCTCACTTTCTCGCGTACTCGGCCACCGTGATGCGATCGATCATCGTGGACGCCGCACGGGTCGCGCAGACCGATCGCCGGGGCGGCGATGCCCGGCCGGTGACGCTCGATACGGCGCTGCTCGAATTGTTGCCGGACGGCGCCACCGAGATCCTCGACGTCCATGCCGCGCTGGAGGACCTCGCGCGCATCGATCCCCGGCTGGCGCGGGTCGTCGAGATGCGCTACTTCGGTGGCTTCGAAGACGCTCAGATCGCCGAGGTGCTCCAGCTGTCCCGTCGCACGGTCGCCCGCGACTGGGACAAGGCGAAACTGCTGCTCGCGCACGCGCTTCGCGACAGCGGTTAGGCCGAAGCGGGAGGCCCGTGCCATGAGGCCGTTTGCGACGTTCCTGGACCAGTGGGCGCAGATCAGCCCGCTGCTCGACGAGGCGCTGGCCCTCCCTTGCAACCAGCACGCGGCATGGCTGGACCGGCTCGAGGGCGAACGCGCCGTCCATCGCGGCAGCCTGCAAGCGCTGCTCGCGCGTCGCGCCGAGGTCGAGACCGACGACTTTCTTTCCGTCTTGCCGTCGCTGCACGTCGACCCGACGGACCTCCCGGCCGACGCGCTGGCACCCGGCGACCGGGTCGGGGTCTACCGCGTCCTCGCCGAGATCGGGCGCGGGGGGATGGGCACGGTGTGGCTCGCCGAACTCGCCGACGGTTCCATGAAGCGTCGTGTCGCGCTGAAACTGCCGCGGCTGGTATGGGGCGACACGCTCGCCGAGCGTTTCGCACGCGAGCGGGAAATTCTGTCGTCGCTCGAGCACGAACACATCGCGCGACTCTACGAAGCCGGCGTCGATGCGCACGGACGGCCGTTCCTGGCGATGGAACACGTCGATGGCGAGCCGATCGACACGTATTGCCGTCGTCATGCGACGGTCTTCTCCGCCCGCCTCGCGCTGCTGTTGCAGGCGATGGAGGCGGTTGCGCATGCTCACGCGCGTCTCGTCGTACATCGCGACCTGAAGCCGGCGAACATCCTCGTGACGCGGGATGGACGGGTCCGCCTGCTCGACTTCGGCGTTGCCAAGCTGCTCGAAGGCGATCGCACGATGCAAAGCGCGATGACGGAGCTGGCGGGGCGCGCCCTGACGGTCGCGTATGCAAGTCCCGAGCAGATCCGTGGCGAGCCGCTCGGGACCGCGAGCGACATCTACAGCATGGCGGTGGTCGCGTACGAATTGCTGACCGGTGTCCGCCCCTACCAGCTCAAGCGCGACAGTGCCGCGCAGCTCGAAGAGGCGATCACGTCGGTCGAGCCGTCGCGGGCGAGCGCCCTCGCCACCGACCCTCGCTGCGCTCATGCGCTGCGCGGGGACCTCGACTCGATTCTGAACAAGGCACTGAAGAAGGCGCCGGAAGACCGCTATCTATCGATGGAGGCATTCGCGCAGGACCTGCGACGGTATCTCGACGGGTTGCCTGTTCGCGCGCGGCCGGACCGGTTCGGCTACCGGACCGCCAAGTACGTGCGGCGCCATCGCGTTCCGGTAGCCGCCGGCGCCGCCGTGATCGTGGCGCTGGTCGCCGGGACCGCGATCTCGCTGTGGCAGGCGCGGGAGGCGCGTCTGCAGGCGCAGGAGGCGCGCGTGCAGCAACAGCGCGCCCAGGCTGAAGCGACCACCGCCCGGGCGGTACAGACCTTCCTCGAAAACGTGTTCCGTGCGAATTCGGGCGACCAGGTCGACCCGGCGCAGGGACGTCGCACCACCGCCGTCGAACTGCTCGACCGCGGCGCCGAGCGCATCGACGCGGAGCTCGCCGACGCACCAGCCGCACGTCTGCGCCTGCTCGATGTGCTGGCGTCGATGTACCAGGACCTCGATCTGTACGACCGCGAGATCGCGTTGCGCCGCAAGCAGCTCGCGCTCGCCGGCCAGATCAGCGGCCCGACCAGCGACGATGCGGTCGTCGCGTCGGCGGACCTCGCGAACGCGCTGCTGATCGGTTCGCAGCGGGACGAAGCAGCGGTCCTGCTGCGCGACGGCGCGGCGATCCTCGATGCGCGGCACGACGAAACGTCGCAGGCGCGCTTTCGCATCGCGGTGATCCAGGCTGGAATGGATCGTCGCATCCATCCCGAGCAGGCCATGGCCTCGGCCGAACGCGCGCTCGTGATCGCGCACCGTCGGCCACCCGACAAGGATTTGCTGCAGGCGTTGCATGTCCTGGGCGACGCGGCACTCTTCGACAAGTCGTTCGAGCGCGCTCGTGGCGCGTATCGGGAATATGTCGACGTCGCGACCGCGAACGCGCCGCTGGGTGCCAACGACCTTTCGCTCATCTACGAATTTCTCGGTCACGCGGAGCGGGGCCTCGGACAGTACGCAGCGGCTGACGAGAGCTTGCGAAGAGGCGTCGAGGTCGAGGTCCGCCGCAATGCGAATCCGCTGCGCCTGTCCGAATCGCGAACCCATTATGCGATCTTCCTCAATTCGGTCGGGCGCTTCCGCGAAAGCCTCGAGGCAATCGAGCCGGCGTGGCGCTGGGGCCTCACGGCGCCGACCGGCCTGCCGCAGTTGCTCTGGACGCGGGTCTGGTACGCAAGGACGCTGGAGGCTTATGGTCGACCGCAGGACGCGTTGGCGATCACCGAGGGCCGGGAGGTCGCCATCGAATCGGGCATGGCCGAACAGGCGTGGACCGATCGTGCGGTCGCGTTGATCGACGTCCGGCGGCTTTCGGAGGCGCGCGCCGCGCTCGATCGCGCACGGGGGGTCGCGGTCGTCACCAAGCGGCCGCCGTCGCCTTCGATCGCCGCGACCGAGCGCCGCTGGCTCGTCGCCAGTGGACGCGCCACCGAGGCCCTCGCGGCGCTCGACGCTGCCCGCACCGCGAAGCGGTTGCCGCCGCTGCCGACGAGTGGTGAGCCGATCGCCGACCAGGTCGAAGCCGCCTGGCTGCGGCTCGAGGCGGGCGATCCGGCTGCAGCGGAGGCCGCCGCAGCGCAAGTGCTCGAAGTCATCGCGAGCGGCGGCGTCGTCGAGTACCAGCGGGATCACGAAGCGCGGGCCACGCTGGTGCTCGGCAAAGCGCTGTTCGCGCAGCACCGCGTGCGCGACTGCCTGCCGGTCCTCGATCGTGCGGTCGCGCAGCACCGTGCGCTCTACGCTCCAGAGGCACCGGCGTTGGCCGACGCGCTGCGGGCGCAGGCCGAAGCGCACGCTCACGCCATGCACCATCCGGCCGGGTGAGCCGCGGCGACCCGCGAGCAGAAGATGGTCGAGGAGGCAGACCGTCGCGGTCGCGGCTGATCGACGGCGCCCGGCCGGTCGGCGGCTCGATGAACGCCGCCGTCGGCGACGCGAAGCGCCGGCCGCGCCGTCACCATCTGCCTGGCGTGCCCGTCGCGGCCCGACTCCCGTCCGGAAGCGATGCAATGCGGCCTGCGCGTACGTTCGCGCGGAGCGACGGCACCAGCAGGGCCGGCGCCGCGAGCGTCGTATCGCGCGCGGTGCGCATCGCGACGAACGCCTCCTCGCTTACGTCGTCGCGGGCGTGGATGTTCGTTGCGCGCTGCTCGGCAACCGTCGTCCGCCACGCGATGCCGCGATGCGCCGGTGGATAGTCGTGGCCCACGTAGATCGCCGTCTCGGCCGGTAGCGACAGCAGCCGTCGGATCGAGCGGAACGCGCGCCGCGCGTCTCCCCCGGGGAAGTCGGTGCGTCCGGTGCCGACATCGGGCATGAACAGGGCATCGCCGACGAACACCGCGCCGTCGATGCGGTACGCGAGATCCGCGGGCGTGTGGCCAGGCACGTGCCACGCGGTCGCTGCGAGAGCGCCGATGGCGAACGACTCGTCGTCCTCGAACAGGTGGTCGAACGCGGCGCCCGCGACCGGTTCGGGCTCGAGGTCGTATCGCGCGCAAACCGCCGCCTCGACCGTCCGGACGTGCACCCCCGTGGCGACGCGGCCTCCGGCTCGCGCGCGGAGGTAGTCCGCGGCCGAGACATGGTCGGCATGCACGTGCGTCTCAAGAATCCATTGCAGACGAAGCGCGTGCTGCGCGAGATAGGCGAGCACGGCATCGGCCGACGTCGTTTTGGCCGCGTCGTTACCCACGGAGTAGTCGAGCACCGCGTCGATCACCGCGGCGTGGCGCATCGCGTGATCCCAGACGACGTGCGTCAACGTCTTCGTCGCGTCGTGCGCGAAGGTTCGGCACGTGCTTCGTGCGGTGCGGGCGTCAACGCAGCTGTTCGAGGAAGGCATGGACGGACTCCTGTTCGTCTTCGTCGAGTTCGAGAAAGCGATCCCGTACGATCTGCGCTTCGCCCCCGTGGGCCAGCACCGCCTCGTGGAGATTCGCTGCACGGCCGTCGTGCAGATACCGCGTGCGGGCATGCAGGCCGACCAGTGGCGCCGTTCGCCACTCGGAACCCGTCGCGTTGCCCTGGAGCATCTTGTCGTCGAGCGCGGGCCCCATGTCGTGGAGCAGGAGATCCGAATACAGAACGGCTTCGGTTCCGCTGCGCGTGCGTAGCGCAGGCACGTGGCACTTGGCACATCCGACCGTCGAGAACGTGCGCCCTCCCGCGCTCGACAGCATCGCGCCCGTGGCCGTGCTCGGTGCCGCGCTACCCGCGTGGTGGGCGATCAGACTCACCAGGCCGAACGCGACCGCCGACGACAGCGTCAGTCCGGCGAGGCCCACACCGAGCAGTCGCCAGCCCACGCCGCCGTCGGCCAGCCTCGACAGACGTGTGCTCAAACCGAGCGCGACCATGACCATCATGAACAGGAACTGGTCGAAGTCGAGCAGGAGCCGCCGCACCTGCGGATGCACGTTGACGGACGAGTTGAAAAGCATGACCACAATGAAACCGATGACGAACCAGGGGAAGGGCAATGGTGCGGTGCCGGCGCTCGTGGAAGAAGCGCGGGCGGTACCTCGACGACGCCATGCGCTCAGGGCGAGCAGCGTCGGAAGCAGCATCAGCACCTTGCTCAGCTTCACCAGGGTCGCGGTGTTGAGCGCGCCTTCGGACACCGCGAACGAGGCGCCGTACACCTGCGCGAGTTCGTAGATGCTGGAGCCGACGAAGATGCCGTACAGCCGGTCGTCGAAGGCCGGCATCCAGCCAGCGCCGAACGCGAACGGGAAGAGCAGCAGCGCGAGCGTACCCGCCAGCGTGATCAACGCGATCGCGAGCCCGGTGTTCTGCTCGCGCGCCCGGACCAACGCAGCGACGCACAGGATCGCGGCCGCGCCGCAGATGGCGCTGCCCGCCGCGATCAGCAGTGCCAGCTCGCCATCCATGCGAAACCATCGCACCGCGATCCAGCGGACGGCCAGCAGCACCGTGACCAGCTCGACGGCCGCGATGCCGATCGGAACGATGCCGAGCTCGCTCAGCAGCCGGACCGTGATGCGAAATCCGACGAGCATCACACCCAGGCGCAGCAGGTAACGCTTGCTGAAATCGAGGCCCGGCTTCAACGTCGCAGGACTTTCGAAGGCGTTGCCGACCAGCAGACCGACCAGCATCGCCACCAGGACGGGGTTGTGCGCCAGCGGTTCTCCGAGACCGCCGGCGACCCACCCCGCGACGATCGCGAGCGTGCCGGCGACGATGACGCCGGGGATCAGCGCTCGTGCCGCAGCGGCGCGTTCGGCGAACGGCGTCGCGAACATCGTGCTCATGGAGCGCCCACCCCGGCCACGACCGTCCGCGCGACCGGCACGATCGGCGGGCCGACGAGCGAGCGGAGGTAGGCGCTGACCGCACGGACCAGCCGGCCGTCGTCCTTCGCGACCGGCGAAGGCCGGACAGCCAGCGCGCTGGTCAGGCCGAGTTCGCTGGCGAAGGCATCGGCGACCATCTCGTCGAGCGCCGCGATGTCGGCCTTCCATCCGAAGCGTCCGATCCGCAGGTTGCCCGTCGCGCCCGCGACGTAATGCACCCGGCCCTTGATGCCGTCGCCCTTGCTGACGGCTTCCGCCTCGATCGCCGCATCGGAGACGTCGTCGATGGCGCCGACATCGAACAGCGCCAACGGCGCGCGCAGCGAGACGACGTTGGCCTCGCGGGGCACCGCGGCCAGCGGCGCGGTGGCGTCGCCGAGTTCACGAGCCGAGTGACGGCGGGCAACCGGGCTGTTCGGATGGTCGATCGAGGTTACCCGGCCGGTGACGTCGTTCATGTGAGCGATGCGGCGCACCACGTGCGCATCCTCGGTGCTGGCGCCGCCCGGGCCGGGGTGACAGGCGACGCACGATTGCGCGTTGAACAACGGTCCGAGGCCGGTCTGCGGCGTGAACAGCTGCCCGAACGCCCGTTCGCCGATGGCCACGAGCTGACGGTCGACGGGTTCGTGTCTTGCCGCGGCCGCCGTCGTGCTCGACGAATACGTGCCCGCGACGTCGAAGGCGTTGACCTCGAGCAGCGCTCCGTCGAGCCCGGGGTAGCCGGTTACGCTCCCCTGGACCGTGAGCCAGATGCGGCTGCCGTCCGACGAGACCGCGAGCGCCCGCAGGCGATCGCTGCCGAGCATCGAGCCGTCCGGCAGCGCGATCGTCGCCCGCGCGAGCGGCGTGCCGTCCTGGGCGATCCGCAATAGCGATCCATCCCCGCGATTGGCGACGAAGAGGTCGGACGAGCCGGCCAGCGTGGTGTGGCTCGCGAACCCCGGGTTGCCGATCTCCGGGATCGCCGCCGCGAGGTCGACCGGCGTGGCCAGCCACGGCGACGCGATCCGGCGCGTCGTGGAGACGCGGAACTGCTTCCGGTCGTCGTCGAGTTCGAGCACGAGGATCTGGTTGCGACCGGCGTCGGTCACGTACAGCGCGCGTCGTGGATTCCACTGGAACGCCATGCCGACGACGCCGCCGTCGTCGTCGGCCGGACGGATGGTACCGGCTGGCGCCAGTCCGTCGACGCCGTCCTGCACGTGAACCTGCTGGATGGCGCCGTCCGCCGTGGCGGTGGCGAACACCGCTAACCCGGTGCCGTCGGGCGACGCGCCGAGGAAAGCGGTGCCGAGCGCCGCGTGCGCGAGCGAGCCGGCAGTGAGCTGCGGGCTGTCACGGTAGTTGAAGGACCGGGCCAGCAGCGTCGATGCATAGCGTTTCGCGACCTGGCGGCGATTGGTCAGCCGGCCGACGAAGACGCCACCGGCGTCGTCGCTCGGCGCATTCGCGAGCGGTGCGCCGTCCGGATCGACGACGCTGAGACTGCCTTCGCCGCGCCACCCCCGTGGGGCGTTCGCGATCCATGGCCGCCCGAAGGCGTTGTTGATCGACAGATAGCGTGGGCCGGAAGCGGCGGCGAATGCCGCCGTTCGCACATTGCCGCTATGGCGGGCGTTGACGAACGCTGCGCTCTGCGCGGTGTAAACCTGCACGGCGCCGTCCGCTGTCCGCGCCTGCCCGCCTGCTGCCGCGAAGCGCGCATCGATGACGATCGGGCCGTCGCGCCGGGGATCGATCGACAGCACCGTCCCGGGCCCTGACAACTGGTCGGCCGGCAACGCACCGAAGTTGCTGGCGACGGCGACCAGGACGCGTTGCGGATCCAAGACCCGGCCGGCGTTGGTCTGCAGCAGGAATTCCGGATTCGCGGTGAACGGGCCGCCGCTGTGAAAGCGGCCGACCTGTCGGACACCGGCGACTCCCGGCAGCCCGACCGCCAGGATGCGCGCGGTGAGGTGCCATTGCACCGGAGCCGTTGATCCGGGGATCTCGGAGTTGGACGCGTTCCCGGAGAACGCGCAACAACCGAAGCCGAGCAGCAGCGCCGCCCGCAACGGTGGCCAGGCAGCGAAGAGAAAGGTACGGTTCATCTTAGCTCTCGTCGATCGTAGGGGGACTGCCGTTCGCGGCCCTTACCTGATGAACGAGATCGGCCGGTCAAAATGGCCATCGATCGCGACGGTGATTGCAGCGCGCCACGCGGTGACCCGCGCGCTGCCCACCGATTGCGGCTTCCTCACGATGGGCCACGGACACGACAGGCAGCAGGTCGATTCGATGCTCGACCTCGTCGACGAGGCGAATCGGTGCGAGTTGAAGAACGCAACTCAGGAACGGCGCAACGATCCCCCGGATGCAATCGCACATCCGCCTGCCGGGGGGGCAGGTCGACGACGCACTGAGCAGGGTGACGCCGGCACCGTCGTCAATGCCGTTGCCATTGCCGAACTCGTCCGTCAGGTAACGGTGTCGAACGAGATCGACGCGTCCGTCGCGCCGACCAGAAAGTCCTGGAATGGGTAGGCGCTTACCAGGGTGGCTGCGGAGCAAGGCGAGAATTCACAATTAGAGCAAGTCTTCAGAGCGACTGGCGACATTACTTTAGGCACGAACCCGACGTCGAAGAATACTCAATTGCAGCGCTTGACAAGTGGCGGGCTAAATCGAACCAGCAGGCCGTATATGATTTTTAAAGATTGCATGAAGCAAGAATGTCAATGCTCCCTAAAAGATTATCCATATCCTCCGACGGGCAAGATAGAGATGCGGGAGCCAATGACCCGATAAGACTTTTCGAATCGGCCGGCGCGACATACGTCTATATGCCTTTACGGAAAGCAAAGAATTGAAACCTGAGAATATGCAGACATGATCAATTGGCCTTGCCCGCCTCGAATTTCCGTGGTTGCGTCTGACTGCTATAAGTCGAATGCCAACCTCCCCGCGACTGCGGGTACCTCGCGCTTGCGCAGTTAGTCCGGCTCATAATCCCGCTATGACCCCCTTCAACAGACGTCAATTCTTCAAAGCCGGCGCCGTTGCCTCGATGGTGGCGTCGGCGGTCGCTGCCAACGCCGCTGAGCCCTCATCAGCCCCCGCGCCCGCACAACCCCCACCCGGCCCCGTCACCCGCACGCTCGCCCGGTACGTGGTCAACGCGACCTACGACGACCTCCCCGCCAACGTCCGCAAGGAAGGCACGCGCACGCTGTTGAACTACGTCGGCGTCGCGGTCGGCGGGTCGCGGACCGACACCGTCGATCGTGCCGTCAAGGCGCTGGCCCCGTTCAGTGGCCCCGGTCAGGCGACGCTGATGGGCCGCAAGGAACGCTTCGATCTCATGAACGCCGCGTTCGTCAACGGCGTCAGCAGCCACATCTTCGATTTCGACGATACGCACCTGAAGACCATCATCCATCCGGGTGGCGTCGTCATCGCCGCCACGTTGGCGATGGCCGAGTATCGGCCCGTGTCCGGCAAGGATTTCCTGAACGCGGTCGTGCTCGGGGTCGAGACGGCGTGCCGCGTCGGCAACGCCGTGTATCCGAATCACTACGACGTCGGCTGGCACATCACCGGCACGGCCGGCGTCTTCGGAGCCACGGCCGCCGCCGGCAAGGTGCTGGGGCTCACGGAGCAGCAGATGGTGTGGGCGCTGGGCCTGGCGGCTTCGCAGCCCGTCGGGTTGCGCGAGTCCTTCGGCTCCATGAACAAGAGCTTCAACCCGGGCCGCGCGGCGAGCAACGGGCTGTTCGCGGCTCTGCTCGCGCAGCAGGACTTCACCAGTTCGGACGGCATGATCGAGGCGAAGCGCGGCTGGGCCAACGCGATCAGCACGAAGCAGGATTACCACGAGATCACCGGCGAACTCGGGCAACGATACGAGACGTTGTTGAACACCTACAAGCCGTTCGCCTGCGGCATCGTGATCCATCCCGCGCTGGACGCCGCGATCCAGTTGCGCAACGAATATCGCCTCGCGCCGGATGCGATCGACCGCGTCGAGCTGCGCGTGCATCCGCTGGTCCTGGAGCTGACCGGCAAGAAGACCCCGACGGTCGGGCTCGAAGGCAAGTTCAGTATCTACCACTCGGTGGCGATCGCCCTGATCCAGGGCGCCGCCGGCGAGAAGCAGTACAGCGATGCCGCGGTCCGCGATCCGCGGACCATCGCGCTGCGCGACCGCGTCGACGCCACGATCGATCCGGCCATCAAGCCCGAGCAGGTCGACATGACGATCGTGCTCAAGGACGGTCGGTCCCTGCACAAGTACATCGAGCACGCGATCGGCAGCGTCGAAGTGCCGATGACGGACGCACAGCTCGACGCCAAGTTCATCGATCTGGCCGATGGCATCCTGCCCAAGGCCCGGATCGCCACGCTGCTCGACCGCTGCCGGGGCGTGGAGCGACTGGCTTCCGCGAGCATGATCGCCGAGGCTGCACGGGGCTGAAATCCCGCAGGTTCGCGCACAAAGGGCCTGCCCTCGAGATCAGCAGGGCGCGGTCTTTCGCGACCCGCGCCATTCGTTTACGCTCATCCGGAGCGGCCACGCGCAAGCGCACGGCCCATCGCATCGATCCGATCGAGGGAGCGTCTCCATGTTCGTTCCGCCTGAACAGCGTGGGTCCTGGCACCCACCGCCACCCGACGGCGGCAAATCGAAGCGCGGCGAAACGTTCCTGCTCGTCCTGATCGGGCTCTTTCTGCTGTCGATGCTGCTGGCCCCGATCGGCGGCAGCACGGTGCTGCAGGCGGTCATGACCCTGTGGCCGCGCTAGCGATTCGACTCGCGCCCCCGGTGTTCGATGGTCGATCGACGATCGACGATCAACGGTTTGCCAGCCCTTCCGTCGCCACGCCGATCCGCGCCACCTTCGCATCGATATCCGCCTGCGCCTTCCGCGCCGCCGCGAGGTCCGCGGCCCCCTGCGTCGCGTCGCCGAGGCGCGTCTTCGTCAGGCCCCGCCCGTACAGCGTCCACGCGTCGACCGACCGCAACTCGATGCTTCGATCGAAATCCTCCAGTGCCTTCCTGTCCTTGCCCGCGCGGAAATAGACCCACCCGCGGCTGTCCAGATAAGCCGCGTTCTTCTCGTCGCTGTCCACGGCCTCGTTGCAGTCGGTCAGGGCCTTGTCGAGCTCGCTGCCCAGCATCACCCGCGCCCAGCAACGGGTGTTGAACGCGCCGCCGCGTGCGATGTCGTTCGGGTGGGCCGCCAGCCACTGGTCGAGCTGCGTGATCGCCGCCGCAGGCTGCTCCAGCGTCAGATACAGGCTCGCTATCGCGAGACGCAATTGCGCCTGCGGCGGGAGCCTCCGATCCAGCGCGTCGAGGTCGGCCTTCGCGCCGTCGCGGTCCTTGTCCTTCGCCGCGAGACGCAGCACCGCGCGCTGGAAGTGCGCGTCGACCTGCGCCGGGTCGAGCTTCAACGCGCCGTCGAAGTCTTCCATCGCCTTCGCGGGATGCTTTAACGCCATCTGGATCACGCCGCGCTGCGCCAGCAACGCGGCCGACGCCGGTTGGAGAGCGATGGCCCGGTCCAGATCGGCCAATGCGCTCGCATAGTCGCGACGAGCCGCGGATGCCGCGCCGCGCCGCGCGAGCTCGTCGGCCGTGGCGCCCTGAGCCGCGCCCGGCGCGGGATTCGCGTCGGTCGGCGCGGCGCTCGCGGTGTCGCTCCTGTCGAGCGAGAAGACCGGTCCGCCGTTGTACGTGACGTACATCTTTTCCTGCTTCTTCGAGATGTAGATGCGGTGCGACAGGAAGAAGTCGATGCCGAGCAACAGGTCGGCATTGTCGAGGTCGAAATCGCCGACGCGCAGATGATTGTTGTGGATCACCTCGCCACCGATCTCGAACCTGTCGAAGGCGGCCGTCCACATCTTCGCGGTTCCGCTGCCTGCGCCGTACATGGTTCCCGCGAGCTTCATGTCGGCTTCGGCAACCCCGGCGCGTCGCGCGGCGCGCGCCGACACGACCGTGGTGGCGCCGGTGTCGAACAGCGCCGTCAGCTTGGTCCCGTTCAACCGGACGGTGCCGCGGATGGCCGGGGTCTTGGACCGGTCTTCGGTCATCAGGTCGAGCTCGGTGACGGGCGTCGAGCCGGCCCAGTAGGCCATGTTGGCGTTCTTGCAGTCGTCGTTGGGAAACAGGAAGCGGATCACGCCGTGGGCGAGGTCGTATTCGGTGTCGGTGAACGAGAGGATGTTGCGTCCCACGATCCCCATCGCGCCGGCGCCCGGGTCGTTGCCACCGACGACGAACTGCACGCGATCGATATCGCCCTTGAGCAACTGCAGCTTGTCGACGGTCGTCGTCTGGGCGTCGACCCGGCCCGTGACCCCGTAGATGCGCAGGTTGCTGCTCTTCAGCGGCAGCTTAAGTTGCGCCGCCGTCGCATCGGTCAGGAAGCTGAAGAACGCGCCACTGTCGACCATCATCGGCAACGACGTCCCGTTGATCCCCAACGTCGCGACCGCTCGCGAGCCGATCATCGTGATCGGCAGTTCAAGCGAGTCGACTTGGCAGCCGGCGTAGGCCGGCAGCGCCACGGCAGCAGCGAGCAGGGCTGCCACGCGCGCGGACCGCAACCGCCGCAGCGCGGATCGCAAGTGCGCGGTCGCCGATCTCATCGATGGGGTCCGCGGGTGGCGTGAAGCGGCGATCGTTCCTGCTGTTCGCTCGGTAGGGCGCATGGGGCGGGTGCGGCGACGGGGCCGGGTTGAGTGGATGCGATGCGACGAGTTCGACGATGGCTCATCCGCTCCTCAGGATGTCGGCGACCCGGGTCACGAGCGTCTCCATCGTGAAGGGCTCGGCGACCAACTGCATGCCTTCTTCCAGACGGCCATCGCCGACCGCCGCCGTGGTCGCATAGCTCAGCGCCATTTCCGGTCTGGACCAAAATCCTCGGGCGGGCCAGGACGCCCTCGGATCGGAAGGCGAGGGCCGGGCCGGGCGGCAACGAAGATGCTTCTTCCATGCGCCCGCTATTCGGCGTCCAGCCTCGCGATCAACGCCGCCGTGTAGGCCTTCGTCGTCGCGGTGCCGCCGAGATCCCCGGTTCGTATCCCGTCCCCGTTGAGCGTCTTGTCGATCGCCACGCGCAGTCGCTGCGCGAGGTCCTGGCGCCCCACGTGGTCGAGCATCATCGCGACCGCGAGCAGCAGCGCGGTGGGGTTGGCGATGCCCTTGCCGGTGATGTCCGGCGCCGAGCCGTGGACCGCCTCGAAGATCGCGGCGTCGATGCCGATGTTGCCCCCCGGCGCATTGCCCAGGCCGCCGACGAGGCCGGCGATCTCGTCGGACAGGATGTCGCCGAACAGGTTGGTCGTGAGGATCACGTCGAACTGCCACGGGTTCAGCACGAGCTGCATCGCGCACGCGTCGACGATGCGCTCGTCGACCTCGACCACGCCTTCGTAGTTCTTGGCGACGTCGCGCGCGGTCTCGAGGAAGACGCCGGTCAGCGCCTTCATGATGTTGGCCTTGTGGACGATCGTGACCTTCTTCCGGCCATGGTTCTTCGCGTACTCGAACGCGAACTCCGCGATGCGGCGCGAGCCTGCGCGCGTGTTGACGCCCGACCCGATGGCCACCGCGTGCGCGTCGCCGCCGATGGGAATGTAGTGCTCGAAGCCGACGTAGAGGCCTTCGAGGTTCTCGCGGATCAGCACGAGGTCGATGTCGTCGAAGCGACCGCCCGGGATGAGGGTGCGCGCCGGTCGCAGGTTGGCGTAGAGCTGGAACTCCTCGCGCAGCCGGACGTTGGACGATCGATAGCCGCCACTCGACGGCGTGGCGAGCGGTCCTTTCAGCGCGAGGCGGGTCCTGCGGATGCTGTCCAGCGTCGGCTGCGGCAGCGGATCGCCGTGCGCCTCGATGCCGGCCAGGCCGGCGTGATGGATGTCCCACTCGAACGGGCCGCCGAGCGCGTCGAGGATCTCGACGGCGGCGGCGACGATTTCGGGACCGATACCGTCACCGGGGATCAGGGTCGCAGGGATGGGGGTGGGCGTGGTCATCGAGATCCTTGGTCCGCTTCGAAGGTGAAGCCCGATTCTAAGAGCGTCCCGCCCCGTTCGGCGAACTCAGGGTTTGATGAAGGCGTCCACGTTGTTCGCCTCGACGGCGGCGACGAGCGCGGCGTGGAATCTCATCACCTGCAGGAAGTCGCGCTGCTGGTAATCCGCCTTGAGCTTCTCAAGCGCGTAACGGTCGTGCTCGCAGATGTGGAGTTGCAGGCAGGTCACCGCGACGATCGTATCGTTTCTGGCGCAGTCGAAGCCGAGTCCGCACGGCACCAGCGTGACGGCCGCATTCATCGCGATGGCATCGTTGCCGGCGTACGTGACTCCATCGAAATAGGTGGTTTCGGCGGCGTCGTCGCGACTGACGATCAACGACGAGTAGCGTTCCCACATCATCGGGTCGCGCGTTTGGATGGCTAACGCGATGAAGCGTCGACGTGCCTCGGGGTCGGTCTTGAATGGAGGTTCATAGACCAGCTTCTGGATGCGCAGCAGCGGATCGAGGTCGTCGCTGCCAGCCTTCTTCAACTGTTGCGAGACGAGTGGATAGAGTTCGTGGTCGGACAGCGGGCCGCAACGCGCTTCCAGGAGAGTCCTCGCCTCGGCGATCGCAACGATGTCTTTCGAGCCTTCGGGCGCGGGCGGCGGGTCGCGCTTCAGCGTGTCGAAGACGATCTTGACGTAACCGCATTCCCACTGCGCGGCACTCGCATAAGCGCCGCCGCCATGTTCGATGTCGGTCTTCGCGAAGGCGATGAACTCCCGGTAGTTGGTCGACGTCGCGAAGCCCTTCGCGAG
Source organism: Beijerinckiaceae bacterium (assembly GCA_964657795.1). Taxonomy (GTDB): domain Bacteria; phylum Pseudomonadota; class Gammaproteobacteria; order Burkholderiales; family Burkholderiaceae_D; genus CAHJXF01. Next base: position 18,531 of record CAZZWS010000059.1, read on the forward strand.
CGTCGGGTTGACCATCGGCCTGCTTGCGGGCAGCGGCGTCGCGACGAGCGTGGCGGATGGCATCGGGCGCACTGCGAAGGCCGGCGCGGGCGGGGCAGGCGCTGCAACGGCCGTTGCGACCTCTGACGACATCGACCACCAGCGATGGCTGGCGACCGACGCAAGGCCGAGGACGAGGATGGCGACGCCGAGACGCAGGCTGCGAGGCATGGGCGATGGTCGATGACGCGGGGTCGAGGTACGCATCATCGCGCATCGCCACGACTCAAGGGGTGCGCACCGGCGTCGGCGTGTCGGGTGCGGTAGACGCCGGTGTCCGGATCCGGGCCGGTGACGTGGCATGTGCGGGATCGCGGCCTTCATGATCCAGAACGGCGCCGGGTGCGACCGACTGCAGCGTCGGCGACATCGGCGGCGTGATCTCGGCAGGCGGCGATGTCGTCGAACTCTGCGTCGCCGTCGACGGCGCGTAGCCCGAAGGCGCCGCACCGGAGCCAAGCGGAGGCGACTGCTGCGGCAGCGCTTCCCGGGCCGGGGCGACCGGTGTTCCGGGGCTGGTCGCGTCGGCGCCCGGCGCGACGAGTCGAGCCGGGTCGACCACGCCGTAGCCCGGACCGGACGACCCGGGACTCGTGGACGTCACGGCCGATCCGACGGGCGTCCCGGGACTGGTCGCCGTCGCCTCCGGCGCCGGAGCGATGGCGGGATCGCGTCCGTTCGGCCCCGTCGCCGGCGCGACGGTCTGCGCGATCACGGTCGTGACCGCGAAACCACCGAACGCAGCCGCAGCCGCGAGACGCTTGAGGTGGA
>CAZZWS010000060.1:0-19053 GCA_964657795.1 Beijerinckiaceae bacterium
GCATTGCCCGGGATGAGGACACGTGCCGGGGTGACGGCGTTCCCCGGTGTGACGGCATTCGGGTTGCGATCGGCGGGTCGCCGACGACCGGTCGAAAGACGATGGCGTCCACTTCCCGCATCTCTCCACGTTGTCACCCCGCCGAAGGCCGGGGCCCAGGGTCGCCGCGCAGATCATCGAGCAGTTCGTCGGCCGACACAGGTCCGCAGCATGCGGATCCGTCCGGCTCGACCTCGGGACGGACCTCGGCTCCCGAAGGCGACGCTGTCGAAACAGCCGATGCCCATGCTTCGAACACGCGTTCGCACGTCGCCCGGACACGCGACGGTTCCACTCTGTTTCCGACCTTCCGTTCGGTGATCCAGTGGGACAAGGACGATCTCGAGGAACTCGGTCTGCTGAAAGTCGACGTGCTCGCGCTCGGCATGCTGTCGGCGGTGCGTCGTTCGCTCGAACTGGTGGGCGCGCGCTACGGACGCACGCTGCGGATGAGCGATATCCCGAAGGAAGACCCCGCGACCTACGCGATGATTTGCAAGGCCGATACCGTCGGCGTGTTCCAGATCGAGAGCCGTGCGCAGATGAGCATGCTGCCGCGCCTGTTGCCCACGCGGTATTACGACCTCGTCGTCGAAGTCGCCATCGTGCGGCCCGGCCCCATCCAGGGCGGCATGGTCCATCCGTACCTGAAGGCGCGCGCCGCGGTCCGCAACGGCGAAACCATCACCTACCCCAAGCCCGCCGTGAGGGAAGCGCTCGAACGCACGCTCGGCGTGCCGATCTTCCAGGAGCAGGTGATGCAGCTGATGATGCTGGCAGCGGACTTCAGCGCCGGCGAGGCCGACAAGCTGCGGCGCGCGATGGCGGCGTGGAAACGCAAGGGCGGGCTGGGTCCGTTCCAGGAGCGCATCGTCGAAGGCATGGTCAAGAACGGCTACGAGCGCGACTACGCCGAGCGCATCTTCAGGCAGGTCGAAGGCTTCGGCGAATACGGCTTTCCGGAGTCGCATGCGGCCAGCTTCGCGTTCCTGGTCTACCTCTCGTCGTGGATCAAGTGCCACGAGCCCGCGGCCTTCCTGGCCGCGATGCTCAACAGCCAGCCGCTCGGCTTCTATTCGTCGTCGCAGCTGATCCAGGATGCGCAGCGCCACGACGTCGAGGTGCGACCGATCGACGTGACCGTGAGCGGTTGGGATGCCGCGCTCGAAGAGACTGTGGGGTCGCAACGCACGCGCAAGGAACACTGCTGGGGAAAGATGCATGGCGGGGACAGCTCCGCCAACGATCCCTGCGCCACGGACCTTGAGACCAGAGCGTGTCGAGGGGCCGAGCCTGAATCCGCGCTCTCCTTCGACCTGGCCACGATTCCTCGCCCCATCCATCCCGCCGTACGACTCGGCTTCAACAGCATCAACGGCTTCAATCGCGACGCGGCGCTGCGCGTCGTCACCGCTCGCGAGGAGCGGCCGTTCGACGACGTCGACGACCTGGGACGTCGCGCCGCCCTGGGTGTGCTCGAACTCGAGGCGTTGGCCGCGGCCGATGCCTTGACGCCCCTGGTCGGTCATCGTCGGCAGGCCCGCTGGCAAGCAGCTTCCCATCGGATCGAGCACGACCTGATGCAGGGCGCGACGATCCAGGAGACATTGCCTGGGCTACCGGTCGCGAGCGAAGGACGGGAGATCGTCGACGACTATGCGAGCACGGGCTTCACGTTGCGCCGCCATCCGCTGGCGCTGTTGCGCCACCGACTGAAGGCGATGCGCCTGCTCACCGCACGCGACATGCACGATCTGCCCGATGGCGCGCTGGTCCGCACGACCGGCATCGTGACCGTGCGCCAGCGCCCTGGTACCGCGAAAGGGACCATCTTCATCACGCTCGAGGACGAGACCGGCGTCATCAACGTGATCGTGTGGAATCACGTGATCAGGACCCAGCGCAGGACGATGCTGTCGGCCCGACTGCTCACGACCTACGGTGTGTGGCAACGCCAGGGCGAGGTCCGTCACGTGGTCGCCCAGCACTTCATCGATCACTCGGCGTTGATCGGCAATCTCGCGACGGAAAGCCGGGACTTCCATTGATCTCCACGGTCCGGCAGCGACGACGGTCTACCCATCATGAGCAGGCTGTTGAAATTCGGCAGCGCGTTGCACGCGGCAAGATCGTCGACCTCATGGAACGCGCTGCAATCAAATGTTTGCAGCGTTGAAGGAGTCGAGCACCATTCAAAGCGCTCCTGTTACCCACCAAATCCATCTTTTCAGCGACATGTTCGTCGCATAGCGGGAATTGGGACGGAGTCGACCGCGAATCAGTTGCTGGAAGCAAGGCGATCGATCGCGGCCTTTGCCGATTTGAGACCGAGGCCTGTCTGCTGCCGATAGGTTCTGATGGCTTCTACATACGATCCGGGATCGGCCGCAAGAAGCTTGACCGCTTCGGACGGCTCGACCGACACGTGCGGATCGACGTATCGATGAGGAAGCAGACGCTCGAGCACCGCTTCCATGCGATCGAGACGACGATGGATACGAAAGATTTCGATGACCGCCAGCAGGCCCGCGATGATGCATGCCAACGGTACATAGACATCCATTTTCTCCTCTCCCATTTCAATCCGCAGCCCGCCAGTCTCACTCAAGAAGGGATGCCTGGACTTTCACAGCGTCGTTGCGCCTGCCTTCGAAGAACTCGATCGTCTGTGAGCTGCCTGTCAGTCGTCGTCGTAATCGATGAAACGCTGCGGAGGCAGCGGCGAAAGCATCGGCATCGCGATCGCCACGATCTCCGCTCGCCGCGTCGCGCCGAGCTTCGCACCGGTCCGCTGGACCTGCGTCTTGACCGTCGAGTCCGACACGCCACGACGCCGGGCGATTTCCTTGTTCGACATACCCTGCGCCAGCAGCGCGATGATGTGCAGCTCCGTCGGTGTCAGCGACAACGTCGGGTGACCGACGAGCACGCGCGCCGTGTCGCTCGAACGGGAATCGATCGTCGCCCAGGCCGCCTCGGCCATCGAGCGGATCAACCCGCAGATCAGGTCGCAATTCTCACGCGATCCACCACCATGCGGATTGCAGATCTGGAACACCGCGAAGCGACGCGCGACATGATCGAGCTGTCCATGGATCATCATGCTGCGCATGCCGTGCTTCAAGAGCGTGCGACGCCAGAACTGCTGCCCGCCGTATTCCTCGACCTGCTCCAGATCGAGGTGCTTGAGTTTCTCGCTCCTGAACCAGCCGTACATCAGCGGATCGTCCAGCGCACCGGCCGCATTCTTCAATGCTTCGACCATCATCAGCGGAAAGTCGATGCTGATGCGATGCGTCGGAACACTGCCGATGCCATAGAGTCTGCCGATCGTGACCAGCAACGCGGCGTGCGGCAAGTGATAACGCAGATCCAGTCGAACCCATTCGTCGAATTCCTCGGCGGTCCGGATCTTCTTCAGTTTTTCTTTGGACGACTTCAAGTCTTCGATCACGGTATTCCCCTGGCTCGGATGAATTAGGCAGCCAATTCGAGTGTTTCGATCAAGTGCTTCCTGGCTTTTGCGAAAGGGTCGTTCCACGACACGGCATTGAGTCTCAATGCCGGATCTTCGACCCGCATTCCTTCATCGTGCAATACACGGACGAGCAGATCGACCAGTTCCGGATCGAGTTGTACGCCGGCCATACAACGCAATTGCTGGATCGCGGTTTCGATCGGCCAAGGCCTGCGGGCGCCGATCGGATCGACGAGCGAGACGAGTTGGTCCGCGACCGCGCAGATGCGCGCTTCGATCGGAATGGACTCGCCACCGAGCCCTCCAGGAACACCGGCGCCGTTCCACCAAGCGTGATGGTTCGCCGCGATTCGTGTCGCCGATCGCAGGACGGGATCGGAAGAGAACGACAGCATGCGAGCGCCGGCCTGCGTGTGTTCGGCGACGATGCCGGGACGGTCCTCGAAATGTGCTTTCGACGCCGACGAACCGAATGCCATCGTTGCGTCGCCGATGTCGCGCAGGCGGCACGCCAGTTCGACGAGCACCGTCCGGTCTTCGGACAGGCCCAGTGCGGCAGCGAGCCCGGCTGCGATGCGGCCGACCTTGAAGCACTGCCGACCGTCGCCGCCGATCGCGATCTCGGCGACGACCGCCCAGTTTTCGGCGATTTCGAACGCCGGCGTGCGCAACGATGCTTCGCGCTCCGGCAGCGTGAGAACGACACCGCTCGCGTCCGTGTACGGCAGCTCGAAACCGAAGTCCGCGAAACGACGGCCGCGCCAGGGATCCTTGGCCCAGTCGCGCGTGGCGATCTCCTGGAACAACCGGGCATCCGTCTCGGTCGACGTGCCCGTCACGCCGTCGACGATGCAGCCCAGAAGGCTCCGCAACAACACATCGACCGAGCCCGCCGAATCGCCGGTGACCTGAGAAGGTCGTTCGCGCAGCAGCTCGAGATAGCGCCCTGCCACGGCGGTGTCATCACCGGCCCGTCGCAACTGGAAACGGATGATGGACCTGAGCAGCTCGCGGTGAAATGCCGACGCGCCGTGAAATGCCGGAAGCAGGCGCTTCAATCCTTGCAGCGACGAATCCATGCGCTGCCGATCGTCGAGGACCGTATAGACCTCGACCTGGGCACTTCGCAGCAGCGCTTCCGTAATGGCGAGGCAGCTGCGGGACTGGTCATCCGTCGTCAGTCGAGCGATCGCTTCGTCGAGCTGTCGCGCGGCGGAACGCGCGCTCCCGAGTGCGACGAGATGCAGCGCACTGGCCGCTTCGAAGCGCGCACCGAGCGGATCGATACCCGATGTGGCACGCATGCTCGCCTTCGCCACGGCGACCGCATGGAAGCGAATGGCGTTGTCCAGGTCGCCCAGTCGTTGACAGAGCGAGAGCCCATTGATGGCGTTGGCGAGTTGCAGCGCCTCGCTCGACGGAGCGCTGTCCGGAAATTCCAGTAATTGCAGGGCGAGGGCTTTCGCATCGCGCAGCAGGCCCATGTTGTCCAGGATCGCGACGACGAGCACCAGCGTTTCGAAGCGTCCGGACGAACGCCCGAAACCAGCGGCGAAGTCGTACGAACGCTCGGCGTGCGCCCACGCCTGCCTGGCATCGTCGGCATGCAGGTGCACCACCGCCGCGAACTGGTGGGCGCAGCGACGGGCCCAGGCACTCGGCCAGGACGCCGCGCATGCCACCACGTGATCTGCCAGCCTCAGCGGTACATCGGGTCGTCCGACGCGGTCGAAATAAGGCACGCAGGTGACGAACAGACGAAGAGCGAAGGCGCCCTGCACGACCGGCTCCTTCCGCAGCGCCTCCGCGACCAGCGTCACGAGGTCGTCGGCAGTGGAGACCGACTGCACATCGCCGTCGACCGCGAGACGACGCGCGAGACAGAGGAGTTCCTTCACCAGCATATCCGCGTCGACTGGCGTCGTCGTCAACGCGGCTCGGACGCGCCGTGGAACGGGGATACCGGCAAGACGGAGCGACGACGATCGACGCGCAGACGATAGACCCGTATCCAGTCGCTTCGATTTCATCAGAACGTCGCCCCTGAACTGGTACCCGAGGCCTCTCCCACACCCGTCCTATACGAAAGATGGAATTCGGGCCCAATCTACCCCGTTATCTACCCCTTCGCAGCTTGCGGCTCAGAGCTTTGGGTAAGCTCCTTGGTTTCTAGGAGTGGAAATGAATGACCCGTCGTGGGGAAGCACTGCCGATGTCGGCCCAGACGGCATACGGGTGCCTCCGGGCATCCTGACCGGGTTCGACGAGCTAGTTGTGCATAACCTTGCTGCGTTCCTTGAGCAAGCACGTCGGCTACTACCTGACTTCGGCTCCCGGCAAATCTGGTATCGCGGGCACGCCTCTGCCGACTGGCGACTTGTACCGAGCGTCTTTCGAAGCTACGACCCAATCGGCGAACGGGTGATGCTGACGAGATTCATGCAGGGCGCACCGACGCGTTATCCGAAATGCCCAGGCATATACGATTTTCCGGAATGGCTTTCACTAGCGCAGCATTACGGGCTGCCGACGAGAATGCTCGATTGGAGCGCATCAGCGCTCGTCGGGCTCTACTTTGCCCTTATGCACGAACCGCCGAGACCCGAACCAGCTGCCGTCTGGGCAATTGCGCCCAGCTTGCTCAACGCCTCTGCAACGCGCCTTGACCAAATCTTTTTGCTTCGCGGTTCGGAGGTAGTCCCCTTCGTTGAAGCTGCGTTCGGACGAGCCTCGCAAGTGCAGAACTCAATGATTCTCGCGGTGAAAGGACAAGATGTCGATGTCCGTCTCGCGGTTCAACAAGGTGCATTCACGATTCATGGCGGCCTCGTCCCCCTAGAACGCATTCCTTACCGCCGAGGGATCCTGTTTAAGTTTGTGATTCCTGACGAGCACAAAGCGTCTTTTGCGTCCGAGCTTCGGTCGCTCGGTATCCGTCGGTCAAGCTTGTTTCCCGATCTCGAACACTTGGCAGCCGAGATCGCGGAGGAGCAACTTCTCTACCCATAGGCAGAGCAATTTTTCCCATGGGCCACAACCCCTCACGCAACCCTTTTAGCCGCGCCAGGCTCGGACTCGACGACCAGCAAGCCGTCGACGCGTACAAGGCGGCGTCTGTATGGGGCGCCTGGTGGCAGCTCGACGAGGCGATCCGCCGGCGTTACTTCACGCGGCGGGAGCGCGACTTCGTGACCCGCTGGGGCGCGCACATGGACGAGCTGGCCTGCCTGCGCACGAACCCGGCGACCGATGCCGAGCATCACTTCGTGCAGGTGTGCCTCGGCCACGAAGAGCCGAAGACCATCCGAGAGCGCCTATGGCTCTTCGTGCAGCTCGTCTGCCGCTACGACCGGTCCCTGACGCGGGCCGCGCGGGCTGACCTGGCCGAGCACGATGCGGCCGCGCTGCGTGCCGAGAATCGCGCGCTGAAGGCAAAGAGCGATCACCTCGAACGCTACGTTGTTCAGCTCGGCCGCGAGCTTCGTGCGGCTACGGGCGAGGCGAACCCACGGATCTGCAACGTGCAGTGGGTCTCACCGCTGTTCAGGGCGCCGGAGGTCTGCGGACCGCCGACGATGCGGTTCGTGATGGACGTCAAGCACCGGGGCGCACCAGCTGGCTATCTCACGGCGGCCGGCCTGCAATGAACGCGGACGCGACTCTCGAAGCCCTCATCGCGGAGCTTCGCGAGAACGCCGACACCGACGTGCAGTTCGCGCCGCGCGTCGCCTTGGCCTGCTGCGCGCTGATCGAGACTAAGGTCGATGCCATCGCAGCGATCCGGACGACATTCCGAATCCATTAGGCGAAGAATGGACACGCGTCGTTACCGGTCTCGCTTAGCATTGAGGGTATGAGGCGATACCTATTCGTTGACGAGGCGGGCGATTTCAATTTTTCGCGACGTGCCAATGCTTCGCGCTACTTCATCGTCGGGGCAGTAGCGATGGACTCATGCGCCCTCGGTTTGGAGTTGCTCGAATTGCGGCGCGAGCTGCTATGGGAGGGCCACGAACTCGGCGACAGCTTCCACGCGAGTACGGACAAACAGGCGGTTCGCGATCGCGTGTTCCAGCTATTAGGGCGGCACGACTTCCAAGTCATTGCTCAGATCATGGAGAAGTCGAAGGCGCAATCTCAGATTCGGCAGACTAACGAGCGCTTCTACCAGTACGGCTGGTACTACCTGCTGAAGTTTGCCCTCCGCAAGGTGCTCAATCGCAACACGACCGAGTTCATGGTTACCGCTGCGTCCATAGGAACGAAGCGAGGGCAGCAGGTCTTCTCAGATGCGGTCAACGACGTGGTCAGCCAAACAGCTGACGTCAGTTCCCAGACGGTGTTCTGCGCAGCCGCCGCTGATCCGTGCTTGCAGATTGCCGACTACTGCACTTGGGCCATTCAGCGAAAGTGGGAACGAGACGACTCTCGATCCTACGAACTCATTCGTTCCAGAATCCGCCACGAATACGACCTGTGGGCAAGCGGCCGATCTCATCACTATTGATGGGGTGGGTGCGACCCTCGTATCCTCAACTATCCTCAAGGGAAGCGCCCAGGGGCTCTTTTCGCCGAGCGAGGACCGCACCACCTCTCTACAGTACCAAAAACATCGATCAGTGAACAGTTGTTCTCAAAACTAGTGCGAGTATGTGCGGCCGCTACCGCCTCCGTCGCAACTGGGAGCAGGACCTGCAGGACTATCTCCGCCTGGTCATCGAGAAGGTCGACGTGGACGAACTGCAGGCCAACAGCGAGCACGCTGGGTATCCGGCTCGAATGCTGGGGGCCTGCGGCGGTGCCGGGATGCACTGAAGTAATCAACGACAGCGAGGAAATATGGTTCGCAACATTGCGGTCGAGGCGAAGCTGGTCGCCGACATGCTTCTTACGTATGGCGTGACGATGTCCGACGAGGAAAAGGACGCTGTCGACTACGTGCTCCTCCATTCGTCGATGTCAGCTCTCATGGTGATGTTCGTGGTATTGGCGGGAGCAATTACTAAACTCGCGGCGGCCATTCGCGCGACGCTTGTGCAAAGCATCGCCGAGAAGAAGGATGCGATTCGGGAGGCTTCGATGCCCGCCACGTCGAAGGCGGAGCCCGGATGACACACGCGACCAACGACGGGAAGAATGCCCAGGGGGCGAAAGCGGGAGGCGAACGAGAGGGACGTTGCGCGGCACGCATACCTGAACAATGAGGTGGGCAAGCCGCGGTCGAGCGAACTGCTCAGTACGCCACGAGGTCTTTCGGCCATCGCTCGATTAGCCGAAGTTCGCCGCTCCGGCGGACCGAGTAGACGGCGCAGACGCCCGCCTCACTGCGACCGCCGCGGAGCACAACGTAGCTTCTGCCATTAGCGGCCGTCTCCAAGCCGCTCATACTCGACGGTTGGTCCGCTGATGGGCCGTGCGAGCGGAAGTAGGCGCGAAACGCGCGGCGGGTAAGGTCGATGTCATTCATAGTCGTAGCGACTCCAAGTAAACGCGTGATGACGCGTTGAAGAGAGAGGCTCGGCGCGGTGGGTCTACTGTCCGCATCTGCCGAAACCTCGAGGCTGTGAAACCATGCCTCGCCACGACCATCGAGCTATGCAAAAGCTCATTGGGTAGACCGCAACTGAATCATGCACTGGACACGCGTCTCTCGTCAACGGCACCACTGCGTCCGCGTGCGCTGCCCGATGCACCCCTCGACTTGTCGACCTCACCCGCGTGCCGCAGTGGCCGCGATAGCCCGCTCAAGCGTAGCCATGCCCCCAGTCAGCCCGAATCACCGAACGGCGCGCGCGAGGCAGGCAAGCCCGCCGATGAAGAGGAGCAGGGCGCCGGCGAGCGGCGCTGCGTCGAGGTAGAGCATCGCCGAGGAAGTGAGCAGGACGAGGCCCAGGCACACCATCAGGCCACGCGACCTCCGTGCCGGCACTGCTGTTGCCGGCCGCACTGATGATGACGTCGAGTACGACAGGCCGCTACCCGGGATGTCGACCGTGTTCGTTACGCGCCGGCTGCTGATCGTGGTGCGCGCGCCGCGTGGGCCGATCGTCGTGCTGACTCCGCTCTTCGTGACGTTGAGGCGCACGCCGGGGATGATCTTGATCGTGCGTCGGAAGCGTAGCGGCATGCGGGCCTCGGTCGGCAGCGTCAGGCAGCACGCCAATGATCGGGGATGGATTTGTCGTTGAGGTGGCGCACGCGCGCGACGACAGGATGATGGTCGCCCTTCTTGGCTGCATCGATGGCCTCTGCCTGCGTTGCGAAGGGCCCGAGCGACGAAGAGCCGTCGGCGAACTCGACCACGAATTTTCCATCCTTCGTTGGCTCAACGAATACGTTCGCCATGCTGATCTCCCTATCGTGGACTCGAAACTGCGTGCAGAGATTCTAGCGCCGCCGCGCGGCGCGCGAAGGCGACCCCGCACTCCCGTTCCACACCGCGGGATCTCAGGCACCCCGGCCCGCGCCCGTCAGGCATCCCAACGCGGCACGGACTGCAAGCGGTAGAGCGGTCGCGGCCCGTCGCTCTCCGGCTCCGCCATGTAGACGACCGATGGCCCAGCGGGGCGGCGTGCAGCCTTCGCCCTGGGATCATCGCCATGCACAGCGCGGTCGTATCGCTCGACCAAACCGCGGGCGATGCGATCACGTGCTTCGTCATCGGGCATGTCGAGCACGGTGCCGGGCGGGTGCGCGTACTGCTCAGACCTCGGCAACGCTGTATTGCCTTTCCGCATCACGGCCTGGTCGCTCGAGGCGATGATCGTGTGAGTCATGCTGATGACGTGCATCCGAGGTCTCGACCTTCGTTATGCCAGGGTGCCGGCGCGCTGCCGGCGTGCTGCAGCGATGGTCTCGGCTTGGTGCCGCTGCTGCTTCTGCTTCAGGTCGAAGCGTTCGAGCCGGGTCAGCACTCGCGCCTTCTTGACGGCCTTTCGAGCGGGTGTGGATGACCGCGCGGCGGTCTTCGCGATCGGCGGGGTCGCCGCTGCGGTTGCGGCCGGCCGCGCAGCTGGTGCGACTACCTCGGGCCGCGTGGCCATGACGGCCGCGCGTTGATGCTGGCGATTCGTTTGCATCCGTTGGGGCCAAGGGTTGCTCTTCGGCATGTCGGTTCCTGTCGTGCGGTTGAAGGGATTGACGGCGACGGCATTCGTAAAGACGCGCCGCCAGCGCTTCTCAATCGTCGTGGCCTTGCGACTTCGCTATTCGCTTCCAGCCCTCGGCCTCGGCGTATGCGTGAACGAGGAAATCGAGAAGAAGTCCGCGGGTCTGGTCCGTCTGCCGCATAACCGCATGGAGCGCCGGCGCTTCCTCGTCGGTCGCGATGACACGTACCGGTTCCATCCTGGCGAGGACCAGTCGCATGCGCGCGATGGTGGCGTCGATGAGCCGTGGATCGGTGGTTGCCTTCGCCAGTGAGTACCGCAACGCACGTTCGGTGTCCGCGTTCTGCGCGAGCTTCACCATCAACGCTTTCGCGTCGTTGTCGGTACTCATTTCGCCAATCCGAAGTTGCGCTGCGATCGGTTGGTCGCGCCAGGCAACAGGTCTGCCATCCAACGCTCCATCGAGCGCTTGTCCTGCGGCCCGTTGACGGTCACGTTGTAGTGGTGGTGCACGTCGCCTCCTCCGCCGCCATTGCCCATCGCATTGCGCACGGTGTCTGCGACCGGGGCTGGCAAGATCATCTCACGGGGGTGCGCCTGGACCACCGGGTTGACACCACCGGGGATGTCGTAGCCGCCCTCGGCTGAAACATCGGCGCCGAAGGCCATCACGCCCGCATAGGCCACGGCCGCAGCCGCCGGCCCAAGGACCGGGCCGATATACGGGACGCCGACCATCGCGTTGTAGGCGTTGCCTGCCGCGGCCGCTGCGGCTGCCTGTAGCTGCGCGAAGCTGGCCTCGAGCGTCGCCGCCTTCTTTCGCACCTCGCCGAGCAACCAATCCGCGACCATTTTTGCAACCGCCTGGCTCAGTGCATCGGCGATCGAGCTGTAAGCCTGCTTCAGCACGTCCCGCATCTTGAGCGTGCCCTGCATGGCGCCGCTGATGACGCTCGCGAAGCCGGTCTGCAGCGTGCCGAACAGCGACTTCGCCAGTGCGTTTTGCTGAACTGCCGCTTGTCCCTGAAGCGCCATCATCTTCTGGTTGTGCTGCTGTTGAAGCTGCAGCTTCTGCCCGTCGAGCTTCGCGATCTCCTCGCGGTTTCCTTCCTTCTCGACGAGTGCCTTTCGTTCCTCGAAGGCGGCCAGTGCGATCGCGTAGCGCTGGTTCTCGAAAGTCTGCAGGTCGGCGAGCAGCTGCGCGTCGGTCTTCTGCATCAGCGCCACTTCGATCTGCGCCTGTTGCTCTTGAAGCGCGATGATTCCGAGCGCTGCATCGCGCTCGGCTTGGGCCTGCGTCTCCGCGATCTTGATCGACTGCTCGGCCTTCTGCTGCTTCAGCTTCTCGACCTTTTCAAGCCCGGCTTGCACTTCCTTAGAAGTCTCGAGGTAGTGCTGCCGAAGCATCGCCACTTCCTGTTGCGCCAGCGCAATTTTCTTGTCGAAGTCGAAGCGCGCGGCCTCTTCTTCCCTGGCCAGCATCGCGAGCTGACCGTCGAAGCCTTCCTTCGACGCCGCGAGCTGTGCATCGATGGACTTTTTGAGTATCTGCGGGTATTCCTTCGAGGCCCTGTCGACCGTCGCGAGCTTGTTTGCCCAGAAGGCCGACTCGGCGGCCTTGCTGAGCGTGTAGTAGGTCCCGTAGGCCGCGTTGCTCTGGTCGATCGAGAGCTTCACCATCGCGAGCTGCGCCTCGTATTGCGCCATGAGCGTCGAGTCCTTCTTCTCCTTCGGCGGCGTGAGGTCCGTGTGTCCCTGATCGTCTTCCTGCAGTCCGCCCTTCACCTTCGTTTTCGCGTTCCAGACGTCGCCGATTCCCGTGAAGATTTTTTTGATCTTGTCGGCCGACTGGTTCGCCGCGTCGACTGCCATGTTCCAAGCGTTTTTGTAATTCCCCTGGATGAATTCGATCATGACCGCCGCGAAGCCGGCGAAGATCTCGACGACCGCCTCGATCGAGCGATAGACGAATGCCCCGACCTCGCCGATGGCGCGCAGCGCGATCGAGAAGGTGCCGCAGACGTAGGGCCCGACCTCGCCCATCCACGTGCCGAGTTTCGTCAGCAGCGGCAGGAGCATGTTGCCGACCTGAATCTCCATGGACTTCATAATCAAGCCGACGTCGCTCATCGCCGCCTTGTAGGCCTTCAGCTCCGCGGGGTCGACGACCAAGTTCAACTCCTTCGCCTTCTCGGCGGCCTCGGCGAGAGCCTCCTTCGAGAGCTTGAGTATGCCGCGGACCTCAACCCATGCTTTGCCAAAAAACGCCATCCCCTGCGTGTTCTGCTCGGTCGCGTTGTGGAGCCCCCGAAGGTGCTCGACCACCTCGGGCATCAACTCGCCCGTCGACCGGTAGCTGCCGTTCGAATTGCGCGTCTCGATGCCGACCTTCGCGAAGGCGTCTTCGTTTTTCAAGAGCTGTTTGGTCAGCTTGTCGGAGGCGCTGACGAGCGTCTCACCGGTGACGCCGATTTCCTCGCCGACGATCTGATACGCCGCAGCCTGCAGGGTCGTGATCTGCAGCTGCTTGGCAAGCGAGGCCTGCTCGCCACCCCATTCCTTGGTGACGGAGATCGCCTCCTTGAAGGCTGCGCCGCCGGCGAGGATGGCAGTGATGGCGCCGAGGTGTTCGCGCACCTGGTCAAAGACCTTGCCGAGGCCCTCGAACGATTTGTTGATGGCGCTCGCGGCTGCCTGAGCTGCGTCCTGCGACTGCTTGAAGCCGGTCTGCGCACCGCTCGCGTCGGCAGAGATCTTGATATCGACATCAGCGTCGGCCATGGTCGTTCCTCAAAAAGTAAAAGGGTCAGGTGAATCCACGTGCTTTCAGCAGCGCATCGAACTCCGACGCGCTGACCGTGTTGGCCGCGATTTCCTGCGGCAGGTCGTGCAGCTCGGCCGCGGACGCCTCGATCGCCGACGACTGGGGCTTGATGTCGAGGTACGCGGCCACCATCAGGTGCAGCGGCGGGTGATCGGACCAGTAGCGGTCGATCTCGATCACCATCGGCAAGTCCCATTCCTCGCGAATGGTCCGTGGCGACTGACCCGTGCACGCGATCAGCCTTGCGTAGAGGCGGCCCCATTCGACAGGGCCTGCGCTTCCCCCGCCGCGGATGCCTCCAACGCCTTGCGACGAACGCCCGACGCGTCCATGACAGCCTGCATCACCTCGCTCATGTTCGCGAGGTCGACCATGTCGGCGACCTGCTCGCGGGTGATGTCCGGGTAGTTGCGCTTCAGCGCCGCCGTCACGCAGTCGAGCGCGGTCGAGATCTGCTTCGCGTCGCTCGCGTCGCCGCGGAACGCGCCGAGCTGCTCTTCCATCGCTTCGAGCGTGCCGAGCGAGAGAGGTGGGACGACCAGCGTGCGGTCGCCGAGTTCGAACGGGATGCCCTTGATCATCGCCGTGCTCCTTGCTGGGCGCGGCTTCGCTTGGCTGCCGCGCTGCGCTCGACCTGCTGCACGAAGGCGTCGAACTGGACGTCTTCGTCGGTGCGTAGGGTGCTCAGCACGTTGCGGGCCTGGGCCACCGTGAAGCCACCGCCGTACGCCATCGCCGCGGCGCTTTCTTCGCGCCCACGGGCCTCGGGCGCTTCTAAGATTCCACGGATCCGATCACGCTCCGCTGCCACCGCCGTCGCGACCACAGCGGCGATCTGCGTGGCCGGCCCTGCGCTGATCGCCGCGACTGCCGCCATCGGCGCCGACGCGGGCCGCGCAGCCGGCGCCGCTACTGCCGCTCGGGTGGGTGCAGTAACTGCAGGCCGACCAGCTCGCAGCTGTTGAGCGGTCCGCCGCGCGGTGAAGCGGTCCATCGACGTGACGTCACGCATGGTGGACTCCCGGGACGCCGGGTTGCGGAGCCTGGATCTGGGGACGATTCAGCGACCGCATGATTGCCACGGGATCGGCACCGTGCTCGCTCGGATCCCACTCGACTGCGAGCTTGCTGTCGATGAGACGCTGCGCTTCTTTGTCGTCATCGAAATCCAAGACGCTGCCGGGCGGGTGATTGACGATCGCCGCGGCGAGCCGAGGATCGGCGAAGGTTTCGTCTTTGAAATGGAGCCTGGACGCTTCGGCGACTAGGGTGCAGCTGTAGCTGAGGATGGATTTCATGAAAGGCCTTTCATGTGGTGGATGGACGTGCGGAAAGCGATCGCGGCGATCAGCCGATACGGGAGACCATGGATCCCTCGACCTGGACCATCGGTCGCGACGGCGGTGGTGCGGCGATGGCGGGCCTGGCCGGCTGCATCACAGGAGCGGGATGGGTGATCGCCGAGCTGCGTTGCAACGCGGTCTGTGCGGCGGCCTGGGCTTCGCGCGAGGCGTCCAGTTCAACGATCCGATCGATGATCGACCGCGTCGCGTTGGCAGCCGCGAGCAGCGCCTGAGCCGCGGCCAATCGCTTCTCGCCGGTCAAGATCTGCATGAGGTACGTGGCCCGCTCGGTTGGGCTGCACGCCTCGCTGTAGAGACGGGCCGCCTCGACGTCGAAGTCGCTCGGCATCGGGCTTCGCGCCGCAGCGAGCGCCACGCGAGCGTGCTGCCCTTCGCGAATCTGTTCGAGAAGCTCGGCACGCTTCGCCGCGGTCATTGCGCGGACCACGTCGCGGCACTCGCGATCGATCAACCCTTCGAAGACGTCGGCGACGAGCGGCGCCACGCTCAGTGCATCGATCCCCCGCTTGCCCGCTTGAATGTCTCCATCGGCGCGACTCCGCTCGACCGTCGCGACGTTCGCAATGCGCTTCGCTCCGGCCATCGCCTCGTTGATCTTGTATTCGGGCACGCTGCCGACGAAGGTGCGCTGGATGGTATCCACGAGCTGGCCGAGAGACGCGAAGCCGCTGTCGATTTCGTGCCCGAATCGGCGACCTCCCTCGTGGATCGGAGGCTCGATCAGGGCAAGGGCCGCGGCACACAGCTCGGCGGGCGTGGGGGCAGCCGGACGCTGTGCGGGCGGCTCGGGCGGCAGGTACTGAACGGTCGGTGCGGATGCGGTCATGGTGAGTCCTGTCAAGGGTTCGGGAGGGCTGGGTCGTCAGTGCGGCCCGTCGGGTGAAACGGTGGCGAGCATCGTCATCGCGAGGTAGATCTCGTCCTTGAGCATTCGGTGGACGACGTGTGGATCTCTTTCCGCCGCGACGCGCGCGGCGAGTCGGTCGGGGATGGACTCGAAGAGCTCGCGGGCCGAGATCAGCTTTACGGAGATCGCCGCCCGAATACCCTCGATCGAAACCAGCTCGGCGCGGCGTTCCGCCAGGTCGAGCTCCTGCTTCTCGATCCGCAGGCGCTCCGACCGCGTCTTCTCTTCGAGTAGCGTCGCGGCGCCGACGCCGGCCTTGGGTCGCGACGCGGAGGCGGGCGGCGCGGCGGCGGGCCGCGGCTCGCTGACAGTGCCTGCCGGCTCGTCGCCGGCCAGCCGAGCGGCCGACTCGCGCGCCAGCGGCTGCGTCTTCTCGAATTCCTGCGGCGCGCCTTGTCGCTGACGGCCGATGTCCGTGTTCGCAGCCCACTCGACGTTCGCCCTGTCCGGGTCGATGAGGCGCTGGCCGTCCGGCCCCGCGATCGTGCTGATCCGGCCGGTTCGGATCGCCTTCGCGACCGCCGTCTTGCTGACGCCGCGCAGGCGGGCGTACTCGGCGGCGGAAACCGAGACGCTCATTCGGAAACCCGGGGCGAGAGGAGGAAACCCGGCAGGAAACCCGCTGCGAAAAGTCTGCGAACAGTGCTTCCCCGTGGCTCGAATGCACCCGCCTGGTCAGTTCCGCCAGCAAGGACCCGCGGAGTGCCTTGATGCGCGCGTCGGCTCATCCCGCGTCTATGCACCGCGCGCGGCTTCGAGCACACGGCTGCCTGCGCCTTGAGGTGTGCTGTGGTCGACATCACTTCGCCGTCCGCAGCGCGTTGGCCATCGCGTTCTGGAAGTTCTGCGGGAATGCCGCTTTCGCGGTGTCTGCGCCCAGGCCATAGAAGGGAAAGCGCTTGCGATAGCTCGCCTTGGGTGCGTAGGCGATCAGCAGGCGCAGCTTCCGACTGCCAGGGATTCGTTGCCAGATGCCGCCGATGCCGTTGACCGATCCCGAGAAGACGTCCTTCCGAGCGAGCAGCTGCTTGATCTTCCCGCGCGGCAGATTGCCGTACTGGTTCACCGCCTGGTCGACCGGCAGCGGAATGGCACGCTTATTCGGTGTGCGCGTCCCGCCTTCAATCCCGTAGATCAGGTACTTGAGCTGGTCCGGCTTGATGAAGACCCGAGCCTGCAGGTTGGCCTTTGTCGCACGCTCGATGCCGATGGCGCGCATGGTGAACGGCGTCGGCCGATCGAAGAACTCGGGCAGCTTGTTCGTCAACAGGTTGCTGGTCTGTTGCGCGGTGGTCGTGAGCGCGGACGCGATGGCGAAGGGCAACTGCTTGTCCGGAAAATCGCGGACCTTGCGCAGCGCCTTGGTGATGTCGACCTTGACGGAGATGTTGATCATCGGTTCAGACTCCTATGGGTTGAGCAGCCGCGCCACGCGGGCCGCCAGCGCACGATCGACAGCACAGACGTGGCATTGGTCGTCGAGCACCACGCGAGCGCGCTGGCGAGCCGCATCGTTGGTCGATCCCACGGATCGGCAGCAGCGCGACATCAGCGCCGTTGGTGGCCCAGCCTTGGATCGGCTCGCGCGTCACGACAAACCTCGCACGCGCACTGCGCCGACCGACCGAATCCGTGGGCTCGCGCGCTGCGCGTCCGTAAAGGCGCCCGTCGTCGCGTCGAAGTGCAGCAGGCATTCGCCCGTCGGGCCGTTGCGGTTCTTCCGCACGAGCAGCTCGGCCAGGCCCGCCCACTCGGGATCGTCGGAGTGCGCCGATTCGCGGTGCAGCATCGCGACGACGTCGGCGTCCTGCTCGATCTCGCCGCTGTCGCGCAGGTCGGCGAGCATCGGCCGCTTGTCCGTGCGGCTTTCGAGCCCGCGGTTCAGCTGCGCGAGCAGGATGATCGGCACGCTGAGCTCCTTGGCCAGCGCCTTGAGGCCTCGCGTGATGCTGCCGATCTCCTGCGTGCGGTTGTCGCCGGCTCCGCGCATCAGGCCGAGGTAGTCGATAACGATGAGGTGCAGACCGTGCTTGCGCTGCAGCTTGCGAGCCTTCGCGCGCAGATAGCCGACGGTGATGGCTGGCTTGTCGTCGATGAAGAACTTCTGATCCTCGGCCTTCACGCGTTCACGGACGATGCCGGCGTAGACGTCCTGACCGCGGTCGGATGCCCGCATCGCCATCGTCGAGATGCCGGTCCGGAGCGCCATGACCTTCATCGTGATCTCGCGTCGCGTGACCTCGAGGCTATGCACATAGACCGAGTGTCCCGCTGCGGCGAGGCCGTCCGCGATCGTGCAGCCGAGCGACGTCTTGCCCATCGATGGCCGCGAGCCGATCAGGATCAACGCGCCTGGCGTGATGCCGCCGCCGAGCAGCCGATCGAGGCCCTGGATGCCGGTTCGCAGATCTCCGCCGGTTGCACCGCGCTCGTCGCGATCAGCGAGGTGCGTGATCACCTCGTCGACCGCTTCGGCGATCGATACCGACCCGCCTTCGTCACGATCGGTCGCGGCCATCAGTGCGGCTTCGGCGTTCGCGACGATGGCCCGGACATCGGCCAGCGGCTCGTTGGCTGTGCGTTGGAGGTCGGCGCCGATCGCCATCAGCTCGCGGAGCGATGCGGTCCTCCGCACGATCTCCGCATGCCGGCGGATCGTCGCGATGCCGGGCGTCGTGTTGGTCAGCTCGGTCAGGTACGGCAAGTCGCCTGCATCGCCGTTCGCGGGTCGGCCCAGCGCTTCGTAGACCGTGACCGCATCCACGAACTGGCCCTGCTCGACGAGCTCGGCAATCGCTCGGAAGATCACGCGGTGATGCGCTGCGCAGAAGTCGCGCTCGCGGACCACGTCGGCGATCTGATCGAAGGAGCGGGCATCGATCATCAAGCCGCCGAGGATCATCTGCTCGGACTGGGTTGCGTGCGGTATCTGGGGCTCGCTTGGTCCACCCGCGGATTGCCACCAGGCTTGCGGGGCGTTCATGCGGCAATCCGATCGTGTTGTCGCGCAAGCCGGTCGTGCAAGTTCTTCGCCTCGCGTCCAGACGAGGTGGCTTCGACGATGCCGTCACCGGTGGTCCACCAAAGGCGATACCAGTTCCCGTCGACCGCGTTGCGGAACGTCTTCGGCCAGTCCGCTTGCTTCGTTCGCTCGCTCTTTCCGTTCGGCAGGTGATGCCGCTTGAACTCCGACCAGGCCAGCACGATCAGGTCGTTCGGGATGCCCTTCGCTTCCGCCAGGCTGAAGACGCTGGCAGTCGATGCGATCGGATCTCGACCTTCGGTTTGGCACTGGTCGAGGTACGTCCGAAGTGAAATGCCAGCACGCGGAG
>CAZZWS010000061.1:0-18497 GCA_964657795.1 Beijerinckiaceae bacterium
CGAACGGCGAACGGCGAACGGCGCACGTCGTGCATCGCGGGTGGAAGCGGCCTTCGCATGCAGGGTCGGCCTCGGAGATCGGTGCGTGGACGAAGCGACTACGATCCCGGGCACAGGCGAGCGCGACGGCGCTCGCATCGACAACGCGGGAGCGGCTCGTCCGCTGGATCATGGGAATGGGCGGTGAGACCTCTTTCAAGGTTGAAGTCGTTGAAGTACACGAGGCCCATTGACCATGCCTCGTACCTGGGACACACAACTTCAATCGAGACTCGCTCGCCTCGCTCGCGCGAAACCGCTGGCTGACGGCAAGCACGTCGACGTTTCCAAGACCACCGCCCTCCTCGAGGCCCTCCTCGAGCCCGGCGACCGCGTCTGCCTCGAAGGCAACAACCAGAAGCAGGCCGACTTTCTCGCCAAGTCGCTCGCGGCGGTCGACGTATCGAAGGTCCACGACCTTCACATGCTGCAGTCCGTCATCGCGCTGCCCGAGCATCTCGACCTGTTCGAGAACGGCGTCGCCTCGAAGCTGGACTTCTCGTTCTCCGGCCCGCAGGGCGCCCGCATGGCGCGGCTCGTCGCGCAGAAGAAGGTGTCGATCGGCGCGATCCATACCTACCTCGAACTGTTCGCCCGCTACTTCGTCGATCTCACGCCGCGCGTCGCGCTGATCGCCGCGCAGGCTGCGGACCGCGAAGGGAATCTCTACACCGGTCCCAACACCGAGGACACGCCCGCGATCGTCGAGGCCGCCGCGTTCAAGAGCGGCATCGTGATCGCACAGGTCAATCAGGTGATGGACGAGCTGCCGCGCGTCGACATCCCCGCGGACTGGGTGGACTTCTACATCCCGAGCCCGACGCCGCATTACATCGAGCCTCTGTTCACGCGCGACCCCGCGCTGATCTCGGAGATCCAGGTGCTGATGGCGATGCTGGTCATCAGGGGCATCTACGCCGAGTACGGCGTGCAGCGGCTCAATCACGGCATCGGCTTCGACACCGCGGCCATCGAGCTGCTGCTGCCGACCTACGCGGAGGGCCTCGGCCTCAAAGGCAAGATCTGCCGGCACTGGGCGCTCAATCCCCACCCCGCGTTGATCCCCGCCATCGAAGCGGGCTTCGTCGAATCGGTCCATTCGTTCGGCTCGGAGCTCGGCATGGAACGCTACGTCGCGGCGCGCCCCGACGTGTTCTTCACCGGCGCCGACGGATCGATGCGCTCCAATCGCGCGTTCTGCCAGGCGGCCGGGCACTACGCGTGCGATCTCTTCATCGGCTCGACGCTGCAGATCGACCTCGCGGGCAACAGCTCGACGGCCACGCTCGACCGCATCACGGGCTTCGGCGGCGCGTCCAACATGGGCGCCGACGCGCGCGGGCGCAGACACGCGAGCGACGCGTGGATGAAGGCGGGGAGCGAAGCGAACCATCACGATGCCATCCCACGCGGCCGCAAGCTCGTGGTCCAGATCGTCGAGACCTTTCGCGAACACATGGAGCCCGCGTTCGTCGAACGCCTCGACGCGTGGGGCCTCGCGGAGACGGCCGGCATGGCCTTGCCGCCGGTGATGATCTACGGCGACGACGTGTCGCACGTGGTCACCGAGGAAGGCATCGCCAACCTGCTGCTGTGTCGCGACGCGGCCGAGCGCGAGCAGGCCATCCGCGGCGTCGCGGGCTACACGGCCGTGGGCCTCGCACGCGACAGACGGGCCGTCGAGAACCTGCGCGATCGACGCGTCATCGTGCGACCCGAGGACCTCGGCATCGACAAGCGCGACGCGACGCGCGACCTGCTCGCCGCGCGCTCGATCAAGGACCTGGTCCGCGCGTCGGGCGGTCTCTACGATCCGCCGAAGCGCTTTCGCAACTGGTGAGACGATGGAACATCTGAGTTTCAGCTACGACGGCGGCGAGTCCTTCGATCGACGTGAGGCCGCTGTCGGCGTGGCCGTCGTCGGCGTCGTGTCGTCCGGCAACCTCGAAGTGATGATCGAGCCGACGCCGACCGATGCGCGCTGCGTGATCGATGTCGACACACCGGCGCGCGGCTTCGACGCCGTCTGGGCCGCGGTGCTCGGCGACTTCTTCGAGCGCACGCGGCTCGGCGGCGTGCGCATCTCGATCAACGATGTCGGCGCGACGCCGGCGGTGGTCAGCCTGCGCCTCGATCAGGCGGTCGAGAGCTATCGGGCCTCGCGACGATGAAGCACAGTTTCTACGAAGCCAACGCGCGCCAGCGGATCGCCGGCCTCGTCGACACCGGCTCGTTTCGCGAGTTGCTGCCGCCGGCCGAGCGCGCCACGAGCCCGCACCTGCCGCTGCTCGACACGCCGGTCGCGTTCGACGACGGCGTCGTCGTCGGCGAGGCCACGCTGGCCGGGCGCGTGGTGCTGATCGCCGCGCAGGAAGGCGGCTTCATGGGCGGCGCCGTCGGCGAGGTCCACGGCGCCAAGCTGACCGGTCTGTTCGAACGCGCGATCGATGCCGCGCGCGGCGGCGCGAAGGTCGCCGTGCTGCTGCTGCTCGAGTCCGGCGGCGTGCGGCTGCACGAAGCCAATGCCGGCCTGATCGCGGTGTCCGAGACGATGCGCGCGCTGCTCGACGCGCGCGTCGGCGGCGTCACGGTGGTCGGGCTGATCGGCAGCAGCGTCGGCTGCTTTGGCGGCATGGGCCTGATCGCCGCGTGCTGCGACGGCCTCGCGATGTCCGAGGAAGGTCGCTTCGGCATGTCGGGGCCGGAGGTCATCGAGACGAAGCACGGCGTCGAGGAGTTCGACTCGCGCGATCGTGCGCTCGTGTGGCGGACCACCGGTGGCAAGCATCGCTATCTGCTCGGCGACGTCGACGTCCTGGTCGACGACGACATCGCCGCCTTCCGCGATGCGGCGATCGCGATGCTCGATCACCAGCGACCGCTGTCGCTTGCGGGTCTGCTCGTCGAACAGGCCGCGCTGGCTGCCCGCATCGCGCGCTTCGGCACCCTGAAGGATGCGCTCGACCTCTGGCGCGCGCTCGGCGTTGCCGATCCCGACGCGTTGCCGCTGCTCGAGCGCGACGCGTTCATGGCCGCTACCGCGCAGGTCCGTCGCGGTTCGGTCGGAGATCGTCCTGTCGAAGCGACGCCGATCGTCCACGACCGCTCGGACCCCGCGTCGTCGGCCGGACTGCTCGATGCCTTGTTCCCGGCGGGTCATGCGGTCGCCGTCGACGATCACTTCGTCGTCGGCACGGCGATCGTTGACAAAGCAACGATCTGCGTCGTCGGCACCACCGACCATGCTGAGATCGGCATCGAGCTCGCGCTGGCGATGGCCACCGAAGTGCTGCGGACGGTGCGCGAACATCCCGGGCGCGCGATCCTGATGCTGGTCGATACGCAGGGACAACGGCTGCGTCGTCGCGACGAGTTGCTCGGCATCAACGTCTACATGGCTCACCTCGCGCAGTGCATGGAGGTGGCGCGCCGCGCCGGTCATCGGCTCGTCAGCCTGGTCCATGGGCGTGCCGTGAGCGGCGGCTACCTTACCGGTGGCATGATGGCCGACGCGTGCTTCGCGCTGGCCTCCGCGGAGATCAGCGTGATGAACCTGCCGGCGATGGCCCGCGTGACGAAGATCCCGCAGGCGCGGCTCGAGGAGCTGGCCGAGACGTCCCCGGTCTTTGCGCCGGGGGCGGCCAACTACGTGAAGATGGGCGCCCTCGAAGGCCTGTGGTCGGACGATCCCGGCGACGCGCTCGCGGTCGCATTGCATGCGGTCGGCGTCGAGGTCGATGGGCGTACCGACCGCCGACGCGAGCTGGGCCGGGCACGGGGCGGCCGGGCGATGGCGCTGTCGGTTTCGAACCGGGTCCGCCACGATGAGCCGAAGCCCGCCGCGGAAAGCGCTCAGCCGGTTCGCGTCAGCGACTCGTAGTTGCGCCGGAACAGCGCGACATCCGCTTCGGGACCGATGCCTTGCACCTGCTCGCACACCCAGCCGGGCTGATACCGGAACGGTCGCGCGAGGCCTGCGGCGATCAGCGAGCGGCCCAACGTGGGACTCGTCGCGAGGTGGATCGAACCATCGAGGTGGATATGTCCGAGCTCCTCGTCACCGACGTAGAAGTCGATGCCGTCGACTTCGGTCGGGCGGTACAGTTCCCAATGCGTGGAGGCCGTCACGTCCGGCCAGCCCGCGACGACATCGGCGACGATGCCGAGCGATCCGTCGAGCGGCGGCGGCGGCGCCAGCGGCCCCTTGTCGGCACGTGCCAGCGTACCCCGTGCGCGTTCCTTCATGTCTCGTCCCCGTCCGTTGAGCGCTCATCGTACGACTCTCGACCGTCCCGCGTCCGCGCTGGACATTGCCGAGCCGCGGGCATGCAACGCCCCGTCGATGCGACCCGACGAGCGGAACACCGGTGATACGGATGCCGTCACGCCACGACCTCGTCTGGCTCGATGCGGCGACCTGGCGCGACGGCCTGCGCAGCAGCCTCGACGAGGCACGCGCGGCGGAGGTCGACGACTGGGTGCGGCGCGGTCGGGCACTGGTGACACGACGACGCGACGCCGACACGGATGCCGACGCGTATTGCCTCGGTATCGCGCTGCCGCTCGCAGCCGGTCGACGACGTATCGGACTCGTCGTCGATCGTCAGGCCGTGACGCGCGTCGCGGCGCCGCTCGCGCTCGACGCGGTCATCGATGCCGCACCGCTTCGCCGGCACGCCGCGTTGCGCGACTTGCATCGACGCGCGGCCGAGGTCGATACACCGCTGCGCGTCTACGGGTCCTTCGCGTGGCAGGCCATCTCCGGCGAAGCCTGCGTCACGTCGACGTCGGACCTCGACCTGCTGTGGGATGCGCGCGACGACGATCAGGTCAGTCGCGCGATCGGCCTGTTGCTGGCATGGGAGAGAGACAGCGGCCTGCGCGGCGACGGCGAGGTTCGCTTCGCCGACGGTGACGCGGTCGCGTGGCGCGAGCTCACGACCGGTGCGTCGCGCGTACTCGTCAAGCGGGACGACGGGGTGATGCTGAAGCCGCTGCCGGCGTCGCGCTGAGCGGCGGCTTCGTCAGGCAGGAATCGTCCCGACCTCGTCGGCGGCGAACGCCACGTGGTCGTCGCTGCGCTTCGCGCGATACATCGCCGCGTCCGCGCGATCGAGCAGGTCGCTCGCGGTCCGGCCATCGTCGACGTGGAACGCGACGCCGACGCTCACGCCGATGCGCAGCGTCGTCCTGTCGTCGATCGCGAACGGTTCGCCGACGGCCGCGACGATCTTCCGCGCGATCGCGACCGCATCGGCCATCTGTCGCAGGTCGAGCAGCAGATAGACGAATTCATCGCCGCCATAACGGCTGATCGTGTCACCGGCCCGCGTGACGGCGCGCAGCCGATCGGCGACGACCTTGAGCACGCGGTCGCCGGCGTCGTGGCCATAGGTGTCGTTGATGGGCTTGAACGCATCGAGGTCGATGAACATCACGGCGAGGGGGCGCCGATGGCGACGCGCCTGCGTCAGCCCGTGCGCCAGCCGGTCGTCGAAGAGCATGCGGTTGGGCAGGCCGGTGAGCGGGTCGTGCAGCGCGGCCTGCAGCGCCGCCAGCTCCTGCGTCCGCGCGGTCCGGAGCGCCTGTTCGAGCACCTGCCGTTCCTCGATCTCGGCCGTCAGCGCCTCGTTGACCTGCGTCAGTTCGTCCGCGCAGACCTGCACCTTCTCCTCGATCGTCTCGCACTGGGCGAGCGAGGTGTCGAGCGCGGTCGCGGTGGGCATGCGATCGAGTTGCTGGCGCATCGCCTCGTTGACCGTGGCGAGCTCGGACGCGCACTCTTCGACGACGTCCTGCACATGCTGGGTCTTGTCGAGCGTGGCGTCGAGGGTCGGAACGTCCTTGCGGGGTGTCGGGGCTGGGCGCATCGGAAGAGGCGGGTTCGCAGAGGCGTCCGACGACCGACCGGTCGCGATCCGCGAATGCATGTCCCTGATGTTTCGACCGCGTGGCGACCAACTTGAGCGGCCGGTCGGCTGCGCCCGCTTCAAAGATCGGCAACCTTCCGGATCAGCGTGAAGACCTTGATGTTGTCCAGCGTGCCGTGGAAGTTGGACGACCCCGCGCCCGCCGCGCGCAACACCACGTCGCCACCGCCGTCGCTGCCCTGCTGCAGCTTGATGGCCGATTCCTGCGCGTAGTCCTTCTGCACGACCGTCGGCGTGTCGAGCGTCCGGCGCTGGTCGGGACGATTGGGGCCGGTGCCGAAGACGATCGCCGTGTAGGTCGAGCCGCTCGCGTCGACGTCCGGCCTGCCGTTGACCGGATCGAGATGCAGCCCGAGCACGTCGCTGCCGCGGCGGCTGCCGCCGATCAGCGTCATCGTCGTGTCGTGGTCGCCGGTGACGACGATCAGCGTGCGCGCGATGTCCGCCTTGTCGAGCGCCACGCGCACCGCGTCGTCGAAGGCGATGGTGTCGACCAGCGCGCGGCGCGCGTTGCCCGCGTGCAGCGCCTGCACGATGCGGCCGGCCTCGACGACGAGGACATAGCCGTCGGGAGCGGTGCGCAGGACGTCCATCGCCTTCGCGGTCATCTCGGCCAGGCTCGGCTCGCGCTTCGGATCGCGGTCCAGGTCGTACGACATCCCGCCCTGCTGCGGGCCGTCGACCTCGTTCGCGTCGAACAGTCCGAGCAGCCGCGAGCCGGGCACGACGGGCGCCGCGTTCATCGCCGTGAGGTCGCTGACGAAGGTGTAGCCCTGAGCCTGCATCTCGCCGACCAGTTCCCGCATGTCGGGCCGGCCACGCGGGCGCTTCGCCGCATCGAACGGGCGCCAGTACGTGCTGTTGCCGCCCAGCATCACGTCGACGCCGTTGCCGAGTTGCGCATTGAAGCCGACGCCTTTCGGGACGGCCTGGCGCGCGATCTCGTATTCGGCGTCGCGGTGGCAGACGTGCGCCCAGGCCGCGGCGGACGGCCCGCCGGTGAGGCGTCCGGTGGTCACGATGCCGGTCGCGCGATGTTTGGCGATGGCCAGTTCGAGCAGCGTGGCGACGGCCTGTCCGTTGCCCGTGGCAGGACAACGGTTCTCGGCGGTCGCGACGTTGCGGATCGGATCGCGACCGGGCGCATAGCCCTGCGAACGTGTGTTGCCGTCCATCGCGACGACGTCGTTGCGGGTCTTGACGCCGGTCAGCAGCATCGACGTCGCGGCCGCACTCTCGCTGGTCTGCGCGTCGAGCGCCCAGGTCTTCACGCGGGCCAGTGCGGGCATCGTCTCCATCGCCAGCGTGCCGTCTTCCTTGTAACGCATCAGCCGCGCGGCCGTCGTGGTGGCCGGGCCGAGGCCGTTGCCGATGAAGACGATCACGTTCTGCGCCGCCGGACGCACCGCGGTCATCCCGTTCGCCGTAGTCGTCTGAGCGCGCGCTTCGGTCGCGACGAGGGCGACGACGAGGGCCAGCAGGGCGCGGTTCTTCATAGTCCCATCGCCTCGCGCAGCAACGTGAAGACCTGCGTGTTGTCGAGCGTGCCGTGAAAGCGCGTGGCGTTGACGCCGGTCGCGCCGAGCAGCACGTCGGTCGCGCCGAGCGGCGCGTTCAGCTCGACGGCCGCTTCGTAGCGCGCGTTCCGGTCGGCCAGCGCCAGGTCGTTCAACGCCGGCGCCTGCGAGCGCGGACCGCGGATGCGCCGGTCGCCGGCGCCCAGGACGAGGTTGGTGAACGGTCGCCCCGACGCGTCGACGGCGACCTGCGTCGGATCGGCATAGCCGTGCAGCACGCCGAGCACGCCGGGCCGTCCTTCGCTGGTCCGGTCGACCCGCGTCGTGTTGCCGTTCATCACCAGCGTGTGGTCGTGATCCGCGGTGACGACGATCGTCGTGTCGTGCAGGTCCGGATCGAGTTGCCGGACGCGGTCGAGCGCGACGCCGATCGCCTCGTCGAACGCGCGCCCCTCGCGCACCGCCTTCCGCACGAGCGATGCATCGAGCGCGTCGCCGATGCGTCCGCCCTCGACGATCAGCAGATAGCCGTTGCGGTCCCGGTTGCGCATCAACACGTCGAGCGCGCGACCGGTCATCTCGGCGAGGCTGGGATCGGTCGTCGTGGCGGCGTCGGCCGCGCGGTCCGCTTCGTACGCGAGTTGCGACGATGCGAACAGGCCGATCAGCTTGCCGACCGGCTGATCGCCCGTCCGGTTCAGGGCCACGAGTTCGCTCCTGCGCGTGATCACCGTGTAGCCCTTCGCGCGCAGTTCGGCGAACAGGTCCCGCGTATCGTTGCGCGCCGAGCCGCGCGGGTCTTCCTTCGGCAGGAAGCGTTCCCAGCCGCCGCCGAGCACGACGTCGATGCCATCGCCGAGGGCCGTGTTGCCGCCGACGCCGCCGGGGATCAGCTGCGCGGCGATGCCGTTCTCGCCGCCGCGCTGGCACAGGTGCGCGTAGCTCGCCGCGGCGATCGGCTGCGTGACGCGCGCGGTGGTCACGATGCCGGTCGAGCGGCCCGAGCGCCTGGCCATCTCGAGCAGCGTCGTCGCGGGCTTGCCGTTGCCGACCGCCGGGCAAGCGCTCTCGCCGTGCGCCGACTGCGGGCGTCCGGCTTCGTCGTAGGGACGCGTCTCGGGCGTTTGCGACAGCACCTCGTTGTCGACCTTCACGCCCGTCATGTACGCGGTCATCGCGGCCGCCGCGTCGGCCGTCTGCGCGTTGCGCGACGACGTCCTGACGAGGGCGGTCTCGGGCAGATCGTCGATGTTCAGCGTGCCGCTCTCGCCAGCCGCCGCGATGCGCGTCGCCGTCATCGGGACGAGGCCGTAGCCGGTGCCGACGAAGAGGATCAGGTTCTTCGTGACGGTTCCGCCGCTCCCGTCGACCGGCTGCGGGCCGGCTTCGTCGCCGACGGAGCCACCATCGATCGACGCCGGCGCGAACGTCGCGTCGTCGTGTCGCAGGATGAGAATGCGCGTCCAAACGCCGATGCCGATCGCGAGCGCCACCACGACGAGCGCCACGACCTGCTTCTTGCGAGCCTTGCGACGGCTGCCCCGGCGCCGTCGCCGCTGCGTTTCCATGGATGCTTCCGGTCCTGTTGCGATCGTGGACGACGATTCTAAAGGGCCCGGGCCGGTCGGCGACGGTCCGGTCGGTCCGATCAGGTCGGGCTGTGGGCGGGCGGCCACAGCCGATCGCCGGCCGCCGCCTTTTCAGTCCATGTCGTCAGCCCGCGCCGAGCACGCGTTCCGCGGCCTGCCAGCCCCACCACGCGGCTTCCTCGAAGACCGAGTAGCCGGACAGGTCGGCGTGCGCGTGAAGGACGGGTCCGTCGTGCTCGCGCAGCGCGCGCAGGTCGGCGTCGAGCAGCGTACCCGGCCGCGGCGACGCCATCGCGTGACCGCGCAGCGTCACGTCGACGCGGCGGACGCACGGCGCGAGGCGCCAGCCGTAGACGCGCCGCAACTCCTCGCTGGCGATGGTTGCGATCTCCGAAGCCGACGCGCGATCCATCCAGCGGCGGGCCGCGTCGACGTCTCCGTCGCCGAACGCGCGATAGGCGGTGAAGACCGTTGCGTCGGGTGGCGCGACGCGGATGGCCTGATGCGTGGCGTCGACGTAGCCGAGGCCGTCGCTGCCGTACAGCACGTTGTCCCACGCGAGCGGCGCGCCGGGCTCTTCGCCGGGGTGACGGTCGAGGATGAAGTTAGCGACCAGCCAGGGCGCGACGCGCGGGGTGTCCTGGCGAACCCGCAGGCCGGCCACGACGTGCCCCGCCACCGCGAGCGGCATCGCCGACACGACGCGGCGTGCGCGGATGCGGAAGGTCGACAGCGCGTTGTCGACGACCCGCATGCACAGCACGTCGACGCCGCCGGCGCGCGCCGTCCCGCGTTCCCGGATCGACAGCGCCGTGCCGTCGAGACGCAGCGGTGTCCGACCGTCGCGCGGCGCGAAGGCCGCGTCGTCGAGTCGCGTGGCCAATGCGTCGAGGCCTTCGGGCCACGTCAGCACCGCCCCGCGTTCGGCGTTGCGCGCACGGCCGTTGCGGGCCGCGAAGTAGTGAAGGCCGGCCCACGCCGAGACCTGCGTCGCGTCGGCGCCGTAGTCGTCGCGGCAGCAGTAGTCGAGATACCAGCGCAAGGCGGGATCGTCGTGACGCTCGCGCGCGAGCCAGGTCGCGAAGGGCAGGGCGTCGAGCGCGGTCCACGCCGGGTCCGCGGACGCCAGCGCGATCGGCACCGTGAAGACCTTGCGGCCATCGGCGCCGCGCTGCTCGCGCAGGCCGTCGATGCATCGAAAGAAGCGTTCGATGGCCGGGTTGTCGGCCGGCACGATGCCTTCGTGCCAGCGCCCGTCGCGGAACAGGCGCTCGTCGGGCGCGTGGACGAGGACGCGCTCGTCGTAGGTCGGCGTCCCGCTGCGCTCGCCGTCGATCAGCACGCCGAACTCGGCGAGCATCGTGCGGACATGGGTCGACTCCAGCGACGGCAGCGGCAGGTAGTGCGCGCCGGTCGGGTAGCGCAGCCGTTCGGCGCCGACCAGCGTCGTGCCCGATGCCGCGTTGCCGTGCGGCTCCGGGCCGGTCACGAGCGCGAAGCGCGTGTGCCCTTCGCGTGCCAGGCGCCACGCCGTCGTCAGTCCGGCGATGCCCGAGCCGACGATCGCCACGTCGGTCGTGTATTCGGCCGACGGCGCGGGCCAGTCCGACGGCTTCGTATCGCGCAGGCGATGGCCCATGTCGCGGCCTGGATAGAGCACGCGCGTGTCGATCTCCTGCCAACGCCAGAAGCCCACCCCCGACGCGGCCGCCGCACCGGAGATGCCCGCGCCGAGGACGAAGCTGCGGCGTTTGATCACGACGTCACGCGATCTTCACCGGATGAACTGATGCCAGTCCTCGTCGAAGTAGCGCACCAGCGACTGGTTGCTCAGGTGGTTGGCTTCGACCACGGGCCGCGGCAGGTCGGCCGGGAAGCGGAACATCTCGGCCGTCGTGGCGGCGTCGAGATAGCGCATCGGCAAGCGGTATGCGGTCGGCGGCACGAACGCGCCCTCACGCGACGCGAGCACGAAGCCCCACTCGCCGAAGGAAGGGACGTAAACATGAAAGGGCCAGGTCCTGAAGCCGGCTTCCTTCAGCGTGGCGTCGATCGACCAGTAGGCGCGCGGCGCGAAGTACGGCGACGTCGACTGCACGACGACCATGCCGTGCGACGCGACGTGCGTCATCAGGCCGCGATAGAACGGCACCGAGTAGAGCTTGCCGAGCGAGAAGCTCGACGGGTCGGGGAAGTCGACAACGACGGCGTCGAACATCCCGCTTCCATCGTGACCCTCGTGCGACTGTTCCAGCCACAGCGCCGCATCCGCGTTGACGACGGTCACGCGCGGGTCCGAGAACGATCCCTTGTTGAGCGCGACCAGCGGCTCCGACGACCGGAAGAGATCGGTGACGCGATGGTCGAGGTCGACGAGCGTGACGCGCTCGACGTTCGGATAGCGCAGCACCTCGCGCAGCGCGAGGCCGTCGCCGCCGCCGAGGATCAGCACGTGCCGCGCCCACGGCAGCGACTCCATCATCGGATGTACCAGCGCCTCGTGATAGCGATGCTCGTCGCGCGACGAGAACTGCAAGTTGCCGTTGATGTAGAGCCTGAGATCGTCCTTCCAGCGCGTGACGACGAGGCGTTGATACGGCGTCGTGATGGCGTGGACGATCTCGTCGCCGTAGAGGCCGCGTTCGGACCACTGCGTCAACCGCTCGGCGAAGAAGAAGCCTGCCACCAGCACCACCATCGCGATCGACGCGCGCAGCGTGCGGCCGTCTGATGCGTTCAGTCGTCCTCGAAAGCGATGGATGGTCCAGAACGCGATGGCGACGTTGGCGATGCCGAACGCGAGCGCGGTGCGCGCGAGGCCCATGCGCGGCGCGAGCACGAGCGGGAACAGCAGCGACACCGCGAGCGCGCCGAGGTAGTCGAAGGTCAGCACGCGACTGACCAGCTCCGAGAACTTCGTGTCGCCCTGATTCAGCGCCCGCATGACGAGCGGGATCTCCATGCCGACCAGCACGCCGATGGCGAACACCATCGCGTAGAGCATCGAGCGGAACGGCGCCGACAGCCACGCGAAGACGACGAACAGCACGGTCGCCGACAGCCCGCCGATCAGGCCGACGAGGATCTCGATGTCGACGAAGCGCATCAGCACGTCGTCGTCCTCGACGTAGCGCGACAGGTGGGAGCCCACGCCCATCGCGAACAGGTAGCAGCCGATGATCGTCGAGAACTGCAGGATCGAGTCGCCCAGCAGATAGCTCGACAACGCACCGGCGATCAGCTCGTACGCGAGGCCGCACGACGCGACGACGAAGACGGCGAGGATCAGGAGACGGTCGGGCAACGGTCAGAACTTGAGAGTCGTCACGGAAAACTTTCCATGTCCCTGACCAGGTTCTTCAGCCATGAAGGTCCTGCGACCTTGCAGCGTTCGATCAGCCGCCGGTCGGCAGTGACGAGAAGGGCCTCACGCAAGCGAGCGGTGGCGATATAGAGGCAGTCATAAGCCGGATGCCGAAGTTCGCAGGCCAGTGCCAGCGCATGCTCGAACACATCCGTGTCCGGAACGATGTCGAGACTGACCGTCGACAACGCCGCAGCGCGATTCTGGGCTGCGGCAGCGGACAATTCCTTCCGCTCGACCTTCTTCCACAGGATGGTCGCGCATTCGGCGAAGAACAGCCCGGGGACGATCGGCGATCGATCGAGAAGGCGGACCGCCTGCGCCGATCCGCTCTCCCTGACGACCCATTGGATGCCGATGCTCGCATCGATGACCACGCTCATCGTTCGTCGCGACCTTCTCGTTGGAGCTCGCTGGCCGGAGTCTGCTTGCCACGAGGCGTGGCTGCGCGGAGAGCCGCTGCCTGTTTCTTGAACTCGGCGTTGGCGTCCGCGGCAGGTGCGGCCACTGCCCGTCTGACGATCTCGCGAAGCTCGGCTGCCATCGAGTGGCCATTGCTGGCAGCCTGCTCGCGTAGCGCCTGCTTGAGGGCAGGGTCGAGGTTGCGAAGAATGATATCGGGCATGTTGACGTCCTTCCCCTTCGGTTGATATCGATGATATCAGTCGCATGCGTCGGTCGACGAAGTTCTCTAACCGCGCTCGCGACGAGACCGCTTGGCCGGCGCCGGGGCGGGTTGTTCCTTCTGCTTCAGCCGCACTGTCAACGACTGACCACTCGCGCCGTCGGCCGCTTCCCTGACCTCGACGAACGCCTGTTTGCGGATCATGTCGCTGAGCTTGCGGAAGCCGTACAGCCGCGTGTCGAACGACGGATTGTTCTTCGCGATGTACGAGCCGATCGACGACAACGTCGCCCAGCCTTCGTCGCGCGACACGGCGTCGAACGCCTGGCGCAGCGCGTTCTCGAGGTCGGGGACGTCCTCGATCGGTTCGCTCGATGGGGCTCCCGTCTCGACGCTGGCCGTGCCGCGCTTCAGAACCTCGAAGAACACGAAGCGGTCGCACGCGGCGCGGAACGCCTCGGGCGTCTTGCGTTCGCCGAGCCCGTAGACCACCTTGCGCGACTCGCGCAGCCGCGTCGCGAGCCGCGTGAAGTCGCTGTCGGACGACACGAGGCAGAAGCCGTCGACGTTGTCGGCGTACAGCAGGTCCATCGCGTCGATGATCAGCGAGGCGTCGGTGGAGTTCTTGCCGCGGGTGTACGCGAACTGCTGGATCGGCTGGATCGCGTAACGATTGAGCTGATCCTTCCAGCCGGTGAGCTGTTGGCCGGTCCAGTCGCCGTACGCGCGCTTGACGGTGGCGGTGCCGAACTTGGCGACCTCTTCGAGCAGTTCCTTCACGAGCGACGCGGACGCGTTGTCGGCATCGATCAGGACGGCCAGCTTGGGATTGTCGTTGGTGCTCATGCGAAGGTCCTGGTCGATGCGGAGACGGCCCGGCGCGATGGGAATGCGCGTTCGGCCGCCGCCGGCCGGCGAGGATAGCAGCGGCACCGGCGATCCTTCCGCGCGCCGCAGCAGGTTCGGCTTCGCGAGCAGCGACCCGGTGTCGGCTACGGCTTCGACGGCCGCACGAGGAGATCGCCGGGGCGCTCTCCCGGTCCGACCTCCCAGCCCGGCTTCAAGGCGAGCCGCCAGCCGTCGCCGGCGGTCCGCCCGGTGTCGAAACCGATGGCGGTCACGGTGGCGACATGCGACGCCGCGCTCACCAGCGCGCCGCCCTGCTCGACTTCGAGCGCTCCCCACGCATCGCTCAATCGCACGGTCGGATAGATCGTGCCGGCGCCCTCGAGCGGCACCAGAGTCTGCGGATTGAACTGGATGTTGCTGTCGCCGAGCGGCAGCCTCAGCACGGGGCCGTCGACCAGGCGCGTCCGATAGGCCGCGAGTCGGGCTTGCTTGTCGGCGTCCCGTCGCACCTCGCCGGCGCGCAACGTCCCGTCGTCGTAGCGCGCGGTCCGGACATCGATGGTCGGGCCGTCGGACGCACGCAGTCGTTCGGCGTCGGCGAGCAGTTCGTCGAGCCGCCTGCCGGATGCGAGCCGGCCGCGCCAGCCCGGATCGGCACGGTCGAGGAGCAGGCCGTAGGCCGGACCGGTCGCGTAGGCGAACGACCGGACGAAGGTCCGTGCGCCGACGAACGCCGACAGGTCGCGGATCGCGTACGCGGTCCGTTCCGCCGGCGTCGCCAGTCCGAGGCGGACGCCGGTGTACTCGGGCACGCCCTCGTTGATCTCGAGCGCAGCCTCATCGGGCGCCGCCGCGGGGAACAGGCGATAGCGCTCGTGGCGAAAGGCCAGCACGTCCGCGATGGCTGCGTCGCGGCCGCGCTTCGTCTTCGCTCGCAAGGCCGCCGCCAGCGCTCGCCATTCGAGTTGCAGCAGGTAACGCCCCTCGAGCGTGTCGAGATGGCCGTTGGCGGTCTCGGGACGCGTCAGGCCGAGCGATGGCTGTATCCGATGGAACAACTCATGCGCGATCAGGACATGCTCCTGGTCGGCGTCTTCGGTCACCGGTCCGACGATCTGCGTCCAGCGCGTGCCCGACCACTCGGTCGGCGTGTTCGCGATGATCACGCTGTCGGGAAGGACGCCGCGATAGAGCGCGCCGTCGGCCGTCAGCCGGCCCTCGGCGTCGGCCTGGCTCGCGAGTACGGCCCGATCGGTGTAGTCGACGAGCAGCATCGGACCGCAGAGCGATCGGCCCCACAGCGCTCCGCGGTCGCGTGTGCAGACCGTGTTCGCTTCGGCGAACAGGCGCGTCGCGATGGCGGGATCGGGCGCCGCGCCGGCCCGCTCGGCGAACGACGTGACGAGCGCGACGATGAAGAACGCGCGGGACAGGGGGTTCGGGGACATGGATCGCGGGTCGGGAAGTCGAGACGGGGGGTGGACGGTCGCCGCTCGATGATAAGCTCGTCTTTCCCCCGTTCTTGCAGCTTGCAGAGACCGCCGCGATGCTCCCCGCCATCGTCAACTACGCGACCCATCTGATCGCCGCTGCCTTGTTGCTCGGCGTGTTCTTCGTCGTCTACACGTGGCTCACGCCGTTCGACGAGCTGAAGCTGATCCACGCCGGCAAGACCTCGGCGGCGTTGTCGCTCGGCGGTGCGCTGATCGGCTTCTCGCTCACGCTCGGCTCTTCGATCGTGCACAACGCCACGCTGATGGAAGTCGTGGCATGGGCTGTCGTCGCGCTGATCGTGCAGGTCGTGGTGTATGGCATCACGAGTCGCCTGCTGCACACGGTGAGCGCCGAGATCGAGGCCGGCAACACGGCGATGGGCGGCCTGATGGGCACCATCTCGCTGGTGGCCGGCATCATCAACGCGGCTTGCCTGTCCTGATCGGCCCCGCCCGCGACGACTTCCGGTCGGTTCATCGCCACCCATGTCGATTCGTCCGATCGACCCCGTTCGCATCGACGCCGTAGCATCATCGCGCATCCAACCGTTCCCGCGTCCAAGGAGTAGACCATGAGTCTCGCTTCGTTCATCAAGAAACAGTTCATCGACATCCTCCAGTGGACGGAGGACAGCGAGGGCGTGCTGTCGTGGCGCTATCCGATGGAGGACATGGAGATCCAGAACGGCGGCACGCTGGTCGTCCGCGAATCGCAGATGGCGGTGTTCGTCAACGAGGGCCAGGTCGCCGACGTCTTCGGTCCCGGCACCTACAAGCTGACCACGCAGACGCTGCCGGTGCTGACCTACCTGAAGAACTGGGACAAGCTGTTCCTGTCGCCCTTCAAGTCGGACGTGTACTTCTTCTCGACGCGCGTGCAGACCGGTCGGCGCTGGGGCACGCAGCAGCCGATCACGATCCGCGACGCGGACTTCGGCATGGTGCGCTTGCGCGCGTTCGGCCTTTACGCGTATCGCGTCGCCGATCCCAAGCTGTTCCATCAGTCGCTGTCGGGCACGCGCGCGGTCTACACGCGCGACGAGGTCGAGGATCAGTTGCGCGGCATCATCCTCGCGACGATGGCCGCCTCGATCGGCAGCTCGAAGGTCAATTTCCTCGACATGGCCGCCAACCAGACGCTGATGGCGAGCCAGGTCCACGACGACCTCGCCACGG
This sequence comes from Beijerinckiaceae bacterium, assembly GCA_964657795.1. Taxonomy (GTDB): domain Bacteria; phylum Pseudomonadota; class Gammaproteobacteria; order Burkholderiales; family Burkholderiaceae_D; genus CAHJXF01. The sequence continues at coordinate 16,583 of CAZZWS010000061.1, forward strand.
CGCTCGGCAAGTACGGCCTCGGGCTCGACACGTTCAACGTCGGCAGCGTGTCGTTGCCCGAAGAACTGCAGGCCGCGCTCGACAAGCGCATCTCGATGGGCATGGTCGGCGACCTCGGCAAGTACACGCAGTACCAGACCGCCAACGCGATCCCGCTGGCCGCGCAGAACGAAGGCGGCATCGCCGGCATCGGCGCGGGCCTCGCATCCGGCATGGCGATCGGACAGCAGATGGCGCAGTCGCTGGGCGCGGGCATCACGTCCGGCAACGCGTCGACCAACGCCGCGGTCGGTCAGCAGAACGCCGCCGGTGCGGCGACGAGTGCTGGGGCGAGCGCCCCCGCGGAGCCCGCGATGCGGCTCGAACAGTTGAAGGGGCTCCTCGACAAGAGCCTCATCACGCAGGGCGAGTACGACGCGGCGAAGGCCGAGGTCATCAAGCGGCTGGTGGGCTGACGGGCCAGTCGAACGCCTGCCCCTCGAACGCCCGCGTCTCGATCGCCCCCGGATCGATGAACACCGTCTCGTGCCCGACCTGCGGCGCGCCGGTCGCGTTCCGCTCGGCGGCGTCGGTCATGGCGGTGTGCGACTACTGCAGGTCGACGCTGATCAAGGACGCCGACTCGGTGCGCAACATCGGCCGCATGGCGGATGTCCTCGAGGACTATTCGCCGATCCAGATCAACACGTCGGGCACCATCGACGCCGGGTCCGTCAATGCGATGGGCTTCGTCGTCGTCGGTCGCCTGCAGTTGCGCTACGACGCCGGCTTCTGGAACGAGTGGTACGTGATCGACGACGCCGGTCACGGCGGCTGGCTGTCGGACGCGTCGGGCAACTACGTCTTCACGCGCGAGGCCGACCGCGCGCGCTGGGCCGCGGTGCCGCTGCCGCCGTTCGAACGCATCGCACCGGGCGCACCGCTCGATCTCGGCCAGGCGCAGGACGGCAGCCGCCTCGTGTTCATCGTCGGTGACGTCCGCGAGGCGCGCTGCACCGGTGGCCAGGGCGAATTGCCGTTCGTGGTCGGTTCGGGCTACACCGCGCGCGTCGCGGACTTCCATCGGGGCGCCGAATTCATCACGCTCGATTATTCGGACGTGACGACCGCGGCGTTGCCGCCCGCGCCGGTCACCGACGGCGTCGGAACGAATCAGGGGCGGCCCGCCACGCGTCTCGATCTCGCCGGACGCACGGCCGCGCCGTCCCGGCCGACGATCTATCAGGGTCGTGCGGTCACGCTGGCCGAGCTGAAGCCGCAACTGCTGCGCGACCCCGAGACCATCAAGGACGAGGCGGGCCGCTTCAAGGGCAAGGTCGACACGCTCGCATGTCCGTCGTGCGGCGCGGCCATTCCGTTCTCGCCGGGCGCGACGTCGTACCTGCTGTGCCCGACCTGTCACGCGACGATCGACGTCACGAGTTCCGTCGCCGAAGTGATCGCGGCGGCGAAGCGGGTCGACGCCGTGCGGACCACGATCGCGCTCGGCGCGACGGCGACCATCGCCGCCGTCGCCTACACGGTCATCGGCCTGATGCGGCGGGCGGAGATTTCGACCGAAGGCAGCACGTGGACCGAGTACCTGCTGTACGCGCCGCAGAAGGGCTTCGTGTGGCTGGTCGAGACCGATTCCGGCTGGGAGCGCTCGTCGGTCGTGGACGTCTGGCCATTCTGGTATTCCGCCGACCAGGCGCTGCTCGACGGCACCACGTTCAACAAGCTCTACGACTATCAGGCGGTGGTGCGGTACGCGGCCGGCGCGTTCAACTGGAAGGTCGCCGTCGGCGACGTCACCCGGATCAGCGAATTCCAGGCCGGCAACGTGAAGCTCGCGGCCGAGTCCAACGAGTCGGAGTTGACCTGGTCGCGGTCGATTCCGGTCGCACCGCGCGACCTGTCGCTGTGGTTCGGCAAT
>CAZZWS010000061.1:18507-19015 GCA_964657795.1 Beijerinckiaceae bacterium
AATGCGGTAGACGCGGCCGTCGACGCGACGCGGCTGCCGCAGCGATCGTCGCAGCAGGATGCCGGCCCACCGTCGTTGTCCGCGCCGCCGCCGGTCGGTGGCTATCGCCGCGTCGCCAAGTGGCTGACGATCCTCCTCGTGGTGATCAACTTCATCCCGATGATGTTCGCGCCGGGGCGCGTGCTGCTGGTCGTGCTGTTCGCGATCGTCGGCCTGTGGTTGCCGGCGTGGTTCCTCGACGGACGCGAAGGCGGCGGCTCATGATGCACGGCTCGCACTGACGACGGACACGCATGGGCAAGTTCATCCTCTACGGGCTGCTGCTGATCGGTTTCTGCTCGCTCGCCAACTGGAACACGCTCGGCCGCAGCGCGGGGGCGGGCTACGGCAGCTACCTGCCGCGGGGCGGCTGGGTGGGCGGCATGGGGGGCGGCGGCTTCAGTTCGGGCGGCAGCGGTCACAAGTGACGATGCGACCGGGCATCGACGACGGGGAGGGCGACGACGGG
>CAZZWS010000062.1:0-16532 GCA_964657795.1 Beijerinckiaceae bacterium
GAGTCCGCAGCCGATCCCGCATCCGATCCAATCGCCGACCTGTTCGGGCGCCTGTCGGCCGACGTCGACTTCTTCTCGGTGCGTCTCGTCGAGGAGGACAGCGAGACCGTCTGCGTCCGCAAGGGCGTGCCGCAACCGTTCTCGCGGCGCATCGATCGCGGCGCGATGGTAACGGTCATCAACCGCGGCGCCTACGGCTACGCCGCGACCTCCGACCTGTCGCGCGATGGACTGCAGGCGGCCCTCGACAACGCGTGCGCCTGGGCCGCCGCATCGGGGGCGACCTCGGTGCTGCAGTACCCGATGCCGGCCGACCCCGCGCCCCGGGGGCATTACGCGTCGCCGCACGAGCGGGCGATGCCGTCACGGCGCGAACTGTTCGTCCTGGTCACCGAGGTCGACGCCGCGACGCGGATCGATCCACGCGTCGTCGACAGCCTGGCGTCGGTGCAGACGACGCTGGCCTCGCATCGCTATCTCACCAGTCACGGGGGAGACGTCACGCAGACCTATCGTCTCGTGCAGCCCAATGTGCAGGCCACCGTCAGCGACGGCCACGACACGCAGACGCGCAGCCTCGCCGGCCAGTACAACGGCTTCTGCCAGCAGGGCGGTGCGGAGGTACTCGATCGCTCGGGCTTCGTCGGCGCGGGCATCCGCGTGGCGCGCGAAGCGATCGCGTTGCTCGATGCGCCGAACTGCCCGAGCGGTCGCATGGACCTGCTGCTGATGCCCGACCAGATGATGTTGCAGATCCACGAGTCGATCGGTCATCCAATCGAGCTCGACCGCATTCTCGGCGACGAGCGCAACTTCGCCGGCACCAGCTTCGTCACGCTCGACATGTTCGGCCACTACCGCTACGGCTCGCCGTTGCTCAACGTGAGTTTCGATCCGACACGCGCGCGGCAATTCGCGAGCTACGCGTACGACGACGAGGGCGCGAGCGCGCGACGTGAACTGCTGATCCGCGAAGGCGTGCTGGTCAAGCCGCTCGGCGGCGCGTTGTCGCAGGCCCGCGCCAACCGGCTGCTCGGTGACCATGTGGACATCGGCGGCGTGGCCAACGCGGGCTCGTCGAACTGGAACCGCGCACCGATCGACCGCATGGCCAACCTCAACATCGAGCCGGGCACGTCCACGCTCGAAGAGATGATCGCGGGCATCGACCGGGGTGTGATGATGAAGACCAACGTGTCGTGGTCCATCGACGACTCGCGCAACAAGTTCCAGTTCGGCTGCGAGTGGGGCCGGCTGATCGAGGACGGCAAGCTGACGTCGGTCGTCAAGAACCCCAACTACCGCGGCATCTCGGCCACGTTCTGGCGCAGCCTGAAAGCGGTCGGCGACGAGAGTACGTTCGAGGTCATGGGCACGCCGTTCTGCGGCAAGGGCGAGCCGAACCAGGTGATCCGCGTCGGTCACGCGTCGCCCGCGTGCCTGTTCGCCGACGTCGACGTGTTCGGCGCCGGCGGTGCGGCATGAGCGCGCTGCCGCGCGGTGCTCCCGTCATGCGGGACCCGCAGACCCGGACGGGCGGCGGCATGCCGCGCGTCGACGCCGAGAGCTACTTCGGCGAGCTGGCCAACGGCCTCGGTCGCTTCCTGATGGCCGGCGAGGCGTTCACGTGCAGTTACGAAGCGGAGCAGTCCGACTTCGTGCGCTTCAACCACGGCCGCATCCGCCAGGCCGGCTTCGTCGATCAGGCCTACCTGTCGCTGCGCCTCGTCAAGGACGGCGCCGAGGGCAAGCGCCAGGCGACGCTGTCGCTGACGCTTTCGGGCGACGCGGCCAGCGACCTCGAACATTGCGAGCGCGCGTTCGCGTCGCTGCGCGCCATCCTGCCCGACCTGCCGGTGGACCCGTTGCTGACGCTCGAGACCGAAGGCTTCACGTCGCGCAACGTGCGCACCGGACGCCTGCCGTCGGGCGCCGAGATGGCGTCGACCATCACGGAGCTCGGCGTCGGTCACGACCTCGTCGGCTTTCTCGCGAGCGGCCCGCTGCAGCGTGGCTTCGCGAGTTCGTACGGTCATCACAACTGGCACGAGGTGGCCAACTTCAACTTCGAGTGGAGTCTCTACTATGAAGCCGACAAGGCCGCCAAGAGCAGCTACGGCGGCTTCGAATGGGACCGCGACGTGCTGCGCGGCAAGATCATCCGTGCGGCCAACGATCTGTCGGTGTTGCGCCAACCGGCCCGCTTGGTCGAGCCCGGCGCGTATCGCGTCTACCTGTCGCCGATGGCGCTGCACGAGATCGTGTCGATGATGGGCTGGGGCGGTTTTTCCGCGAAGGCGCACGCCACGCGGACGAGTCCGCTGCAGAAGCTCTACGAACGGCAGGTGTCGCTGAGCCCGTCGGTGTCGATCGCCGAACACACGTCGGGCGGACTGATGCCGGACGTGCAATCCGAAGGCTTCCGCAGACCCGACCACGTCGATCTGATCGACGCCGGTCGCGGTGTCGGCATGATGGCGTCGCCGCGCACGGCACGCGAGTACGGTCTCGCGCAGACCGGTTCGGAGAACAACGTCGAGAAGCCGCAGTCGCTCGACATGGCGGCCGGCAGCGTCGAAGCGGACCACGTCCTGCGCGAGCTCGGCACGGGTCTGTGCATCAACAACCTCTGGTACCTCAACTTCTCCGACCGGATGAACGCCCGGCTCACGGGCATGACGCGCTTCGCGACGTTCTGGGTCGAGAACGGCGAGGCGGTCGCGCCGACCAGCGTGATGCGCTTCGACGACAGCATCTACCGGATGCTCGGCGAACACCTCACCGCCCTGACGGCGTCGCGCGAGTTCATCCCGGAGTCGCGAACCTATCAGTCGCGGTCGACCGCGAGCATGCGGTTGCCGGGGGCATTCATCGACGGGTTCCTGCTGACGTTGTGACGATGGCTCGACCGGCGCGGCGGTGAAGCGACAGCCCTTCCTGCTGTTCGACGCCGGCGGTGTGCTGGTCGAGAACGCCGGCTTCGAGCGCCCGGCCGCGCTGCTCGAAGAGACGTCGACCGTCGAGCAGTAAGGACCGTTGGCTGCGTTCGGCGGCGGTGCGCGACTTCGAGCCCGGGACTACCGGCGTCGACCACTTCGCGCGACGCTTCGTCACCGCCTGACCGTTCCCTCGAAGACCAGCTGTCCGCGTCGCGTCAGCAGGTTCTCGGTACCGGTGATGGTGCCGCTGCCCGCCGTGCCGGCAAAGCGCCCGGTGCCTCCGGTGATCACGAAGGCGCCGACGATCCGGTCGATGCGCAGCGTCGGTGAGCGCGCGAGGCGCCCGCTGTAATCCGCGTAGAGCGCATCGCCGTCGGCCGTCGTCATCGTCAACTTGCCGCGCGAGAACGCGAACGTGCGCGCGCCGATCGGCCGGACGCAATCGCTGCCGCGGGCGGTGATGGCACCGAACGGTACAGCCGTCCCCTGCCCCGTGGTCGTGCCCGCGAGATAGGGCAAGGCCGGGCAGCGCTTTCGATCGAAGCGAAACGTTTCGTGCGTGTCCAGCGTCGCGGTGAAGCGTCCGTCCGGCGGGTCGGCCTGCGCGGCCGCGGTCGCAACGGTCAGCAGCAACCAGGCGAACGCGGCGAATGCGGCGACCCTGGTCGACGCGCGCGCGCCGCTCATCGACGTGTCGCGAACACGCGATGGACGACGATTGCGACGATCATGCCGACCTGCGGCCGTCGCCGTGCTCGTGCGACAGCGTGGTCGTCAACGCATCGAACGCCTCCACCGCCAACTGCATGTCGTCGGCGGTCGTCGACTCGAGCGGGTTGTGGCTGATGCCGCCGTTTTCGCCGCGCACGAACAGCATCGCCTGCGGTATCGCGGTGTGCATCATCATCGCGTCGTGGCCGGCGCCGCTCGGCATGCGGTGGACCGGCACGCCGAGGCGCGCGACCGCTGTTTCCCAGCGGTCTTGCCAGTCGGGCGCGCTCGGGCACGCGGCGGCCCGCATCGTCTCCTCGACCGTGAACGCCAAGCCGCGTCGCACGCAAACGGCTGCGAGACGTTCGAGCACGTCCGCGGCGCAGGTATCGCGGACCGCATCGGTCGTGGCGCGGATGTCGAGCGTGAACTGGCAGCGGCCCGGGACGACGTTGGTCGAGCCGCCGGGCACGTCGAGAATGCCGATGGTGCCGACGAGGTCGGGCACCGAGGACGCACGTCGCTCCAGGAACAGCGCGACCTCGGCGACCGCGACGACCGCATCGCGGCGGGTGTCCATCGGCGTGGTCCCCGCATGACTCGCCACGCCGATCACCTCGCAGCGATAACGCAGGCTGCCGTTGATCGACGTGACGACACCGAGCGGCAGGTCGAGCGCGTTCAGGACCGGTCCCTGCTCGATGTGAACCTCGACGAAGCCGAGGTAGTCGGCCGGATCGCGGGCAACGGCGGCGATGGCGTCACGCGTCCCCGGCAGGCCGGCATGACGCATCGCGTCGCGCATCGCGATGCCGTCGGCGTCGACCTGATCCAGCCAGCCGTAGTCGAAGCGCCCGACGACGGCGCGCGAGCCGAGGAAGGTCGCCTTGTAGCGCTGCCCTTCTTCCTCCGCGAAGCCGACCACCTCGATCGCGAACGGCAACCGTCGACCCGCGCGGTGCAGCGCGTCGACGCAGGCGATGGGCACGAGGATGCCGAGCCGGCCATCGTAGCGACCGGCGTTGCGGACGGTGTCGTAATGCGAGCCGGTCATCAGCCTCTTCGAGCCCGGCGACGCGGCGTCGTCTGCGGCGTGATACACGCCGACGACGTTGCCGACCGCATCGCTCGCGACCTCGTCGAAGCCCGCGTCGCGCATCCATCCTTCGAGCATGCGCGCGGCGGCGCGATGTGCGTCGGTGAGATAGGTCACCGTGAGCTCGCCACGTTCCGCGAATCCCGGATCGCTGGGCCCCGCCAGCGCTTCGGCGCGGTCCCAGATCGCCAGGCCGTGCAGCGGATGCGCATCGAAGCGATCGGCGATCCGCAGTTCGGCGATGCGATCGATCTGCCGCAGGCACTCGGCGAACTCGGCGTCCGGCTGCGCGGTCACGCGACGCGTGAAGCTCGCGATGATCTGCTCGCGCGACAGGCCGGTCCCGCGCGGGCCGCGCACGGCGAGGATGAAGGGCCAGCCGAAACGCGCGAGGTACGCGTCGTTGAGACGGTGCAGCGAGACAAGTTGGTCGGCGCTGCAGTGAAGCAGGCCGGCGCGTTGCTGCTCGTCGGTCGACGCGGTGCTCAGATCGCCGGCCAGCGCGGCCTTGCCGGCGAGCGCGGGGTGGGCGCGGATCAAGGCGAGTCGCCGGTCGTGCGACGCATCGCGCACGATGCTCGACAGCGCCCGCTTCAATGCCGCGAAGCTCGCGAACGGTCGGCGCAGGACCGCGGCCTCCGCAACCCAAGGCGAATGTTCGTAGAGCCCGTCGAGCAGCACCGACGCTTCGTGGACCGATGCTTCGTTGAGGCGTCGCAGTGCCGGATTCATCGCCGAATTCATCGACTCGGCGCGAACGGATGCATCGCCTTCCAGTGACGTGCGATGTCGATGCGTCGACACACCCACACGTCGCGATGCCCGACGACATGATCGATGAAACGCCGCAGCGCCGAGATGCGCCCGGGCCGCCCGAGCAGACGACAGTGCATGCCGATGCTCAGCATCTTCGGCCGATCGAGTCCCTGCGGGTCGCCCTCCGCGTACAACGTGTCGAAACTGTCGCGCAGATAGTTGAAGAAGTGGTCCGCGGTGTTGAAGCCCTGCGGGGTCGCGAAGCGCATGTCGTTGGTGTCGAGCGTGTAAGGCACGACGAGATGCGGATGCTTCCGATCGTCACTGCCGACGACCTCCATCCAGAACGGCAGATCGTCGCCGTAGTAGTCGCTGTCGTATTCGTAGCCGCCGTGATCGACGACCAGCCGCCGCGTGTTGGGGCTGTCGCGACCGGTGTACCAGCCGACCGGCCAGCGGCCGTCGGTCAGTTCGCGGATGACCCGCGTGCCCTCGACCATGTGCTCGCGTTCGAGCGCTTCGGGCAGCGACTGGTAGTGGATCCAGCGCCAGCCATGGTTGGCGATCTCGTCGCCGCGCGCGACGAAGGCATCGACCACGTCGGGATGTCGGGCCAGCGCCATGCCGACGCCGAAGACGGTCAGCGGCCAGCCGACGCGTTCGAGCTCGCGCAGGAGGCGCCATACGCCGACGCGCGAGCCGTATTCATAGATCGATTCCATCGACAGGTGGCGATCGGGATAACTCGCCGCACCGACGATCTCCGAGAGAAACTGCTCCGAACCCGCGTCACCGTGCAACACGCTGTTCTCCCCACCCTCCTCGTAGTTGAGGACGAACTGGACGGCGATGCGTGCGCCGCCGGGCCAGCGGGCGTGCGGAACGTCGCGGCCGTAGCCTTGCAGGTCGCGGGGGTAGTCGGGTTCGAGAGCGGTCGTCATGAGGTCGCGTCGTCGGGACGCCTCGATGATAAGGCGGGATGGTCGATCTCGCGCTGCGCCCGCCCACCGTCCGAGCGACCAATCGCGGCGCAAAACTACATACACTTCCCGGACTCCCAACCGCGTTTCAGACGAGGCTGACCATCGGCAAGCTCACCACGCACGTGCTCGACACCGCTCACGGCTGCCCTGCTGCAGGCATGAGCGTGACGTTGACGCGGCTCGAACCCGAGAATGCCCTGCTGTCGATCACGCTCGATGGCGACGGCCGGGCGCCCGCGCCGCTGCTCGCGGGTTCGACGTTGACGAAAGGCCGCTACCGACTCGTGTTCGACGTCGCCGACTATTTCCGTTCGCGCGGCGTCGAGCTGCCCGAGCCGCCCTTTCTCGACCGCGTGCCGATCGAGTTCGCCGTCGCCGATGCCGATGCCAGCTATCACGTGCCGCTGCTCGTCTCGCCGTGGGCGTATTCGACGTATCGGGGCAGCTGAGTGGAAGCCTACCTCCTCGACTGGGCCAACCTGCTGCTGCGCTGGCTGCATGTCATCACGGCCATCGCGTGGATCGGGACGTCGTTCCACTTCATGCTGACCGACGATCGACTCTACAAGCCGACCGACCCCGACTCGCTGGCGAAGGGCGTCGACGGAGAGTCGTGGGCCGTGCACGGCGGCGGCTTCTATCACTTCAACAAGTACCGGGTCGCGCCGAAGCTGCTGCCCGAGCACCTGCACTGGTCGTACTGGGAGGCCTACTCGACCTGGCTGTCCGGCTTCGCGTTGCTGACGGTCCTGTATTTCTTCAATGCGACCAGCTTCCTGGTCGATGCGCGCGTGCACGACTGGTCGCCCGGGGCCGCCATCGCCGGAGCCATCGCGTACCTCGTCGTCGGGTGGGTGGTCTACGACGGCATCTGCCGCCTCGTGGGACGCGACCGCGGTGCGGATGGGACGACGCGGGTCGGCGGCGATCTCAAGGTCGGCGTGCTGGTATTCGTCTATGTCTGCGTCGCGACCTGGATCGCCTGCCACCTGTTCGCAGGGCGCGCCGCGTTCCTGCTGACCGGTGCGATGCTGGCCACGATGATGAGCGCCAACGTCGCGATGGTGATCATCCCCGGCCAGCGCAAGGTCGTGGCCGCGTTGCGCGCGGGACAGGCGCCGGACCCCGACTACGGCAAGCGCGGCAAGCAGCGCAGCATGCACAACACCTACGTGACGCTGCCGGTGATCGTCGCGATGCTCTCGAACCATTACGGTCCGCTCACGCAGGGCCGCTGGAACTGGCTCTCGCTGATCCTGTTGATGGCCGCGGGCGCGGTGATCCGTCTGTTCTTCGTGCTGCGTCACAAGGGCCCGTGGCGCTGGGAGCTGGTGCCCGTCGCGCTGACGCTGCTCGGTGTGGTGATGTGGCTGGGCGCCCCCGCGTCGACGGCGATGGTCGCCACCGCGGGCCCCGTCCCGTTCGCGGAGGTCCGGTCCATCGTGGAAAAGCGGTGCGCGATGTGCCACAACGCCGGATACGCCAACAAGAACGTGAGGTTCGACACCGCTGAAGCCATCGTCGGGCACGCCCGGGACATCGAGCAGCAGGCCGTGATCCTCAAGATCATGCCGATGAACAACGCGACCGGCATCACGGATGACGAGCGTGAGACGCTCGGCCGCTGGGTGACCGAAGGGGCGACGCCACGATGACATCGACGACGTGAATCCGGCGTCGGCCGTGGTCCACGAACGAGGCCTTTACAAGCGCCCGATCGTGCGCCTGTGAAGCGTCACGTTCCCGTCTCGAAGGAGCATCCGTGGGCTCGTTGAATATCGATGCCTTCGTCTTGCAGCTACGCAAGCAGGCCTTGCCACCCTATGGAGACCGCTCCTGCGCCAGGTTCGTTCGGCTTGCGCTCGAAGCCGGCGGTGCCAGTACATTCGGGCATCCACGAGACGCCAGGGACGGGGGGCCGACGTTGAACCGGATCGGGTTCAAGACGCTCGTCGTCACCGATCCCGAGACCTTCCAGCCCATCAAAGGCGACGTGGCCGTCATCCACAGCACCTCGCACAACACCAGCGGGCACATGCAGTCCTACGACGGGACCCACTGGATCTCGGATTTCATCCAGCCCGGCCCCTCGTTCTGGCCGGGCCCGGCGTACCGAAAGGAGAAGCCCGGTGTGGTCATCCATCGTCCTTGACCTCTGCCGCGCGCTGGTCGTTCTTGCGATCGGCTTCGGGCAGGCCGCGGCCGCCGCGGAACCGGCCACCATCCGTGATCCGGTCTTCGGCTTGAGCTACCGTCCGGCGAGCGTCGTGTTCGACCGGTTGCCCTCCGAAGTGCAGGTGGCCTGCCCCGACCTCACGACCGAGCGCTGGGACCGCAAGGCATGGGTCTACGGAGCCACGCAGGACGGGGAGCGCCGCTATTTCGTCATCGGTGGACTTTTCGTGCAGCGCTCGCCCGTCGCGTATCGATCCGACCGGCAGGGTGCCGTCCTCGCGATCGAAGGCGGGAGATGCACGCTGCTGGGGCCCGCCAGCGAAGTCTTCCAGACGCGACCGGACACCATTCCTCTTGCGGCGCTGATGCGTCTCGGCCGTGACGTCCGCGCTCGTTACGACCACGCCTTCAGGGGACGCGATGCGTTCGAGCGCGAAGTGAAACGCCAGCACGCGAGCACGCGGACGATCGACGAACTGGTCGATGGACGCGCCGAAGACGGGTCCTCGACCCAGCCCTGAACCGCGCATCGGGACATCGGGCCGCGGTCGTCGGATGCGGCGATTGGGCCCGGCGCTCCCGCGGCACAAGCGATCCGCCGTGCAGGCCGCGACCGCAGGAACGACGGCTCAAGCCGCGACGATGTTCGTGCGAAGCGCGATCACGCTGATCGGGCTCGGCTTGACCACTTTCAGGTTGCCGTCCGCGTCGTAGGCGTCGCGATGACCGGTGACCTGAACGGTGTCGAGACGAATCACCGGGGTCCTTTCGGCGGCGACGACCGTGTCGAGCGTGACGACGAGCGTGCCAGCGACGACGGTACCGAAGATCAGCGCGCGGAGATTCGTGTTCATGGTCGTTCCTTCATCGGGGTGAGTGGTGGGGCCGCAGTTCTTGTGGCCCTGCGATGAGAGGAAGATAAGCGTCGCGTTCGTCGAGACCAACGGCGAAGCGACCAAGCGAAGAAAGCGCGGGACGAGCCGCACGGGGGCGGCATGAAACGACTGTGAACGACGCTTCGCAACCGGTGCGAACCGGACTATCCTCTCGTCGACAGATGCGCATTCATCGCACACCCTCGCGAATCATCGCGAGCCATCACTCAACGAAGGAGACACCATGGACATGCTCGAACCCGGCAAATTCGGCACCGCCGTTCAGTTCAGGAAGCGCTACGGCAACTACATCGGCGGCCAGTGGGTCGAGCCGATCGAGAAGCAGTACTTCGAGAACGTCACGCCGGTCACCGGCAAGGTCTTCTGCGAGATCCCGCGCTCCACCGCGGCCGACGTCGACCGCGCGCTCGACGCGGCGCACGCGGCCAAGGCCGCATGGGGCCGGACGTCGCCGACCGAGCGCGCCAACATCCTCATGCGCATCGCCGACCGCATGGAGCAGAACCTGCCGATGCTAGCCGCGGCCGAGACCTGGGACAACGGCAAGCCGATCCGCGAGACCACGCTCGCCGACCTGCCCCTGGCGGTCGACCACTTCCGCTACTTCGCCTCGTGCATCCGCGCGCAGGAAGGCGGCGTCAGCGAGATCGACCACGAAACCTATGCGTACCACTTCCACGAACCGATCGGCGTCGTGGGCCAGATCATCCCGTGGAACTTCCCGATCCTGATGGCGGTGTGGAAGCTCGCGCCCGCGCTGGCCGCCGGCAACTGCGTCGTGCTGAAGCCGGCCGAGCAGACGCCGGTGTCGATCCTCGTGCTGATGGAACTCGTCGGTGACCTGTTGCCGCCGGGCGTCCTCAACATCGTCAACGGCTTCGGCCTCGAATGCGGCAAGCCGCTCGCGTCGAGCAACCGCATCGGCAAGATCGCCTTCACCGGCGAGACCACGACCGGCCGGCTGATCTCGCAGTACGCGAGCCAGAACCTGATCCCGGTCACGCTGGAACTCGGCGGCAAGTCGCCCAACGTCTTCTTCGCCGATGTCATGAGCAAGGACGACGCGTTCTTCGACAAGGCGCTCGAAGGCTTCGCGATGTTCGCGCTCAACCAGGGCGAGGTCTGCACGTGTCCGTCGCGCGCGCTGGTGCAGGAGTCCATCTACGACGCGTTCATGGAGAAGGCGGTCGCGCGCGTTCAGGCCATCAAGCAGGGCAGTCCGCTCGACATGTCCACGATGATCGGCGCTCAGGCGTCGAGCGAACAGCTCGAGAAGATCCTGTCGTACTTCGACATCGGCCGGCAGGAAGGCGCGAAGGTCCTGACCGGCGGCGAGCGCAGCGCGCTGCCGGGCGAGCTCGCAGGCGGTTACTACGTCAAGCCGACGATCTTCGAGGGCCACAACAAGATGCGCATCTTCCAGGAAGAGATCTTCGGGCCGGTGGTTTCGGTCACCACGTTCAAGGACGAGGAGGAGGCGCTGGCCATCGCCAACGACACGCTGTACGGCCTCGGCGCCGGCGTGTGGAGCCGCGACATGAACACGGCGTTCCGCATGGGTCGAGGCATCCAGGCGGGCCGCGTGTGGACCAACTGCTATCACCACTACCCGGCGCATGCGGCGTTCGGCGGCTACAAGCAGTCGGGCATCGGCCGCGAGAACCACAAGATGATGCTCGACCATTACCAGCAGACGAAGAATCTGCTCGTGAGCTACAGCGAGAACAAGTTGGGCTTTTTCTGATGGAGTGACGGCATCGTTGATCCATGCGCTGCAATCGTGGATGGGCGGTCATCCCGGCGGACGCCGGGACCCAAAGTCGCTGGTCCGCACCTCTTCCACGAACTTGGGCCCCGGCCTTCGCCGGGGTGACAACGACCAAGCGAGGTGCACCTCTCGGCTCCCCGCCGCCGCCGCCGCCGCGAGGCATCGCCGAATCGAAAATCTTATGACCGACCCAGTCCTCCGCGTCACCGCAACCCCCGCCGCGCTGAACCTGATCGCGAGGCTCGAAGCCAAGCACGGCCCGTTGATGTTCCACCAGTCCGGCGGCTGCTGCGATGGCAGTGCGCCGATGTGCTATCCGCGCGGCGAGTTCATCGTCGGCGACTACGATCGCCTGTTGGGCGAGATCGGCGGCACGCCGTTCTACATCAGCGGTCCGCAGTTCGAGTACTGGCGGCACACGGCCTTGATCATCGACGTCGTACCGGGACGCGGCGGGATGTTTTCGGTCGAGGGACCGGAGGGCGTGCGGTTCCTGACGAGGTCGCGGCTGTTCACCGATACGGAATGGGCGGCGTTGGAGCAGGAGGAATCTGACGTCGTTGCAAGCGGTACTGCAACGCGCACGTCGTCCGGGATGGCTTGACGCTTCGCTCCACGATTCTCACCGCAGCGGTCACCGACCGGCCGTCGGGCTCGGACGATTTTTTGGCGACCCGTCGTACGGGCCGTGCATGACATCAACCATCGGAAGAAACAGCATGGCTCTCTGGCACGGTTGGACCTCGCTCCTGCAATCCCTGCTCACGTTGCTGTCGACGAATCTCGGCGTCTCCGAAGCGCTCGCCATCGTCCTGCTGACGCTGATCGTGCGTACGCTGCTGATGCCGATTTCCTTGTCCGCGAGCCTGCGCATGGAAATCAACAAGCGGAAGATGCAGCGGCTGAAACCCGAGATCGATCGCCTCAAGCAGCGACACGCGGGCGACGCTGCGGCTCTCGCGTCGGCGACGATGCGGCTGTATCGCGAGAACGGCGTCGGCCTGCTCGATCGACTGACCGTTGCCAACCTCGGTACGCAAGCGCTCTTCGGTATCGGACTCTTCCAGGTCCTGCGCAAGGCGACGACGTCCGCGCGATTTTTCTGGATCGCCAATCTCGCGAAGCCGGATCTGCCGCTGACCTTGATCGTCGCGGCGCTGATGCTGCTCGGCATGGTCCTGATGCCCAACATGACCGCGGAACCGGCGGCGTTGATCATGATCGGCATCGTCGTCGCGATCGCGACGATTTCCGTCTTCGCATTGCCGGCGACGGTGGGTCTCTATTGGGCGACGTCCAATGCGATCACGCTCGTGCAGACGCTCGCGTTGCGATCGTTGCTGCGAAGCAGGACATCCGGCGTTCGTCGCGACCACCAGCGCCCATAGCTCCCAATGACACCGCGGGACCGCGCCTGCTGTTCCGCACCGAGGCGATCGATTCTCCATCCGAGTGCAAGAGCCATGCATGCCTTGTTCCCGAAGCTGTTGCTGACCTGCGCCTGCTTCGTGGCGTCCGCAAGTCATGCGGCCATCGTCATGCAGGTTGCGCTCGACGTTCATCACGAGCCGTCGGCCACCGTCAAGAACGTGCCGGCAGACCAGAACTCGAAACTCGAGGTGACCCTCGCCGATCGCATCCTGACGGTCAGGAACGCCGAGCGATCGACAATCTACGATTTCGTGAATCGCAAGCGCATCGAAACCAGCGACATCGACCACACGCGTGTCGACTACTCGCTCTTCGATACGGTCGGCTTCCGGGTCCTCGAAGTGCAGAACCGCATCGGGCTGGACAAGATGATGGCTGCGGCGAAAGTCGGCCGCGAGCCCCTCGATGTCGTCAATCTCCAGCACATGTTTTCAGTGACCGACCATCCCGGTACACCGCTGGAAGCGCGGAGCGACGGCGTCGAGCGGTCCTATGTCAATGGCACGACCGTACTGTTCCGCGAGAGCGTCGCCGCGACTGAGGTGACGGCCGCACAAGCACGGATGTTCGCGCAGTTCGTGCGTTACATAGTGGGCGGACATCCGCAAATCCTCGCCGAGCTCGCGGCTTCGAACGCCATTCCCGAGAGGCTGGTGTTGCAGGGGCACGAGATCACGGACGTGACGATGACGCTCGTGGTGGCTGGCGTTCGCTCGGTCGATGACGCGCCGATCGACCTGTCCCGCTACCACGCGCGGCCATCGGCCAGCGACGCCGATCCGCTCGATCGGCTGCTCGACCGTGCGACGGCTCTCGGTTCGCAGGACCTGGAGCAGGCCAGGCGGAAGAACATCGAGAAACGCGCGACGGCGAGCCGGGACGGCCGTGCGTTCGATCATTTCCTCGCACTGATGGAGTGGAACCAGATGAACGGCGGACCGCTGACGATGACGGCGGAAGAGCGCACGGCCTTCCAGAACGACCCGTCGTCGATGAAGCTCGCGACGGCATTGGCGGCAAAATCGAAGGAGCAGATCACGGCGGCCCTGCCGGTCATGGTCGAGCTGAAGGCTTCGGCTCCGTCGCAGGTCTATCTCCTCGAGCTCTTCGAAGCCAACGATCGGCGCTTGCTCGGCGACGGCAAGGCGGGCCGCGAGCTGCTGACCCGCGCGCTGATCGTCAACCCCTTCCTGGCGGGCGCCTGGAAGGACTTGGGTGACGCCGTCCTGATGACATTCGATACGCCCCGCGCCTGGCGCTGTTGGGACGTGGGACGAAGCATCGCTCCGAAATTCCAGACGTTCGAGGCGATCGATCGGGTCGAGCAATCGCTCGCCGCCGGTCATCCAGAATACTTTTGACGCGTGCGCTGCCTCGCGGATGGAAGACGTTGTCGGGGCGAGTCGATCGGACGGCGCGCCTCTTCATCGATCTGCTCGAAGCCCGGTACGAGTGCTCCCGGCTTCAGCCGCCTGGCCTGAGGACCGTCCAATGACCATGAAGACCGTCGAGATCAAGGCCTTCGTCCCCGCGAAGGACTTCGAACTCTCCAAGCGGTTCTACGTCGATCTCGGCTTCACGATGGCCTGGTCGTCCGAAGACCTGGCGTATCTGCATGCCGGCAGCTCCAGCTTTCTCCTTCAGGATTTCTATCGCAAGGATTACGCGGAGAATTTCATGATGCACATGCTGGTTGCCGACGTGGAGGCGTGGTGGGAGCACGTCTTGCGCCAGGATCTCGCGTCGCGCTACCGCGTCAAGGCCGACGTTCCGCAGGACAGGCCGTGGGGCATCCGTGAATTCATTCTCTTCGACCCGACCGGCGTTCTGTGGCGCATCGGCCAGACGATTCCAGAGCGCCCGTGGACCGCTCCGGCCACTGCGCCGTGAAAGTGCCAGTCGCCGAATCAGGCAGGATGCTGCATGTTTGATGACCGATAGCAGAGTCGCCGTCGCACCCGACGGAACGGGACGCGGAACGGGACAACGACCGGTCGCCGATTGCTTCGAGCAGTTGGCCCTGGCCGGCATTCCACGGTGCAACATCTTCGTGTACGCGGACAACGAGGAAGGCAATCGCTTCTGGGTGCGCAACGGGTGGGACGACCCCACGACGTGGAAGGTGCTTCAAAAGGTGCTTCAGAAGCGCGTCTCGATGGAGCGCTGATCCTTGGTCCATCCATCGACGGCATGTCCGTCTCCCTTTGTCATGGACGCCCGGCGCCGCATCACGGCGTGTTCATGGAACAACATGCTCGACCTCGAAAGGGAATCATGAAGCGCTCGCTCGTCATCCTGCTCGCCCTCGCCTGCCTGTCCTCCTGCAGCAGCACCCATCCCGTCAGCGGCGTCATGGAGCGATCCAGCGAATCGTTCAGCGGGACGATCGAAGGCGCCGGCTATCGCGAAGGCAAGGGCACGCTCGTCCTGGTATCGGACCGCAGGACGACCTGCCGGGGCGACTTCGTCTACACATCACGACGTCAGGGCAGGGGCGTCCTGAGCTGCGACGACGGCCGTTCAGGTCCGTTCCAGATCGCGGCGGTCGGTAGTTCGGGAAGCGGCTTCGGCGAACTGGCCGGGCAGCGCTACACGTTCCGGTTCAGCGATTGACCACCGCCGCGCGACCACGCGGCGCCGGCGTCAAGCCGTTTCCGCGGCCGATGGCTTCCGTGGCGAATGCGAGTATCGAGCTCCGCATGCGGCTCGTCACCACGCATGCCGAACCGATCGGTCCCGGCAAGGTCGCTCTGCTCGAATCGATCGCGCGCACCGGGTCGATCTCGGCGGCGGCGCGTGAGCACGGCATGTCATACAGCCGCGCCTGGAAGCTCGTCAACGAAGTCAACGAGGCGTTCCGGACCCCGCTCGTGGTCACGGCCACCGGTGGCAGCGCGGGCGGTGGCGCGTCGCTGAGCGAACTGGCCGTGCATCTGATCGCGCTGTATCGCGAGACCGAGGAAGCGACGCGGCTGGCTGCAGAACGTCAGCTGCGGCCGTTGCTGGACGCCCTGTCGAAGGCCTCCATCAAGCCGTCGAAGCGTTAGCGGTCGCGGCGAGTCGCAGCACGTCGCCGAGCATCGCGATCGCACTCGACAGCCCCGCACCGCGCAACACCACGAAAGCCCGACCGAGCTGCTTGCAGAGACGTTTCGTATCGAGCGCGCCTTCGTGCGAGATGCAGTGGGCCGGAAACACCGCGAGGTCCACGCGTCCGACCAGCCCGGGCAGCAGGCCGCCGCGTTCTTCGAAGCCGCCATCGTGATGGTGCAACGTGCCGCCGAGGCGCTCGACCACGCGACGCAGCGCACAGATCGTCTGCGCATGGCCGCCGATATCGCAGGACGCGATCCTCGAGCGGCGCGCAGGCCTTCGTCGTAGCGACCGATGTCCAGCCACATCGAAACCGGCAGCATCACGCCGCTCGCGGACCTGCTGGTGCGTCGGCCCGCGCCGTTCCTGGCGAGCTGCATGCGCTGCGAGGTCGCACCGACGTCGCAGCGCATCTCGGCCGCCATTGAGCCGGCCGGGTTGACGGCGCCACGGGGCTCGTCGCAATCGCCGAGCGCGCCGAGGCGCTTCATCGCGATGGTCAACGTCGCGGCGAGAAGGTCGCATGGCAGCTTCGCGAGGGTGGCTTCGTCGAAGCGGTTGGCGACTGCCATGGTGTCGCCCGACCGCAGTTGACCGGCGACTGCGATGCGCGCGCGACGGGTCGCATCGTCGATCGCCGCAAGTGCGGGCGTGCAAGTGACAACGCAGGCGACGACGCACGCG
>CAZZWS010000062.1:16542-18810 GCA_964657795.1 Beijerinckiaceae bacterium
ACCAGCAGATCCCGAAGCGCCCGACCGCCGGCACGCGTCGCATCACGAGTCAATGATCGTGATTGACCGCCGCGAACCCGGCGGCGTTGAGCACGGCAATCACGTCGGCCACATGCTCGTGCCCACGCGTCTGCATCACGAAGTCGACCTCGACGCTCTGCACCGGCAACGTGGTGAACGCGCGCTGGTGATGGACTTCCTCGATGTTGGCGCCGGCGTCCGCGATCAACGCGGTCGCCCGGGCGAGCGCCCCGGGCAGGTCGCGCAGGTCGACGCGGATGCGCGCGAGGCGGCCCGCGCGGACCATGCCGCGCTCGACGATGCCGGCCAGCATCAGCGGGTCGATGTTGCCGCCGCACAGCACCAGGCCGATGCGCTTGCCGACGAAACGATCGTCGCCCCGGTCCTTCGCGCGGAGCAGCGCGGCGAGCCCGGCCGCACCGGCGCCTTCGACGACGGTCTTCTCGATCTCGAGCAGCATCACGATCGCGTGTTCGATGTCGCGCTCGGAGACCAGCATGATGTCGTCGACCAGCGCCCGCACCAGCGGCAGCGTCAGCGCGCCCGGCGACTTGACGGCGATGCCTTCGGCGATGGTGTTGGTGCCGCTCACCAGATCCTCGTGCTTGACCGCGGCGTACATCGCCGGGAAACGCTCGGCCTGCACGCCGATGATGCTGACCGAAGGCTTCAGTGCCTTGGCCGCGATCGCGATGCCGCCGATCAGGCCGCCGCCGCCGATCGCGATCACCAGCGTGTCGAGCGACGGCTCGGCTTCCATCATCTCGAGGCCGCAGGTGCCCTGCCCGGCGATGATGTCCTCGTCGTCGTACGGATGGACGATGAACAGGTTGCGCGTGTTCGCGAGCTCGACCATGTGCGCCTTCGCATCGTCGAAGGTCTCGCCGTAAAGCACGACCTCGGCGCCGAAGCGACGCGTGTTGGCGACCTTCACGGCCGGCGCGAAGCGCGGCATCACGATCACCGAAGGGATGCCCATCCGCGACGCGTGATAGGCCACGCCCTGCGCGTGGTTGCCGGCCGACACCGCGATCACGCCGCGCGCGCGCTCCTCGGGCGTGAGCGCCTTCAGGCGATTCAGCGCGCCGCGTTCCTTGAACGACGCGGTGAACTGCAGGTTCTCGAACTTGAGCCAGATCTCCGCGCCGACGATCTCGGACAGCGTGCGCGAATGCACGAACGGCGTGTTGAGGACCTGCCCGGCGATGTTGTCGCGGGCGGCGCGGATACGGGCGAGATCGATCACGGGTGGCATGTCCTGGAAATGGGCGTCGCGATTGTAGGGGATGGTCCCGTGACCACGATCCGCGCCCGGCGGGTGTCTTCGTCGGAGGTCGGCCCGTCGTGCGTCACGACTCGCCGTCCCGCAATCGACACCTGTGTTACTTTTTTTCGGGCGCTTGTGATCCCGCCACGAACCTGCCCCTGACCCTGCCCCTGATCTTTCCCCTCCGTTGAATCGACCGGCCATCACCGCCTTCACTGCGACCTCGGCGGTGGGTCACGGCGTCGAGGCGCTCGCCGACGCGCTGCGATTTGGACGCAGCGGTCTCGTGCCGAACACCACGTTCGAGACCGCGCCCGGCGTGCCGCTGGCGACGTGGGTCGGGCGCGTCGCGGGCATCGAGGACCGCCCTCTGCCGGAACGCTTCACGGCTCTCGACTGCCGCAACCATCGCCTCGCGTGGCTCGGCCTGCGGGCCGACGGCTTCGATGCGAAGGCACGGGCTGCGATCACGCGTCATGGACCCCATCGCGTCGCGGTCCTGATCGGCACCAGCACGTCGACCATCGCGGCCAGCGAGGCGGCCTATCGCGAACATCTGTCGACCGGTCGTGTGCCGGCGACGATGGAGCGATCCGGTCTTCATCACCTCCACGCGACGACCGCCTTCGTCCGCGATGTCCTGGGCGCCGCAGGCCCCTGCGCGACGATCTCGACCGCATGCTCGTCGAGCGCCAAGGTCTTCGCGCAGGCCGCGCGGATGATCGAGGTCGGCCTCGTCGACGCGGCCGTCGTCGGCGGCGTCGACAGCCTCGCCGGGAGCACCGTCTTCGGGTTCCACGCGCTGGGCCTGGTGTCCGCCGAACGCTGCCGACCGTTCGACCGGCGGCGCGACGGCATCAACGTCGGCGAGGCTGCGGGCTTCGCGCTGGTCGAGCGCTACGACCCGTCGCGTCATGCCGACGCGCCGCTGCTGGCCGGCTACGGCGAGTCGTCCGACGCGCATCACATGTCGGCGCCGC
>CAZZWS010000063.1:0-13899 GCA_964657795.1 Beijerinckiaceae bacterium
CGCTTCACCGATCAGACGCAACTGCTCGGCAGCCTGCCGGAGCTGGATTCCATGGCCGTCGTGTCGGTGATCACGACGATCGAGGAGCGCTTCGGCATCATGGTCGGCGACGACGAGATCAGCGCCGAGACGTTCGCGACCTTCGGGTCGCTGCGCACGTTCGTCGAAGAGAAGCTGTGACCGAAGCGACCACGTCGGCGGCGACGGTGGCGGCGGCGACAACGTCATCCATGAATTCGAATCCGCCGGGTGGACCTTTCTTCCACCGCACGCGGGAAGGCGATCGCTTCTGCTTTTTCCATCCGCCTTACGGCAGCGTCGACGGTGACGACGCGCGTCCGGTGCGCGGGTCCATCCTCGCGGTCCACGCGTTCGCCGAGGAGATGAACAAGACGCGGGCCGCGGTCGCCGACGGTGCGCGCGCCCTGGCCGACGCGGGCTATGCGGTCCTGCAGATCGACCTCGCCGGTTGTGGCGACAGCGCCGGCGACTTCGAGGATGCGACGTGGTCGCGCTGGCTCGCCGACCTCGGCGACGCCTGGCAGTGGCTGGTCCGGAACGCGTCCGGACCCCGCTGGCTGTGGGGCACGCGCCTCGGTGCGCTGCTGGCGGACGATTTCGCGGGCGTCTGTTCGCCGCCGGTCGACGGCTTGCTGCTCTGGCAACCGGTCGTCAACGGCGCCCAGCACCTCGGCCAGTTCCTGCGGCTGAAGACCGTCAACGGTCTGCTGCGGGATGCCTCGCATGCCGCCGGCCCCGACGGCGCGGTCGCCCGCGTCGCGCAACCGTCGCCCCGCGCCGAACTCGCCTCCGGCGCGTCGATCGAGGTGGCCGGCTATCGCCTCACGCCGTCGTTGGCCGACGCCATGGAGAACGCGCGACTCGGCGCGCGCGAGGGCGACGCGGATCACGACGATGCGCGAGTGCCGGCGCGCGTCCGCTGGTTCGAGGTGTCCTCGCAGGCCTCGGCCGCCGTCAGTCCGGTCGCCGCCCGCGTCGCCGATCGCTGGCGTCATTCGGGCAGCGACGTGATGGTCCGGACCGTCGTCGGCAACGCGTTCTGGCAGACCCTCGAGGTCGAGCGCTGCGACGCGCTGGTCCATGCCACGGTCGACGCGTTGACGACATGAACATCCCGGCGACGGCTGCCTTCCGCGAGGACGCGTTCCTGTTCGAGGCGCGTGAGGGCGACGATGCGCGTGCAGGGCGACGGGTCGGCATCGTCACGCATCCCGACCGGCCGGAGCCGCCGGCGGTACTCGGCGTGCTGATCGTCGTCGGCGGTCCGCAGTATCGCGTCGGCAGCCACCGACAGTTCGTGTTGCTTGCGCGCGCCCTGGCCGCACGCGGCTTCGCGGTGATGCGGTTCGACTGCGCGGGCATGGGCGACAGCGCGGGCGTCGAGCGCGCGTTCACCGACCGGGACGACGACATCGGTGCGGCGGTCGATGCCTTCATGGCGCGCGTGCCGGCCCTCGAAGGCGTCGCGATCTGGGGTCTGTGCGACGCGGCGTCGGCGGCCTTGCTGTATGCGCCGCGTGATCCTCGTGTGACTCATCTCGTGTTGCTCAACCCGTGGGTGCGCAGCGATGCGGGCCTCGCACGGACCCACCTCAAGCATTACTACCGCAGTCGCCTCACCGATCGCGCATTCTGGACTGGCCTGTTGCGCGGCGAGGTCGGTATCTGGCGGGCGCTGAAAGGTTTCTTCGCGACGCTGGTCACCGCGCGACGCGGCGTTTTGAACGCAGACGCCGACGCAGACGCCGCGCTGGCTTTCCAGACCCGCATGGCCCGCGGCTGGCGGCGCTTCGGCGGCGACATCCTGCTGATCTGCTCCGGGGACGACCTGACGGCGCGCGAGTTCATCGATCACGCCGCGCGCGATGTCGAGTGGGCCGGCCTGGTCGAACAGACCCGCGTCGCACGCTGCGACTTCGCCGAAGCCGACCACACGTTCTCGCGCGCCGAGTGGCGCGACCGGGTCGCCGACGCGACGGCGGACTGGCTCCTGACGCGCGGCACGGCGGGTTCGGCGACCGCGACAACGCGCGAATCGCCCGCGATCGCCCGGACACCGACGGCGGCGCGCGAGCGCGGGGTCGCCGCATGAGCACCGCCGCCCTCGATCGAGCCGTCGACCCCGGCCGTCGGCCCCGGCGCCTGTTGATGATCGCTTATCACTTCCCGCCCTTGCGCGGCAGCAGCGGCATCCAGCGCACGTTGCGCTTCGTACAGCACCTGCCCAAGTTCGGCTGGGAGCCGCTGGTGCTGACCGCGAGTCCGCGATCGTACGAGGAGACGTCCGAAGACCAGTTGCGCGAAGTCCCCGAAGGCACGGTCGTCAAGCGCGCGTTCGCGCTCAACACCGCGCGTCACCTGTCGCTGTTCGGCCGTTATCCGGGCGCGCTGGCGATCCCCGATCGCTGGGCCACGTGGCGTTTCGGCGCGGTGCCGGCGGGGATGGCCCTGATCCGTCGCTACCGTCCGGATGCCATCTGGTCGACCTATCCGATCGCGACGGCGCACGTCATCGGCGCGCAGCTCGCGAAGCGCAGCGGCCTGCCGTGGATCGCCGACTTCCGCGACCCGATGGCGCAGGACGGTTACCCGTCCGACCCGCGTGCGTGGCGGGCCTATCGCGCGATCGAGGAGAACGCGTTGCGCCAGGCGCGCCGCGTCGTCTTCACGACGCCCGGTTGCGCCGAGCTCTATCGCGACCGCTATCCGGACATCGCGCGCGACAAGAGCGTCCTGATCGAGAACGGCTACGACGAAGAGACGTTCATGCGGGCCGAGGCCGACCGTCACGAGGATGCGTCTCCCCGTTCGAAGGAACGCTTCGTGCTGCTGCACAGCGGTGTCATCTATCCCGACGAACGCGATCCGCGACCGCTGTTCGAAGCGCTCGGACGATTGAAGGCGGCCGGTACGCTCACCGCCGCCAACTTCTGCCTGCGGCTGCGCGCCAGCAGCTACGACGCGATGCTCGCGACGCTCGCGGCCACGCACGACGTGGCCGACCTGATCGCCATCGAATCGGCCATCCCGTACCACGCGGCACTGCAGGAGATGCTGGCCGTCGACGGACTGCTGATCCTGCAGGCCAGCAACTGCAACCAGCAGATCCCGGCCAAGCTCTACGAATACGTGCGCGCACGGCGACCGGTGCTCGCGCTGACCGATCCGCTCGGCGACACGGCCGCCACGTTGCGCGACGCGGGTCTCACGTCCATCGCACGGCTCGACGACGTGGTTTCGATCGCCGAAGCCATCCCCGCCTTCATCGCCCGGGTACGGGCGGACGCCGAATCGATCGCGACGCCCGCGGCCATCGCGGCCAGTTCGCGAGAGGGTCGGGCGCGCAGTCTCGCCGGTCTCCTCGACCGGACGATCATGCTTCCATCGGAAATTTCCAAAGCCTCATGAAACTCACCGCATCGCTCTGCATGCGTACGCTCCTGATGTCGCTCGCGCTCGTCGGCGTTCGCAGCGCGGCTGCGGCGTCGGGGATCAATACGTTCTCGTGCGGAGACCTGCGTCCGCCGGGCCAGTACGGACCTTTCGACTATCGGACGGTGCCGCCGGACGTGCGCCATCGCGTGGAGGACTATCACTTCACGCCGGACGTGGAGACCGCGAAGAAGGGGTCAACCGGCACCACCGCGGGCGGCGACCTCGACTACACGCTGCGTGCGTTTCCGAACAGCCCGCGCGCCTTGCTGGCGGTGTCGCGGTACGTGACGCTGATGAGGACCGACCGGCCAACGGGACTGCGCTTTCCGGCCGAGTGCTATTACGAGCGGGCCATCCGCTTCATGCCCGACGACGCCATGCCGCACCTGCTCTACGCCGCTTATCTCAGGGAGCGCAAGCGGACGTCGGAAATACGCCCCGAGCTCGACGAGGCCGAGCGCCTGCGGGGCGACCCGAGCAACTTCGACTTCGACTACAACCTCGGTCTGCTCTACTTCGACGTCGGTGCGTACGATCAGTCGATGAAGGCGGCGAGAAGGGCCTACGCGCTCGGCGCTCCGTTTCCCGCACTCGAGAAGAAGCTCAGGGGCGTAGGGAAGTGGCAAGCCGATGCGCCGGCTGCTCCACAGGCCGCTTCGCCGGCTGCTCCGCCGATCGTTTCACCGGCTGAGCCGGAGGCTCCGAAGAGCGACCCTGCCAAGCCGGACTGACGCGTCGGGACGCGTCGGCTCAATCGAGCCTCGCGTGGACGACGGCGCCACGGCCTGCAGGCATGGGCTCGATCGCGTAGCGGCCGAGGATGCGCTGGTCCTCGTCGATGACGAGATAGACCGGCAGCTTCTGCATCGGGGCCAGCATGGGCGTCGATGGCGTGTCGGGTTCCCACGGATGCGACAGGTAGAAACCGCGCACGGGCTGGTCGTCGTCCATCGTCTTCAGTGACGCGAACAGTTCCGGGGCGATGAACGATTCGATCATCCGGTGCAGCATCGGCGACACGACGATCGGCAGGTCCGGTCGCGCCGCATGCAGCGCGCGGATCGCGACGCCCGCGTTGCGTCCGATGCCAGAGAACGCGACGTCGCCGGCATTCGCGGTGATCGAAGGTATGGATGTGACCAGCATCGCGGTCACCGCCGCGGTCGCCGCCCTGATCGACCACGACGGCGCGGCCGCACGGAAGCGATAGGTCAGGGCGGCGGCGCCGACCGCGAGAAACGCGACCAGCGGTTCGAAGTAGCGGTCCTGGACGGGCAGCGGCATGAAGCGCGTGAAGCTCGAGCTGCCGAAGATCAGATAGGTCCCGACGAACAGGCCGGTCGCCGAGAAGTAGGCGAGCCGGCTGCGGGTCGCGAGCGCGACGGCGAAGACCACGGCGCTGGCGATCAGGACGCCGGTGCTCGCGACCTCGAACGCGGTCACGAGCCGCAGGTTCCAGTAGATCGAATGCAGGAACGCGATCAGGTTGGGCGCTTCGGCGATCGTCGCGTTGTGGATCCTGGACACGGCATGCGACCGGTACAGGAAGTCGCCGCTGATGAACCCGTACGACAACGATTCGAGCGCGGCGACGGCGATCAGCCCGATCACGTACAGCGCGCCGAGACGCACGCGCTGCTTGAACCCGAACCCGCGGCGGAAGGCGATCCAGACCATCGACGGCGCCGTCAGCAGGATGCCGGGGTCCTTGGCCGAATAGCTCAGCGCGGCGAGAGCGCCTGCCGCGAGGACGAGCTTGCCTCGGGCCACGGTCTCTTCATGCAGCCCGTAGTGGAGCGCGACAGCCGACGCGAACATCAACAGGCTCAGCAGCGGGTCCGGGATCATGATCCCCGCATACACGAGGCTGATCGCGTTCAGCGACACGATCGCTGCGGCGATCGCGGCGCACGGCATGTCGGTCTCGCGGCGCACGAACCAGACCACCAGCACGTCGCGCAGCGACAGCACCAGCACGTTGACGATCGCGCCGGACGTGATCGAGCCCATCAGCGCCGCCGGCACGCCGACCAGCAGCAGGAAGATCAGCCGGCTGGCGTGGTGATGCAACTGCGTGAAGTGCTCGAGATGAGCGAGCTGCTGCGAGAAGTGGAAGTAGTTCAGGTCGTCGCTGCCGGTCGGACCGGTGAGCAGCGCGAGACGAACGACCGGCGCGATCAGCAGGAGGCCGATCGTCGACAGTCCGGCGAAGGTGAACTTCCGTTGCATGATCACGGGGGGGAGTTTCTGGAGTTTTCCACGAGGCGGGCGAGGTAGAGCGACGGGATGGCGTAACTGATGCCGCTCGGCGCGGTCAGCGCCGTCTCCTTGCCGCCCTTGACGAACACCGCGTTGACGATGGCGACGACCTCGCCGGTCTCGACGTCGAACATCGGGCTGCCGCTGTTGCCGGGATAGGCCGTCGCATCGAGCTGGAAGATGTTGAAGCGTTCCGAACGCAGCCGGCGGACCAGTGCGGCGTCGAGGGTGCGCGACGTCGCTTGCGGCAACGTGACCGGTGTGATCGCGGACACCAGGGCGTGATGCGTCGCCGGGAACAGGCCGATCGCGCTGCCGATCGGGAAGCCGGTGAACGCGAAGAACTGACCTTCCCGAACCTGGCTGGAGTCACCGATGCGCACCGCGGGCAACGCGGGCCCGCTGACCCGCAGCAGCGCGAGGTCGTGCTCGGTATCGCGTGCGAAGACGGTGGCTTCGCGAACCACCGCGTCGCCGCCCGGCTGCGGAATCGCGATG
The DNA here is from genome assembly GCA_964657795.1 of Beijerinckiaceae bacterium. Lineage (GTDB taxonomy): Bacteria > Pseudomonadota > Gammaproteobacteria > Burkholderiales > Burkholderiaceae_D > CAHJXF01. The sequence goes on from CAZZWS010000063.1 coordinate 6,214, forward strand.
CTCAGCACTTCCTTGTTGCTGGCATCGACCACGACCGGCAGCACGTGGTTGTTGGTGGCGACCAGCGTGCCGTCGCCGACGACGAAGCCGGTGCCGCGAAACTGATAGGACGGGTTGCGCGTCGGTTCGGTGGTGCCGACCGCGACGATCGCGGGACGGACGCGGTCGATCGTCGCAGGCAGCGGCGACGGGTCCGCGGCGCGAGCGCAGTGCGCCGCCAGGCAAACGAGCGCGACCGCCGCTTTCGATGCGATGTTCATGGCTTGGGGACCAGTACCGACAGGCGCAGCCGTCTCGACACCACCAGCGGCGCCGGATCGACCACCAACGGGTTGAACTTGTGCGTCAGCTTGCCGAAGACGCCCGTCACGCGGGCCACGTATTGCTGCGTCTCGGCGTAGGGCGGGACGCCGCGATAGCGCACGACCGCGCCTTCGCCCGCGTTGTAGCCCGCCGTCACGAGGCGTACATCGCCTTCGAAGTACGACAGCAACCAGCGCAGGTACGCGAGGCCACCACGAATGTTCTCGCGCGGGTCCGTGATCCGTCGCACGCCGAAGCGCTCGGCGGTCTCGGGGATCAGCTGCATCAGACCCTGCGCGTTCTTGTTGGACTTGGCGCTGACCTGGAAGCCCGACTCCGCCTGGATGATGGCCAGTGCGAGGCGCGGCTCCACGCCGTAGGCCGGCGCGAACTCGTTGACGATCTGCACGATGCGCATCCGCTCCGGCGTCGCCGTCCACGCCATCGGCAGCGCGTGGCTCTCCTCGGCGATCACCGACGGCGGGATCATGCAGGCCGGCAGTACCGCTTCGGCGGTGTTGACGTGCAGCAGCATGCGCTTCGCGTAATCGTGCGAGCGTTCGGCCGCGTAGCGGAACAGGCCGGTCGCGATGCGGTCGTCGCGAATCATCCCGCGGCCGTTCGCGTACATCCATCCCAGCCGGTAAGCCGCGTCGCTGTCACCCTTGCGGGCCGCGAGGCAGTAGAGGTCGGCGGCCATCGCGTAGTTCTGCGTGATGCCCTGGCCCGACTCGAGGCGAACGGCCTCCGCGGTCAGGCCGGTGGGCTCCGGAGCACGCGTCGGCGGCGTCTCGCCGGGCTCGACGACGGCGGGCATCTGCCAGGTCTGCGGTGGCTCGTCGCCCGGCGGCGGACGTGGCGCCTCACCCGACTGCGCACGCGCCACGGCGCACGCGAACACGAGTGTCGCGGCGGCAGCGAAGCGGAGGGTGACGAGACGAGAGACAGGCACGATGGCGTGATGACGAGGCCGAACGAATTCGACGGATGCAGGCAATATGCGTGCCCCGGCGCTTGCCGCGCGGGCGTCGCAGTCGCGCTCCCGTCGGGTCGCAGTGGAGTCGTCGTCGGCGTGAAGTCGACGTACAGCGGTGGGTCGGGCTACGGTTCGCCATGCCGATGCCGATGCTGCTGACACTGTGAACGAGCGGTGAACGAGCGACGTTGCGCGCGGCGCCGGACACTTTTTGTCCGGGAGGGACGCGATTGTGCCGCATCGGGCCCGCTGGACGGTGGATTCGGCGTGGCATCGATCCTGCATTGCCTGGCATGCGGGCGTGATTGGACGGCGCAGCGCGATGCCGCGCCTCGCCCGATCGCGGCAATCGATATTTTCACCGCGGGTCGCTTTGGCGCCCGCCAGAAACGGAGAGCAGGATGAGCGTTGTCGCAGTGGTCGGACTCGGATACGTCGGCTTGCCCCTGGCCGTCGCCTTCGGCAAGCAATTCCGCACGATCGGCTTCGATCTGTCGGAGCGGAAGATCGACAGCTATCGACGCTTCGTCGACCCGACCGGCGAGTGCTCCACCGAGGACCTCAAGGCCGCGACGATGCTCGAGGTCAGCAGCGATCCGGCGACGCTCGCCGACGCGGACTTCATCATCGTCGCCGTGCCGACGCCGGTCGATCAGGCCCATCAGCCCGACTTCTCGCCGTTGGTCGGCGCGAGCGAGTATGCCGGCGCGCACATGAAGCCGGGCGTCATCGTCGTCTACGAATCCACCGTGTATCCGGGCGCGACCGAAGAGGTCTGCATCCCGATCCTCGAAGCGAAGTCGGGTCTCGAGTGGAAGCGCGACTTTCACGTCGGCTACTCGCCGGAACGCATCAACCCGGGCGACAAGGAACGCACGCTCACCAAGATCACCAAGGTCGTGTCGGGCGACGACGCCGACACGCTGAAGAAGGTCGCCGACCTGTACGCGGCCATCATCACGGCCGGCGTCTACGAGGCGTCGAGCATCAAGGTCGCCGAAGCCGCGAAGGTCATCGAGAACACGCAGCGCGACCTCAACATCGCGTTGATGAACGAGCTGGCCATCATCTTCGACAAGATCGGCATCGACACCATCGAGGTGCTGAAGGCGGCCGGCACCAAATGGAACTTCCTGCCGTTCCGTCCGGGTCTGGTCGGCGGCCATTGCATCGGCGTCGATCCCTACTACCTGACGCACAAGGCCGAGATGGTCGGCTACCAGCCGCAGGTCATCCTGGCCGGGCGGCGCATCAACGACGGCATGGGCAAATTCATCGCCGAGCAGACCATCAAGCAGATGATCCGCAACGGCTCGACGGTCAAGGGGGCGCCGGTCACCGTGCTCGGCCTCACGTTCAAGGAAGACTGTCCCGATCTGCGCAACTCGCGCGTGATCGACGTCATCCGCGAGCTGCAGTCGTACGGCGTCGAAGTCCACGTCCACGATCCCATCGCCGATCCGGACGAAGCCGTCCACGAGTACGGCGTGACGCTGCGCAAGTGGGAAGACCTGCCGCGGTCGCATGCCATCGTCGCGGCCGTCGCGCATCGCGAGTTCAAGGCGCGCAGCACCGACGAATACATCGCCAAGCTCGCCACGACCGCCCCGTTCATCGACGTCAAGTGCGCGTTCGATGCGGACGCGTTGCGCGCCGCGGGGTCGACGGTCTGGCGCCTGTGACGATCCGCCCGCATCGCGGCGACATCGCATGACCATCGATCCGACCTCGCGATATCACGCGGTGCGCGAGGGTTTGCGCGCCGCCCCGCGCCGCTGGCTCGTCACCGGCGCCGCGGGCTTCATCGGTTCGAACCTCGTCGAGACGCTGCTCGAGCTCGATCAGGTCGTGGTCGGCCTCGACAACTACGCGACCGGTCATCGTCGCAACGTGGACGAGGTGCTGGCGACGGTCGGGCCGCAACGCGCCGCGCGCTTCACGATGATCGACGGCGACATCACGCGACCCGACGACTGCAGCCGCGCGTGCGACGGCATGGACTTCGTGCTGCATCAGGCCGCGCTCGGCTCCGTGCCGCGCTCGCTCGAGAACCCGAGCGCGACCAACGCCGCCAACATCGACGGCTTCCTCAACATGCTCGTGGCGGCGCGCGACGCACGCGTGTCGCGTTTCGTCTATGCCGCGTCGAGCTCGACCTACGGCGATCATCCCGCGCTGCCGAAGGTCGAGGAGCATATCGGCCGGCCGCTGTCGCCGTACGCGGTGACCAAGCTCGTCAACGAGCTGTACGCCGAGGTGTTCGCGCGCAGCTACGGTTTCGCGTCGATCGGCCTGCGCTACTTCAACGTCTTCGGCAAGCGGCAGGATCCCGACGGCGCCTACGCGGCGGTGATCCCGAAGTGGATCGCCGCGTTGCTGGCCGACCAGCCGCTGATGATCAACGGCGACGGCGAGACGACGCGGGACTTCTGCTTCGTCGACAACGCGGTGCAGGCCAACCTGCTGGCGGCGACGTCGCAGGACGCGGCGGCCATCGGCCAGATCTACAACGTGGCCGTCAGCGGTCGCACGTCGCTCAACGCGTTGTACGACAAGCTGAAGACCAGCCTCGCAGCGGTGTCGCCGCGGGTCGCCACGCACCAGGCGACCTACCGCGAGTTCCGCGCCGGCGACGTGCGACATTCGCAGGCCGACATCGGCAAGGCCGCGCGACTCCTCGGCTATGCGCCGACCCACGACCTCGACGCCGGACTCTCGGCGGCCATGCCGTGGTACCTCGCGCACGTCGCGCGCTGACGACCGCCGCCGACGACTATTCGTCCAGGCGTGCCCGGCCGATGATCCAGCAGGCCGCCGCGATCAGGACGATCGCGCCGCCCTCGTAGAGCAGCACGATCGGGTCGGCTTCCTTGCCCTGCAGGATGATCAGCCGGCTCAGCGCCGTGATCGCGATGAACAGCGGCAACGTGACGAGGATGCGGTGGCCCGCATAGACGGCGCCGAGCATCGTCAGCACCTCGGCGTAGATGAACATCAGCAGCAGGTCCTTCAGCTCGACCCGTCCCGCCACGAACGCCGACACCACCTCCTGGCCCATCGCCCATACCGTGAAGGCGGCGATCAGGACCAGGAAGCATTTCTCCGCGAAGTTGATGGCCTGGCTGAACGTCATGTGCGCTCCGGAAAAGGGGGGATCGTCAATCTAGCAGGCGGCCTCCGACGACCGAAATCAGTTCACGACGATCCACTCGACCCGCACGATGTTGTTCGGCTGGATGACCGGCACGATGTTCTTCTTCGCGACCCAGCTCAGCTTCTGGCGGTGCAGGACGATGTGCCGGTACTCGCGGGTCTGCAGGTCGAGCGCATCGACGATCAGTCGCTTCCGCTTCGCCACGTCCATCTCGACCGACGCCGCGTCGATCAGCTTGTCGAGCGCCGGGTCCGAGAAGCGGCCGTAGTTGTAGTAGCCCTTCTGCGTCGCCGGATCCTTCGTGTGCAGGATCGGCTCCAACACGATCTGCGCGTCGGTGATGCTGCCGCCCCAGCCGAGCATGTAGAAGCTCGTGTCGTTCTTCTCGATCTTCGGGAAGTACGTCGTCTTCGGCATCGCGTTGACCTTCAGCGTCACGCCGATCTTCGCCAGCATGCCGACCGCTGCGATGCACAGGTCGCGGTCGTTGATGTAGCGATCGTTGGGGCAGTCGATGGTCACCTCGAAGCCGTTCGGGTAGCCGGCGTCGATCATCAGCCGCTTCGCGACGGGCACGTCGGCCGGCGGATGGTTCTCGAGCGCCGGGTCGAGGCAGCCGATCGGCGCAGTGGTCAGGCAGCCGGTGGCGATCGACTGGCCGCGCATGATCTTGGCCTGCAGCACGTCGACGTCGATGGCCTTGTAGAACGCCTCGCGCACGCGGCGGTCCTTGAACGGGTTCCTGCCCTTGACGTTGCTGTACAGCAGCTCGTCGCGGAACTGGTCGAAGCCGAGGAACAGCACGCGATTCTCGAGGCCGCTGTAGACCTTGAACTGCGGGTTGTTCTCGAAGCGCGCGATGTCCTGCGGCGCGGGGTCGGAGACGAAGTCGAGCTCGCCCGACAGCAGCGCCGCCATGCGCGTCGGGTCGGACGAGAGCGGCGTGTAGATCAGCTCGGTGACGTTGCCCTCGGGCCTGTTCTCGTTCCTGCCCCACCACGTCGGGTTGGCCACCAGCACGGTGCGCACCGACGGCTCGCGCGTCTTCAGCGCGTAAGGTCCGGTCCCGTTCGCGTTGCGCGACGCGAAGGTCTCCTCGTTGGCCTTGAAATCGAGCGGCTTCTCGACGTGATGCGCGACGCACCACCCGCGGCTCATGATGACGACCGTGTCGAGATGCTGCAGCAGCAGCGGATTGGGCTTGTCCTGCTTCAGCTCGAGCGTGTAGTCGTCGATGCGCGTCGCCTTGCCGAGGGCGCGCGCGTATTGCGCGATCTGCGACGTCGGCATCTGCGCGCGCTCGATCGAGAACACCGCGTCGTCGGCCGTGAACGGCGACCCGTCCTGAAACTTCACGCCCTGCCGCAGCTTGAAGCGCCACGTCGTGTCGTTGACGATGGTCCACGACGTGGCGAGCTTCGGCGCAATGCTCATGTCGCGTTCGCGGCCCACCAGCGAGTCGTAGATTAGTTGGGAGACGTTGTTCGTCAGCAGTTCGTTCTGCGAATACGGGTCCATCGTCTGGATGTCGCCGCGCGTCGACCAGCGCAGCGTCTTGGCGGACACCGCCGTCGGAGCGGCGCACGTGGCGAACAGCGCGCCGATGGATGCGATGACCATCGAACGGCGGGCGATGCGACCGAACGACGAAGACATGAAGTGCATTGGAAGCTCCGGTGGGCCGATGACAATGATGGATGGACAGTCCGTGCTCGACAGTCCGCGACGCGCGCGGCCGATGATCATCCCACGCGCCTCGCAGGAAGCACACCACGACCTCAGGAGCCGAAAGGGCGCGATTTCGCTCTGCTAGACTCGATCGCCCATGAGCCGACACGTCCGCCGACCGCCGCCCTTCGCCAGACGTCGTGGCTAGGAAATCCATGCGGGGCAGGCCGGCGGCGCCGGGTGCGCGACTGCTGTTCGAGCAGGGTTTCGCCCTCCATCGGCAAGGCCGCACCAGCGAGGCGTTAGCGCGTTACGAAGCCGCGCTCGCCGCGCATCCGCGCCATGCGCAGGCGCTGCACTTCTCGGGTTTGCTGCTGCATCAGGCCGGCCGCTCCGGCGAAGCCGTGACGCGCATCGAACGGTCGCTCGGCATCGACGAAGGCGTGCCCGACGCGTGGAGCAACGCGGGCCTGATCTACGAGGCGCTGGGACAATCCGCCGATGCCGTGCGTGCGTTCGAGCGCGCCGTCGCGCTCGACCCGAGTCTCACCGAGGCATGGTCCAACCTCGCATCGATCCGCCTGTCGCTCGACGAGCCGGTCGCGGCCGAAAACGCGGCGCGCAGGTCGCTGGCGGCGGCCTCGTCGATCGCTGGCTGGTTCAATCTCGCGCTGGCGCTGTCGGCGCTGCGGCGACCGCACGAGGTGCTCACCGCCCTCACCGAGCTCGAAGCACGCCATGGTCGCGACGCCGGCAACGCGGCCGTTTCCGGATTGCGGGCGCAGGCACTCGTCGCGCTCGATCGTCCGGACGAAGCGCGGGCCGTGCTCGATCTCGCGCTGACGGCTGCCGACGATCCGATGCTGCGCATCGAACGGGCTCGCCTCGCGGAGACGGCGCGCGACGAAGCCACGGCGCTGGCCGACTACGCGGCCGTCCTGCGGAGTGAACGCACGGACGAGACGACGCGCGAGATGGCCTTGTCCGAGACGATCTTCCTGCTCAAGCACTGGGCCGCGTGGGACGGGCTCGCCGCGTTGCAGGCCTCGTTCCGCGAACGCGTCGCGCGCCACGCGGAGCGCGGCGACGCGAGCGCGCTGACGCCGTTCACGTTCCTGTCCGATCCATCGACGCGGACCGAGCAACGCGCGGCCGCCGAAGGCTGGGCGAAGCGTCATCGCAGCGGTTCGTCGACGACGGGTGCGATGTCGTCGGACCGTCCGGCGGGCGGACGCATCAAGCTCGGCTATCTGTCAGCCGACTTCCACGACCATGCGACCGGCATCCTGACCGCCGGCCTGTTCGAGCGACACGACCGCCAGCGCTTCGAGGTCTTCGCCTATTCGACCGGACCGGACGACGGCAGCGCGTTGCGCCGGCGCCTGGTCGCCGCCTTCGATCGCTTCGTGGATGCGCGGGGCTGGAGCGATGCGCGCATCGCGGCGACGATCGCCGCCGACGGCATCGACGTCCTCGTGGACCTCAAGGGCCACACCGAGCACGCGCCGACCGGCGTCATGGCGTTGCGACCGGCGCCGATCGCGGTGTCGTACCTCGGTTATCCCGCGACGATGGGCGGGTCGTT
>CAZZWS010000063.1:13909-18705 GCA_964657795.1 Beijerinckiaceae bacterium
ATCGACTACCTGATCGGCGACGCCATCGTCACGCCGCTTGGCGAAGCCGCCGACTACAGCGAGACGCTGGTGCAGCTGCCCGGTTGCTATCAGGTCAACGACGACCGGCGGATCGCGGTCGAGACGATCGATCGCGCGACGCTCGGCCTGCCCGACGACGCCGTGGTCCTGTGCTCGTTCAACAGCACCTACAAGATCAACCCGGCCGTCTTCGACGCCTGGGCGGCGATCCTCGAACGCGCGCCGCGTGCCGTGCTGTGGCTGCAGGCGCGTGGCGATCTCGCCAGTACGCGCGAGCGCCTCCGTCGCCAGATGAAATCACGCGGTGTGGCCGACGGCCGCGTGCTGTTCGCCGACAACCTGCCGCATGCGCGCTATCTGGGCCTGTACCGCCACGCCGACCTGTTCCTCGACACGTGGCCATACAACGCCCACACCACCGCGTCGGACGCGTTGTGGACGGGTTGTCCCGTGTTGACGGTGCGGGGGGAGACCTTCGCGGGGCGGGTCGCCGAGAGCGTGCTGCGGTCCGCGGGTTTCGGCGACGGGATCGCCGACGATGTCGACGACTACGTCGCGAGGGCCATTCGCTGGTCGAACAGCGCAGACCTTCTCAGCGGCTTCCGGCAACGACTGGAACAGCAGTGCAGGGCATCCCCGCTGTTCGATACCGCCGCGACCACCCGCGCGCTCGAAGCGGCGTTCGTTGCGATGTGCGACCAGCAGGTCGCCGGCGGACGCGCTCCGATCGTGATCTCCGGACCTAGTTGACGCCGCCCGGATTGGCGACCATCGGCCGCGGCCCGTCGACCAGATGCGGTGCGATCGTCGGATCGAAGTCTTCCCAGGTTCCACCCGTCCAGGCGCCGTCGGCCGCCTCGATGTTGTTGGCGCCGACGCGGCGCAGGATCGCGACGACCTCGTCCTCGTCCGCCCCCGCGTCGACGGCGACCATCATCCCGGCGTGGCGGATCAGGTGCTTGCCCGCGTCGTCGGCCGCGCCCATCGCACCGGCGAGCGAGCCGCTGTAGGCGCCCGCCGCAGCCGCACCCAGCCCCGCGACCACCACCATCGGGGTCGCCAGACCCGCCGTCGCGCCGATCAACGCCCCCGCGATGCCGGCGCCCACCCCGACCGCCGCTCCCGTGATCCCGGCACCGGCGGGCGCGTCCTCGAGCCCCGGCGATTCGTATTCGTCGCCGCCGACCGGCGTCGCGTCGTGCTGGCCGGGAGGCGTGACGTAGAAGATGCTGATGCGATCCATCGCGATCGAATGTTCCGTCAGGGCGCGCGCGGCGTCCTCCGCCTCCGTCGATGTCTGAAAGCGGCCTGCGATGATCCGGGTCATGGCGACTCCTGTTGGCGGCATCGCGCGAGGCGCGACGCCGCATCGTTATAATCCGCGGCTCTCTCCGTAGTTCAATGGATAGAACAGCCGCCTCCTAAGCGGCAAATCCAGGTTCGACTCCCGGCGGGGAGACCAGGCTGGGCCGCTTCGATCCTGTCGATCGATGCCGACCACACGGTAACGATCGTTGTCGCCGTTTGCCGTGAGACAGCCTGCCAATGCGCTGTCGGAGATCGACAGACGCCAGTGTATTCGACGTGCCGCGCTTCGTTCTCGCGCGCGAGTCGCCCTCATCCCGTAGCAAGGAACTTCATGGACGTGTCATCGCTGTCGAATCATCAGGTCCGCCTCGCGGCGCGTCCGACGGGCCTGCCCACGCGCGACGGATGGTCGTTCACGCAGGCGCCGGTCGTCGAGCCCGACGAGGGCGGCGTTCTCGTCAGGACCCTGTCGCTGTCGCTCGATCCGGCGATGCGCGGCTGGATGAACGAAGGCAAGAGCTACATCGCGCCGGTCGGCATCGGCGACGTGATGCGCGCGGGCGGCGTGGGCCTCGTCGTGGCCTCGCGCAATCCGGCGTTCAAGGAGGGCGACCACGTGGCCGGGTCGCCCGGCGTCCAGGAATACTGGGCGGTGGCCGAGAAGCAGGTCGCGCGCGGCGACGTGCGAAAGATCGACCTGAAGATGGGCACCATCGGCCAGTGGCTCAACGTTCTCGGCATGCCCGGCATGACGGCGTACTTCGGTCTGCTCGAAGAGGCGCAGCCGAAGGCGGGCGAGACGGTCGTGGTGTCGGGGGCGGCCGGCGCGGTCGGCCAGACCGTCGGCCAGCTCGCGAAGATCAGGGGATGTCGCGTCGTCGGCATCGCGGGCGGGCCGGCGAAGTGCGCGTGGGTCGTCGACGAACTCGGCTTCGACGCGTGCATCGACTACAAGTCCGAGGACGTGAAGGCCGCGCTCAAGCAGCACTGCCCGAACGGCGTCGACGTCTACTTCGACAACGTCGGCGGGGCTATCCTCGACGCCGTGCTGACGCGGATCACGCTGCATGCCCGCATCATCATCTGCGGCGCCATCAGCCAGTACAACAACACGGGTCCGGTGGTCGGTCCGGCCAACTACCTGTCGCTGCTGGTCAACCGCGCGCGCATGCAGGGCATCGTGGTGTTCGACTATGCGGCGCGCTATCACACGGCGGTCGCGGAACTGGCGGACTACCTGAAGGACGGTCGACTGAAGAGCCGCGAGGACGTGGTCGACGGCCTCGACGCCTTTCCCGACGCGCTGCTCAGGCTGTTCCGCGGCGACAACTTCGGCAAGCTCGTGCTGAAGGTCTCGGACGGTTGAATCCGCTTTCCGCCTCGATCCGAAAAGTAAACTTTCTTAACATCTGTAGAACGACATGTCCCTGCTCTCGCTACACAACGCCGAACTCGCGTTCGGGCATGTCGCCCTGCTCGACAAGGTCTCGCTGCACATCGAACGCGGCGAACGCATCGGCCTGATCGGTCGCAACGGCGCCGGCAAGTCGTCGCTGCTGTCGCTGATCTCGGGTGCGCGTCAGCCCGACGACGGCAACATCACGCGCGCGTCGGGCCTGACGTGGGCGCTGGTCGAACAGGAACCCGACCTGCCGAAGGATGCATCGGTCCTCGAAGCGGTCACGGCGGGACTGCCGGCCGCGGCGCACATCATCGCGTACGAGCGCGCCGCGCATCGGGTCGCGACCGACCATTCGGACGAAGCGATGAACGCGCTGGCCGAGCATCAGTCCGCGCTCGACGCCGACAACGGCTGGACCGCCGCGCATCGGCTCGAACGCGTCATGACGCACTTCAAGCTCGACGGCGACGCGCGCGTGTCGGGCCTGTCCGGCGGCCAGGCGAAGCGCGTCGCGCTGGCGCGCGCGATGGTTACCGATCCCGATCTGCTGCTGCTCGACGAGCCGACCAACCACCTCGACATCGAGACCATCGGCTGGCTGGAAGCGTTGCTGCGCGAGTTCGCGGGCAGTGTCCTGTTCATCACGCACGATCGCTCGTTCCTCGACGCGGTCACGACGCGCATCGTCGAACTCGACCGCGGCAACCTGGCGAGCTATCCCGGCAGCTATGCCGCGTATCGCCTGCGCAAGGTCGAGGAGCTGGAAGTCGAGCGCGTCGAGAACGCCAAGTTCGACAAGCGTCTCGCGCAGGAAGAGGCGTGGATCCGCGAAGGCGTGAAGGCGCGACGCACGCGCAACGAAGGCCGCGTCCGCAGGCTCGAACAGCTGCGCGTCGATCGCGCCGCGCGTCGCGAACGATCGAAGGACGTGCAGCTCGTGGTCGACACCGGCAACCGTTCGGGCAAGCTGGTCGCCGAGCTGACCGACGTCACGAAGCGATTCGGCGAAGGCGCCGATCGACGCACGGTCATCAAGGACTTCACGGCGACGATCATGCGCGGCGACCGGATCGGCCTGATCGGTCCCAACGGCGCCGGCAAGACGACGATGCTGAAGCTGATCCTCGGACAGCTCGAGCCCGACGAGGGCAAGGTGCGCCTCGGCACGCAGGTGTCGGTCGCGTATTTCGATCAGACCCGCGCGGCGCTCGACCCCGAGAAGACGCTGCTCGAGACCATCAGTCCCGGCTCGGAGTGGATCGAGATCGGTGAAGGCAACAACGCCGAGCGCAAGCACGTGATGAGCTACCTGGGCGACTTCCTGTTCGCGCCCGAACGGGCGCGGTCGCCGGTCAAGAGCCTGTCGGGTGGCGAGCGCAACCGGCTGCTGCTCGCGCGCCTGTTCGCGCGACCGGCCAACGTGCTGGTGCTCGACGAGCCCACCAACGATCTCGACGTCGACACGCTGGAGCTGCTCGAAGCGCTGTTGATCGAGTACCCCGGCACCATCTTCCTCGTCAGCCACGATCGCGCGTTTCTCGACAACGTCGTCACGCAGACCATCGCCTACGAAGGCGATGGCCACTGGCGGGAGTACGTCGGCGGGTACGCGGACACCGAGGCCGCACGTGCGAGGTCCACGGAGTCGCCCGCGGCGCCGTCGGCATCACCATCGGCATCACCCTTGCCGGCGACGAAGGTAACGCCTGCGGCTGCGAAGGTTAACGGGGCGGAAGTCAAACCCGGCGCTCGAGCAAAGCCCGCTACACCAGCAAAGCCTGCCCAGGCGAAACCCGTCAAGACCAGGACGGCCCTCGGCTTCAAGGAACAGCGCGAGCTCGCGTCGTTGCCGGAGACCATCGCCGCTCTCGAAGTCGAGCAGAGCGCGCTCGCCGCGCGTCTCGCCGACCCCGCCCTCTATCGCAACGACCGGGATGGCGCGCAGAGGATCGAACAGCGCGCGGCCGCGATCGAGCGCGAGCTCGCCACCGCGATGGCGCGGTGGGAAGCGCTGGAGCGGATGGCCGCCGACGCTTGAAGCGATGTAGCGGGGATGTGAAGTGGG